>CANFLL010000187.1 GCA_947447825.1 Chitinophagaceae bacterium | reverse complement strand
CAACGATGTTTTATTACTGGACTGTTTTTAAGCACGTTTGATGATATGATACGAGCCGTATGAAGTGAGAACTTCACGTACGGTTCTGTGAGAGGCTTGGGCTGAAATACCCTTGCCTACTCGACTGTTCAGCGATAGCTTACCGTCTTGCATCCCTTATATTTGTTATTATGAAAGAAAAAGTACAAAATAAGATTAATCATATTCGTGAACTTGCAAAGGGCTCGACAATATTGAGTAATGCAACAGAAAGAAAAATCTCTCAAAGCAATGACAGTCTTTCAAAGGTGATACGCAACACACAAGAAGCCGTGTTGTTTTGCGCTGAGCTAAATGCTGTTATATCTGTACTAAACAAACAGTAGTTTTATTAAACAAGCTATCAATGAATGGAGTGCTATTGGGATATTAACTGTGCAAGATTTGTCAACTTTCAAAAAATAAAAATCTAACACTTCCAACCTCATGTATTTAAAATGTATGTTTTGAAATAGTTATTGGGTACATTTGACAAAATTTATTATTACAAATTGCAATCTGATATACATGAACACTTCAACAAATATTTCGCATCAAAAATTACGAGTGGCACATAAGAGGGCGGCTAAAAAAGAAAGTGGTATTGTTACTAATCAAGAGGTAATTAAGGCAATAGACGACTACAAGTCTGGCAATACCAAGGGCAAGCAGGTAGTTGTTGCTACTGCTGAACTTGGCGGCTTTTTTAATAAATTTCTTCCCAATGATTAAGGTGGTTTTTGAACCACTAGCTATTGAACAGATTTTACGATGGACTACTGAAGATTTGAAAACCTTGAAGAAGATATTTTCAATTGGTTAATAATATGGCAGTTACACCTTATGAAGGTTTGGGTAAACCCGAACAATTAAAAGGAAACTATTCTGGTTTTTGGAGTCGCAGAATAAATCAAGAACACAGGATAGTTTATGAAGTGATAAATGAAAGTATAGTTATAATTTCTCTTTATGGACACTACTAGTAAATACTAAACCATCTATCGCAAGGATTAACAACTAATTCAGTATTGACTAAAAATCGGGTTGTAAGATTTATCAACTTTTTGAAAGTTATCAAATCTGATACCTTACAACAGTCAACAACCTTTACAACATTAAAAGTGCAGCAACTATCTTCAAGATGTTGGCTGCACTTTTAGGTTTGGTACTATTCTATTTTTTAAAGGGTATATTTGCTAAAATGTTTTTATGGGATTAGTATACGCAGATATTACATTGATAAATGGTGAAGATTTGATATTGGCTAAACGTCATTATATAGGTGAAGAGGAGGTGAAGCAAATGCATATTACAATGCTAGTAGATACAGGTTCTTATAACTTATGCATAAATGAAGAGATACAAACACAACTAAAGTTTCCGGTTGTAGAAAGAAGAGCAGGGGAAACTGCCGATGGCAGAATCATTGAATGCGATGTAGTAGATAATGTTCAGGTAAGATTTAAAAACAGGGCAACCACTTGTAGAGCAATGGTTATGCCAGCAGGTTGCGAACCATTGCTAGGCGCAATTCCTTTGGAAGATATGGATGTTATAATTCATCCACAAAGCCAACAACTGATAGTAAACCCAGATCATCCTTTTTACGCACAAATGAAGTTGAAATGATTTTTATTATTACTTTATCTATATTGGTTTAACGTAATTACCAATATAAATAAATGTGATAAAGGATACAAAGTGCAGTTACTACCTACGGGTGGTGGCTGCACTTTTTGTTTTAACAATATTGCTTAGTAAGTGGGTATTTTTGGCAATTACACATTTAGGCATAGAGCAATAAATAGAGCAATAAATAGACAATAACATGGATAATACAACAATCAATAGCGATATTATAATTTACAGTACCCCAACTGGCAATGTAAAAATAGAAGTGGTTTTTAATCAGGAGACCTTTTGGCTTACGCAAAAGCGAATGGGTAAGCTGTTTGGTGTAGATGTAAGAACGATAAATGAGCATTTGCAAAATATATTTAACTCAAATGAATTGGTTAGAGAAGCAACTATCCGGAAAATCCGGATAGTGCAAAAAGAAGGTAACCGTGATGTAAATAGAGAACTAGATTTTTACAACCTTGATGCGGTAATTGCTGTTGGCTATCGGGTAAACTCCAAACAAGCCACCCAATTTCGTATTTGGGCCACACAGACCTTGAAGGAATTTATCATAAAGGGTTTTGTTTTGGATGATGAAAGACTGAAACAGGGCAAACGGTTTGGCAAGGATTATTTTGATGAATTGCTAGAACGCATCAGGGAGATAAGGGCGAGCGAAAGGAGATTGTTTCAAAAGCTAGGCGATATTTTTGAACAATGTAGTGCCGATTATAATAAGGATGCCAACGAAACAAAATTGTTTTACAAGATGGTGCAGTACAAACTGCACTTTGCCGTTACGGGTAAAACAGCAGCGGAGCTTGTACATTCTAGAGCAGATAAAAATAAAGATTATATGGGCTTGACTTCATGGAAGAATGCTCCAGAAGGAAAGATTTTGAAAAGTGATGTAAGTATTGCTAAAAACTACTTGCTGGAAAATGAAATAGGCGACCTGAACTTGCTGGTAAGTGCATTCTTGGATTTGGCAGAGTTTCAGGCAAGAAGAAACCAATTGATGAATATGAAAGATTGGCTGGAGAGAACAAATAAGTTTTTAGAAAGCAACAGTCTAGACGTTTTGGCAAATGCAGGCAATATATCCCATGACCAAGCAATTGATAAAGCCCATGGCGAATATGAACACTTTAGAATAGAACAAGACCGTAATTTTCTGTCAGATTTAGATAAAGAACTATTGAGACTTACAGGAAACAAATAAAGCAGTCCTGCCTTTGTATGTGGATTTAAAAATGAGGATTCAATGTCGTTAAGTTAAGGAATTTTTGATTGATTTTATTACTTTTGTGACTTGAAAAAAAGTTGTAGGATTATAGGGGTAATTTATTAACACATATAAATACGAATCTGGATGACGAAGATTTTAAACGCCGTAACACCCACGGCT
>CANFLL010000186.1 GCA_947447825.1 Chitinophagaceae bacterium | reverse complement strand
TGGCAGAAAATCGGTAGTTTGGCTCTCAACTTCGTCACTTTCGACACGTCTTCAATGGTTCATTTGCATTCAACTCCATTACACATACCTGATGTTTTACAACACCTTTTAACCTAAACGTTCAATACCATTCCTTTTGAAAATAGCACCTTTAGGCGGTTTGTACACTCCTGCTGTAAAGCGTGTACGGAAGACCTACTTCCATCATTTATACAATTACGCAACAATCGCTTCTACGCCTGTTGCTCGTGACACACTCTGCCGACCACCAAAGCTTAATACTTGTTACAAAAGCCAAATGTAAGAACCGATGCCCAATAGTGTTACGTCCCCCGAAACAAAAGCCTAAAGAAAGTACTAAAGCCGAGTTACTTCCGTCCCCAGCCATATTTGCAATATTTCTGTTGTAGGTAGCCCATAGTTTAGTGTGTCCACCTTGTTATTTGTCAGTCGAGGTCAACTAAGATAATGCGAAGCCTAACTTTGCCTAATTGTGTCAACCACTTTTTTCAGTTTATCATCCATATTACCATAGAAATAAACATCGTCATATATTTTTTCATAACTACCATTTTTAAGCTTGATCCCATTTATGTTCTCAAGAAAAAAGGGAATATCCATTCGTTTACCTAGACTCTCTTTCATTTCCATTTTGCATAATGGAGCTATTTTGAGTAATGTAAGTCTATCTCGAAACTCTTTTCTCTCCTCTAAAGGCGTTTTTAAATCAGAGACAGGCAATACAAGGAATCTCCCGTCTTGCTGATATATTCTTTTGAATGATAACTTTTGTTGAGACCTATCCTCAGTTGCCACTTGAAATAAAACAGTATCATCAAAAGTTAAAGTGTCTTGTTTATATAAGGCATCTGATAAAACCGAATCAGGATTATTAATTAAGTCTGTCTTATCAAGTACCCACAACTGACCTGCCTTGTTTTCATTACATTTAGAATCAACCGAAGCAAAATATATTGCAATCTCCCATCTAGTTGTCCAATCCATTAACCTTGTTGGTATGCCATAATGTTGCGCCTGCGCCATAAACAGCCATCTGTTTTTGAAACTCTCCTTTTGAAACCTAAACGAGTCCGTATAAATGTGTTCTGATAACTGTTTGACTACAACCTCCTGCTCGAACTTCTTTAATATTTCTTCTCCCTTGAAAAGTAATGCCTGATTATCTAATTTACTAAATTGTCTTGCCAAACTTGTTTGTAGTTGAAAAGAAACATCAGACTGTCCTCGAAATACACATCTTCCTAATTCAATGCCACTAAGTACTTGCTCTAACGCCTTCAAATCTTTGCATAAAAAATGCTGCCTTACATTCATAACTTTCAATTTTTAATGATTATCTAATAATATAATCTACTAAAAAGAATTGATATTAGATACTAGTTTAAGTTATTTTTGTAGTATATAGCTATAAAGATGCCATTGCGTATATAGTACTGGGTATTTATTAATTCAAACTATTTTCAATCATTGAAAAGTAGGAGTCAAATTCTTTTTTTAAGTTATAAGGACAGGTCATTGTTAATGTAATAAGTTTATTATTCCTCTCTTGGTCTATTTCTTCGGTGTAAATTATTATTCCGTTAACCTTACTTGTCGACAGGCGCAGGAAAGTAAGCCTATTATTTATATGTGTCAAGTAGGATTTTAAGATAGTTATGTTATAGCCATGTTCCCGAAACATTTTTTCATCCTCGCTGCTAGACTTATTAATCATATCCTTGATAATATCTCCACGATATGGCTTCTCTTTAACCACTGAATAGACGTTGAATTTTTCTGAAATACCAAAATTAAACTCTATGATACCTTCAGAAATTGGAATTGATTCGAGATTTGTTGGTATGTCAAACGAATAATGATTGTCTGCACTGTATATGGTTTTAGATGTTAATAAATTATCTTTATTTTTCGAGATATTGGGCAATCCCCCACTTACACTGTCAACAGAAAATGCTTTTGTTGTATCCCAAGTATTCCTAGCTAGTATTGAGTCTTGTTTTTGATTAAATGTCTTTGAAGTGTCTACCATTACTTTTGAAGAATCTGTCTTGGTGGAATCTACAATAGGCGCTGATGTAGAGCTACCTCCTGTACCTTCCGAATTAGTTCCATATAGATATGCTAATGCTATAACTAATATCATAACACCAATAAATACAAGAGCTGTTCTTATTTCGTTATTATTTGATGGTGGCGATTTCAATATATCTGAAACCTCCTCATCAGTTCTATTCCCATCACTAAGTTGATTGGAAATAGAAAATGTTTGAGCATCCTGTTTAACTTCAACTATTTTATTTTCCTCAGGTATATCAATCCAATTAATAGAAACTTCTTCTTTGGGCTTAACTTGTATTGATGGCTTAATTTTATTTGACTTATCGGTGAATGGATTGTTTATGCCATATATAATTGCACCACAAAATCCCGCAACTAACAAGATGCCAAACCCTATTTGAGAATAAAGCTTTATTTTCTCGTTTCTCTCTTCTTCTTCACATCGCTTATATTTTTCTTCTTGTTCTGCGGGGTCTTCATCTGGACTAAATCCTAATGTTTTATAACAAGGGCTATTTACAAATCTGTCGGCATGTGTTTTTTCCCAATCAAACGTTTTATTAGGATAGTATTGAGCAACACAAAATACTCCACTAAAATGTAAAATCACTAAAAGTATGACGGCTTTATTTTTCATTTTTTGATTTTATAAGAGAATAAACAAATCCAATAATTATTGGTCCTAACACATATAAAATAAATTCGGTCAAGTCATATGTTTGTGAAAGTTTATGTACAGTAAATGGCCATAAATCACCTTTATAAAAGTCTGCATCAGCCTGAGAAAAGGACAAGAAAAGTATATTTATAAATGTCCATAAAAAAATAATCGCGATGAGTGGTTTATTTTTTAATATATTTTCCATACTTATGTAATGGCGTTTTTAAGATTTTCAAAAAAATATTTAATATATGATTGTACTCACTTCGTGTTTGTTTGTCACTTTGTGTGGTTTAAACTAAATGCAATTATCACATTGGGTTACCTACAACGAACAGGTATTGCGAATGTGGCTGGCAAGGATGTTACGGTCGAGTAGGCAAGTGCATTTCAGCATAAGCCGCTCACAGAACCGTACGTGAAAGTCTCCCTTCATACGGCTCTTGTTATTCCGTCAATATATAATTCCTTTCTGCCAGTGTAAAAATAAGTCCCTA
>CANFLL010000185.1 GCA_947447825.1 Chitinophagaceae bacterium | reverse complement strand
GCTTTGCTGTGGGAAGTGCTATAGGTGGTTTCATTGCATCAAGAGATTACCACCTCATATTCTGGATAGATGGATTGACCAATATCGGGGCAGCTCTGCTACTGCGCACTGTTTTGTCGCCACAGCGCAATGTACAGACACCATCAAAGAAAGATAAGCAGTTGCAGCCTAAAGTAAAGGGCAGGTCGCCGTATGCCGACAAACAATACATGTTTTTCGTTCTGCTGACGATCATGTTTGCGTACACATTTTTTCAGCTTTTTACTACCGTGCCCATATTTTATAAGAACCAGCTAAAACTGTCAGAGTTCACCATCGGCAGCATTATGGCCCTCAACGGACTTATTATCGCGCTTGTGGAGATGGTGTTGATCTTTAAACTGGAGCAAAAGAAGAGGAACCTGCAATTTATATCGCTGGGTATTTTCCTTGTAGCAGTTTCTTTCCTGGTATACAACGTTATACCAGGTATGCTCATGGTGGCAGTTATATCAACACTGTTTATCACTGCCGGCGAGATGCTCTCAATGCCTTTTATGAACTCATTCATGATAAGTCGTACCGACGAAAATAATCGGGGACAGTATGCGGGACTATTTACAGTGGCATGGTCTATCGCTCAGGTTATTGGTCCATATACCGGTACACTCATAGCAGATACTTACGGCTTCAATAGCCTGTGGTGGTGTATTGTGGCTATGTCCGTGGCTACTGCTCTTGGCTTCAGGTATCTGCAATATAGGGTAGAAAGGAAAAGTAATTAGAGTTATTTGCCGTTCTTCCCGTAGATCTCTATCCATCCCTGGCCTTTAGTTTTTCTGAAAACCAATGAGTATCCGGGCCTGTTTTTTATTTGGCCATACCGGTAATCAGGTTCTATATTGTCTACTATCATGTAGTCGGGGTGATTGATCTCCCAATCCACGTTTTTGAACGTCTTGTTGCCGCGCAAAAATCCTGTGGCAGGGTCGGTGAGGTGTATTCTTTGCAGGTAAGAGCCTGCACCTATCACCGCGTCATAAAGGTTGTGTTGCTCCAGGTAGTCTACTGAGCTTTGTTGGAGCTCCATGTTATAAAAGGCACTTCGGTCCGTATCTCCATTGCCATCGTCGTGTATATAAGCGTAGGCACTTGCCGTCATCATTAACCCAAATGCCACAAAGAATAATACAGGTTTTGTTTGTTCTGCCATCTTATCGGTGATCACGGCCACAAGCATTAGTCCGGGAATGACTGTTGCCAGCAAATACCTGTAAGTGAAAAAGTTCATCGACGAAAAGATGACAAAACAGGTAATAAACGCCATAGTAAGTACTATGAATTTTCTTTGGACCAATAACGGGAACAGAGCCGGACGCGATATAGACCAGGTTAGCAAGACAAGCGAAACGATCAATCCGATAAAATGAAAAAAACTATCCCAACGTCCACGTGGTCCTTGCTCCCCGGTCATGAGATAGACAAGAGCTACCGGAATGAGTATAGTAAGCAATCCATACATTTTTTTAGTGATGGCTGCATATACAGTTATGGCTGCCGCAATAAGAAAATACCAATACCTGTAGTCGCTCACATACATACAACCACTGGCTACTTTACTAAATACATGCCAGAAATTGCTCCAGCTATGCTCAACCAGTTGCGAGTATAGTGGTAGTACATACCACCCGTTTATATGCTTTTGCAGCAGGAAGAATGTACCCATCAATATGCATGGAACTTCTATCGATATTACTCTCGCCGCATGATCTTTCCATGTTGCTCTGGTAAATGTTCTTAACGACAGTAACGCATCAATACCCAGTACAAACCCCATTATAAGGCCGCTTTCCTTGGTTAAGAAAAGCATGGAGAGATAAAGCCCCGTCTGAAAATAGTTGCCCTTTATATAATGGTACAAACTAAGCAATGCCAATAAAGCCACCAGCATTTCCAACAGCAGGAATGCCGATTGTACAATAAAAAGTACCTGCGTTACTACCAGCAGCAGGCTCATGATAGCTACCCGTTTGTTGAAGATCTTTAAACCCGCTTCATATATAGTGACAAGAAATAGAACAGAGATAAGAAGGGCAAAAGAATGCATAGATACATGCGACATGCCAAATATTTTACCCCATAAAGCTGCTGCTGCATGAAAAAATAAAGGATGTCCTCTTGAGAGATCAGGATCAACTGCGCCCGGTATAAGGCTGATGCCATGATTGAACATATAAGCCACAGCCGAGGCATAAGGCCAGCTCTCGTCCCAGAAATAAGGGTAGTAAAGATGATGTATTTTGAAGATAGTAAAGAGGGTAATTACAACAAGTAAAACCCATCTGGATTTTAGAAATGATAGCATAGAGTTTATAGATTATCACAAAGTTATGTGTATTCTTTAAAGTACATAACGTATAGATATCTATTTTATTATTTTACTGGGTGTACGTCCTGCCACCAAATAACAGGCTGCCGATCCGCACCATGTTGCTGCCCTGTTCTATTGCTATTTCATAATCGCCACTCATGCCCATCGAGCATTTGCTGAATTCGGGATTATCCACAAAGTACTCCATCTTTAGTAGTACAAAAAAGGAGTCTAATGCACGGAATTCACCACGCACCTGCGCCATATCGTCAGTATTGCTGGCCATGCCCATCAGCCCGCAGATGCGTATATTAGGCAGGTCTGCTTTATGTTTTACTACCTCTGTTATCTCGGCCATGCTCATGCCGTACTTGGTTTCCTCTCTGGCTATGTAGTACTGTAGCAGTACGTCTATTACCCTGTTATTCTTTGCGGCCTGTTTGTCTATTTCCTGCAACAGGCGGGCATTATCTATACCATGTATCAGGTGCACAAATGGGGCTATGTACTTTACCTTATTACTTTGCAGGTGGCCAATAAAATGCCAGTTAATGTCTTTGGGTAACGCGGCATATTTCTCGGTTAATTCCTGCACATAGTTTTCGCCAAAGTCGCGCTGACCTGCGTTATATAGCTCCTGTATGTCACTGGCAGGTTTTGTCTTGGATACTGCTATAAG
Organism: Chitinophagaceae bacterium; assembly: GCA_947447825.1. Taxonomy (GTDB): domain Bacteria; phylum Bacteroidota; class Bacteroidia; order Chitinophagales; family Chitinophagaceae; genus Parasediminibacterium. The sequence goes on along the minus strand of CANFLL010000185.1, from coordinate 218 downwards.
CGTTACTTTCTTTGCAGTAAACTGGTTCCTTAGTTTTTCCCAGACCTTTAGATTCACCATGCTATTCTTCTACTTTTCTCCTGGTTTATAATGATAAGCCTTCAATCAATAAACTACAGCGGGTAAGGCTTTTAAGTTTTTACTTTTAAATTTTTACTTGCCGCAGGCTAGTATTGTTCCTTGTCGTTAGGGAAGTCTTTACTTTTCACATCCTTTAT
>CANFLL010000184.1 GCA_947447825.1 Chitinophagaceae bacterium | reverse complement strand
ATCTTCACACTTTTTAATGAGTTCATGCCATGATTCGCGGTTATTGTCGGCCATCAAGGAAACAATCATTGCCCTATCGGGGAATAACTTAACGCACTCAGTAATTTCCTTTAGGTTAATAGCCAAAGGACGATCGCTAATAAGCTCTATATTATTAAATCCCATTACCCTGCTGCCACCATAATCTACGGCAGAGTAACGAGAGGAGACATTCTTTACCTGACTGCCCAATGTTTTCCAAACAACACCGCCCCAACCTGCTTCGAAAGCACGGAGTACATTGATTTTTTTATCAGTAGGCGGCGCACTTGCCAACCAAAAGGGATTTGGAGACTTAATGCCGAGGAAATTTGATGATATATCTGCCATTTTTGTTGTTTTAAATTTTGAATTATAAATTTTAAATTGATAAACCCTCTTTTTTGTTGTTGTAAATTTTGAATTATGAATTTTGAATTAATGGGTAACCATGACTACTTCTTAATTTAAAATTCAAAACATAAAATTTAAAACAATTAAATCTCTTCCGAGCTTGTTTTAACTATTTTAGTCAAAATGTTTACTATGTGTTCTATTGATATTAGATAACTTGAGTAATCAATATCAACCAGTTTACTTTTTTCAAGAAGTCTTAACCAATATCTCGTTTCCCTTGCTTCCTTTGATGCGATGGACATCTTTGATATGAAATCTTTTCTTGATTGTGCCGCCCCTGCTTCCTCAATGTTTGCCCCAATACTTGTTCCACTTTTCAATAACTGTCTTGACAATACAAATTCTCTTTTCTCAACCAATAGTTTGTATAATCCAATTGTTTGTAATGCGAAATCAAAAGACAACTCAAGTATTTTATTTTCTGTTTTCATGTTATATTCTAAGTCTTGAAATATTCCCCACACTCTATCCAAGTAACACCCCAATTCAAAACTAAAATCAACACTAGTTCTTTCTAATTCAAAATTTAAAATAAAAAATTCAAAATAGAAAGGGCTCCATCTTTTCCGGCTTGCACGGCATCAACCACTTCTCTACCACCGTTTACACAATCGCCTCCGGCAAAAACACCATTGATACTAGTAACAGATTTATCTTCTACCGATACTTTACCGCTTTTGTGGTTTAGGTTACTACCGCTTACCAAAGTTTCAAAAGGCATCTGACCAGCGGCTTTAATAACCATATCAACCTCCAACGTGAATGTTTCGTCGGTTTCTACTGGACTTCTTCTTCCACTTGCATCAGGTTCTCCCAGTTTCATTTTAGTACAAACCAAATGCGTTGCCTTTCCATCAGTACCAAGCACTTCTTTAGGCGCAGCCAACCAACTAATTTTACAACCATCAAGCATGGCAATGTCTAATTCTACCTGAGTGCAAGGCATTTCCTCCTGCGTTCTTCTGTAAACGATGGTAACTTCTTTTGCACCTAGTCTTTTTGCTTGTGTGGCAGCATCAATTGCCGTCATACCCAAACCAATAACCGCAACTTTATCACCAACAGGAACTGAAGAGAACCCTTTAGACCTTAATTCATAAATAAAACTAATTGCATCAACAACACCAGCTAAGTTTTCACCAGGAACACTTAATTGTCTTGCCAAACCAACACCAAATGCCAAATAAACAGCATCATATTGAGATTGTAATTCTGCAATGGTGATTTCTTTGCCCAATGCAGTGTTGTATTTAATTTCTATTCCACCGATAGAAAGAATATAATTTACTTCATCTTCACAAAACTCGGGTGTTACTTTATAAGCCGCAATGCCATACGTCATCAAGCCACCAGCTTTGCTTTCTTTTTCGTAGATAGTTACATCAACACCTTCTTTGCTAAGGTTAAATGCACAACTTAAACCAGCAGGACCCGCTCCAACGATGGCAACCTTTTTACCAGTAGAAGGTTTGCGCGTAAAAAGTTTCCATTTTTGCTCAATGGCTTTTTCAGTAGAGTAACGTTGTAACTGAGCAATAGGAATTGGCGCTTCGTCCAACAGATTATACACACAACTACCTTCACAAAGTTTCTCCACAGGGCAAACCTTGCTGCAACCAGCACCTAAAATGTTGGAACTAAAGATGGTATGCGCAGAGCCTTTTATATTAGCCGTTGTTATCTGTTTGATAAACTTAGGAACATCGATACTAGTTGGGCAACTCTTGGTGCAAGGTGCATCATAGCAAAATAAGCAACGGTTGGCATCAACCAAAGCCGCATTCACATTGGTATATGCCGGATGAATATCGCTAAAATTTACTTTATACTCAGCTTCTGATAGTCTATTATTCTTAATCATCTATTTCTTATTTTAAATTTTGTATTTTAAATTCTTAATTAAAGACCGCCTTCAAATTATTTTAGATTTCCATATTCTAAATTTAAAATTTAAAACATAAAATTCAAAATAACACACTAAGGTTTCACTATCTCTCCATAAGTTTCTGGGCGTCTATCCCTATAAAATTGCCATTTGCTGCGAACTTCATCAATCATATCCAAATCAAATTCTGCAATCAACAATTCATCTTTGTCTTCACTGGCTTGTGCAATGATTTGTCCGCGGGGATTAACGAAGTAAGATGTGCCATAAAACTTACCCAAGTTCCAAGGTTTCTCTTCTCCCACACGATTAATGCAGCCCATGAAATATCCATTGGCAACGGCGTGGGCAGGCTGCTCTAGCTTCCATAAATATTGCGATTGACCAACAGTTGTAGCGGATGGATTGTAAACAATCTCGGCTCCGTTCAATCCTAAACACCTTGCCCCATCAGGAAAGTGACGATCGTAACATATATAAACACCCACTTTAGCATACTTGGTTTGAAAAACAGGATAACCTAAATTGCCTGGCTTAAAGAAGAACTTCTCCCAGAAACCACCCGTATGTGGAATATGGTTTTTGCGGTATTTACCCAAATAAGTGCCATCGGCATCAATAACCGCCGCCGTGTTGTAGAGTACGCCACTTTGTTCTTTTTCGTAGATGGGAACGATGATTACCATACTGTATTTCTTGGCATAAACCGCCAAACGCTCGGTAGTAGGACCAGGAACCACCTCGGCAGAAGCATACCATTTCGCATCTTGACCGGGGCAGAAGTAAGGCGTGTTAAATATCTCCTGCAAACACAATATCTGCACACCTTTTTGTCCTGCCTCTTCTATCAATGGGATATGTTTCAGGTACATCGCTTCCACAATCTCCGCAATTGTCCCCTCACCTTCCGTGATTGGCAAACTCATTTGTATCAAGCCAGACTTAATTATCATTTTAAATTTTGTGTT
>CANFLL010000183.1 GCA_947447825.1 Chitinophagaceae bacterium | reverse complement strand
TTTTTGTTATACTGCCATTCTACTTATACTTTGTATTATTTTCTTCTTCTGTAGTTACTTCTAGCCTATTTCTTACTAACTTATCCTAATTAATACTTTCACAAGAAATTTTTTCAATCTTGTTAAGTACATTTTTTTGACTTTTCCAACTTTGGGGTTTACTCTTTTATGTTTTATATATTTCAATATCAAATCGAATTAAGCCCTCTAGCAATCATCTGCATTGTGAATAGCTTTTTGTGAATTTCATCTCTCATTTTAAATGTTGATAAATATTAATGTTGATTTAGCTAACATTAATGGACATTCGTGAAATTCGCTTCCATTAGCGTTATATAGGCATTATGGCTAAAGAAAAAGTTGAAAATAGGGTATTCGAAAACGAAACTGGTGTACAAGGACAGTATAAAAGTTGGTTTCTGGATTATGCTTCTTATGTAATTCTGGAACGTGCAATTCCTGCATTGGAAGATGGTTTGAAACCTGTACAACGTCGTATTCTCCATGCCATGAAGGAAATGGATGATGGTCGTTTTAATAAAGTGGCTAATATCATTGGCCAGGCAATGCAATATCATCCTCATGGTGATGCAAGTATTGGCGATGCCTTAGTAAACTTAGGTCAAAAAGATTTGCTCATTGATACACAAGGTAATTGGGGTGACATCCGTACAGGTGACTCTGCCGCTGCCCCTCGTTATATAGAAGCACGCCTCAGCAAGTTTGCTTTGGATGTTGCCTTTAATGCAAAAACAACCGAATGGCAACTGAGTTATGATGGACGTAAGAACGAACCCGTCACTCTTCCCATGAAGTTTCCGCTATTGTTGGCACAAGGGGTAGAAGGAATTGCGGTGGGTTTATCTACAAAAATATTACCCCATAACTTCTGCGAAATCATTCAAGCAGCTATTAAATACCTAAAAGGTAAACCTTTTGAATTATACCCCGATTTTCAGACCGGTGGAATGGTGGACGTTTCCAACTACCAAGATGGCAAACGTGGTGGTAAGATAAAAGTTAGATGTATTATTGAGGAACTTGATAAGAAAAGCCTGATCATTCGTGATGTCCCTTTCGGCGTTACTGTCGCCCAACTTTGTGAAAGCATCACTAAAGCTAATGATCAAGGTAAGATAAAGATTAAGAAACTAACTGAGTTCACAGGTAAAAATGTGGAGGTACAGGTTGATTTGGCACCCGGTATTTCTTCAGATATTACCATCGATGCTCTGTATGCTTTTACGGATTGTGAAGTGAGTGTATCGCCTAATGCCTGTGTCATTGAAGGCAATAAGCCTCGCTTTGTAGGTGTGCAGGAATTATTGTCAGTATCAATAGAAAGGACAAAAGGTTTATTGATGCGTGAGTTGGAAATTAGACTGAGTGAACTAAACGAAAAATGGCATTATACATCTTTAGAAAAGATATTCTTTGAAGAGAAGATTTACAAGGAACTAGAACAAAAACATGAGACTTGGGAAACCGTAATCCTTGCAATCGAAGCTGGCTTTGTGCCTTTTCAACCAATGCTAAAACGTCAGGTAACACGTGAGGATGTATTGAAACTAACGGAAAAGCCAGTACGTAGAATTTATAAGCTAGACATAGAAGAACTAAATAACCAGATAAGGGGTATCGAGGCTGATATAGCCCAAGTACAACACGATTTGGAACATCTCACCGATTTTGCCATTGCATACTTCGATAATCTTTTGAAGAAATATGGCAAAGGAAGGGAACGTAAAACGGAGATTAAACTTTTCGATACCATCAGTGTACAGCAAGTTGCCATTGCCAATACTAAACTTTATGTAAACAGGGTGGAGGGTTTTATTGGTACAGCTTTGAAGAAGGAAGAGTTTTTGTTTGATTGTAGCGACATTGACGACATCATCATTTTTACCAAACGAGGCATCATGAAGATTGTTCGAGTGGGCGATAAAGTGTTTGTGGGTAAGGATATTATTCATATAGCTATCTTTAAAAAGAATGATGAGCGTACTACATACAATATGATTTATCTGGATGGGGAAAGTGGAAATTCGTACGCTAAACGCTTTAATGTTAATGGCATTACTCGTGATAAGGATTACGACCTTACCAAGGGACATGATAAAAGTAAGGTGCATTATTTCACAGCGAATCCTAATGGAGAGGCGGAAGTGGTTAAGATATTATTAAGTCCTAACTGTACAGCGCGTAGCAAGGATATGGAATATCATTTTGAAGAACTAGAGATTAAAGGACGCAGTAGCCAAGGTAATACTGTTACGAAATATCCCATTAAGACTATTCGATTTAAGGAAGCAGGAAGAAGTACTTTGGCTGGAAGAAAGCTATGGTTCGATGATCAGTTTGGTCGTTTGAATTTAGATGAAAAAGGTACTTACTTAGGCAGTTTTGAAGGCGATGATAAGGTAGTGGTAATGTATAATGATGGGCATTATGAAATTACTGACACTGAATTAACCCAACGTTTCGAGTCGGATAAAATTATTCTGATAGAGCGTTTTGATGCAAACAAAGTGTTTACAACAGTATATCTAGATCATTCAAAACAGCAATATAATGTGAAGCGTTTTAAGATAGAAACGACTACACTAAAAAATAAATATCTCTTTATTAAGGAGGGTGATGGCAATATGCTCGAGGCTGTTACTTCCATTGCAGAGCCAGTGTTATCTGTAAAATCTGGTATAGGCATCAACGCAACTCGATCTAAGTTTAAGATTGCAGATATGGTAGAATTGATGGGATGGAAGGCCATTGGAGCAAAGCTGATGAACTACTCTAAAACCGTAGAAATGGAATGGGAGGAGTTGCCAAAGGACGATAACCCTCAGCCAGAATTGTTTTAGGATTCAGAATAAATGCATTATTGTTAATAGAAATTTTGAAGAATATGGAAGGTTTCGCTCAAAGCGTAGACTTCCTTAACTAAATCAATCTCTAATGTTCAGAATGCTGAAAAAGAAAGCAATGAGATACTTATTATTATTAGCAATAAAAGGTTGTTTTGTAATATCTGCAACGGCTCAGAGGGAGGCTAAAACCAATCAGCAGACTTTGGATAGTTTGCGAGTGCAACCTTTGCATATAGTACCCGAAAACTATTACAGTAGTAAGTTGGGGTTTATGTGTAAGAAGGAAATTCAAATGGAGAGGCATTCCCTGTAAATATAAAACCTATACTGGCAAATGGTTTCATTGAATTAATAGTCCTAAAGTAAGTTCTTTTGGTTCGATTTTTGCTAAAAGCGGGGCATAATAATACGTATGTCTACTGTCATTCTTCTCGATTTTCCCAATTT
>CANFLL010000182.1 GCA_947447825.1 Chitinophagaceae bacterium | reverse complement strand
GGCATCCTCTGGTATCAATGGTACTTACTGGTATCTTGATCCTACCCATTCTGCTACTGGTACTTATGGTGCTTACAATGCATTGAGTGGTTCTGTTTATCCTGGCAACACTACTTCCGCTTACATTCAACCTGGTCAAGCATTCTTCGTTCAAACAAATGGTGCTAGCCCAGCAGTTGTTTTCAATGAAACTGCAAAAGCTACTAGTGTTGCAAAAGTTGCTGTGTTTGGTGTAACAAGTCCATTAAGCAAAATCTATTTCACTTTGTTGAAACAAGATACTGGTAGTAGTTATATTCATGCTGATGCTGCTGCAATTGCTTTCAGTACAGGATTCACTAATGCCACTTATGGGCCTCAAGATGCCTTGAAGTTTGGTTCTTCTAGCGATAATCTATTTATTGCTGACAAGGGCAATAAACTAAGTATTGATGGAAGATTGCCTGCAACAGCATCTGATGCAATCTCTCTTGGAATTAGCAGTGTAACCTCAACTTCTTATAAATTAGAAATTGATGCTACTAATTACATCACCAATGGTTTTGCTCCTTATCTGGTTGATAGCTACAGAGGTACATCTACTGCATTAACAACGGGAGTAAATGAAGTTAAGTTTACTGCTGATGCAAAAGTTACTGCTTCTTTTGAAAATAGATTCAGCCTTGCTTTCAAACCAACTACATTGGCTGTTAACAGCATTGTAGCAAGTGCAAGCTTAAACAACAAGATTGCAACTATCAGTTGGAACACAGTAGGAGAGAAGAGTGTTTCAAGATTTGAAGTTGAAAAATCTATTGATGCGGTAAGCTTCACTAAGATTGCTCAATCTACTGCTAAGAACACATCTTTTGCATCTTACAGTGCAACTGATAACAGCGTAGCAACTACATCTTACTATCGTATTAAAGCAATTAGTGAAGTTGGTTCAGTTAGCTATAGCAATGTAATTAAGCTTTCAACTATCGACTCAAAACATTCTACTTATTCTTTGTATCCTAATCCATTGAAGGGTAGCAAAGTGGTAAATGTAAGTTTGAGTAATGTTACTGCTGGTAAATACACCGTAAGCATCACGAATGTATTAGGACAAAAAGTACAAGTATCAGCTATCAGCCACGCAGGTGGAAATGCTAGCTATGCAATAACTTTAAACAATACATTAGCTGCTGGAACTTACAACGTAGCTATTAGAGAAACTGCTAGTGGCAATTTGGTTCATCAATTAGGCTTATCTGTTCAACCATAGAGAAGTAGTGAGAGAAAAAGTTAGTAATAGGGTTGGTCTTTGGATCAACCCTCTACTAACCACTATCATTAAACTTTACTCATCAAAATTTAATTATTAATACAATGCAAACGATAATAAAAAGTGTCAAATTAATTGGTTTGGCCATGGTTGTAAGCTGTTGCTTCACTGCAACAAATGTTAGCGCACAGAGTCCTGCTGATGATCCAGGAATTAATGGTCCTGGTTCTCCAAACAACGGTCCAACTGGTGACGGTAGCCCAGTAGTTCCTTTTGATGGAGGAATGAGTTTGATGCTTGCAGCTAGCGGTATTGGCTATGCTTCAAAAAAATTAAAAGCTTTAAGGAAGAATGCCTAAAATATTTTCTTAATAAGGTAAGTTTCTCTGCTCCTAAAAAGCAATAACAGCCATCGACTTGTCGGTGGCTGTTTTTTTATATATTATGTTTTGTATGACTATCCGGTATTTGGCAATTCACTACTTTCTCCTTAATCTCCGCTTTCATCCCTTAGGGATCAAACCAAAATATGGAATTTGTATAACTCGGTTAGAAGGATGACAGCGAAGTGTTTATCAGGGGGTGCAAATAAGTTTATCGCTTGATAACCGAATTGCCAACCCTATAAGGGTTCAAAACCCTTATAGGGATTCACCGTCAGCGAAAAACTTATTTACACCCTTTATCAGGTTCGTGAATTATTTTACCAAATAGCGGATAGTCATTGTTGTTTCATTAAATTTAAAGAAATATTATTTGTGTTCGCATAAAATTCAATTGAAATGTTGTGTGGTCAAATTATATAGCTTTGTGCCTGTTAAAACGATAGCTATGCCTCCCGTAAATGATATTAATACCTCCCCAAACTTAATTTTTTTAGAAGGACCACAGCCAAGATTGAAAGAACTACGATTTACTTGGAAAATTTTTAAACAGTTTATTGCGGGCTTTAGAACGTTACATTTTATTGGACCTTGTGTAACCGTTTTTGGTAGTGCAAGATTTAAAGAAGACCATGATTATTACAAAGCTGCCAAGGAATTTGGCAAAGGAATAGCCAAACTAGGTCTCACAACTATGACTGGTGGTGGGCCTGGCATAATGGAAGCCGCAAATAGGGGTGCCTTTGAAGCAGGTGGTAAATCTGTGGGTTGCAACATCAAACTACCTTTCGAACAAGCCGCTAATCCCTACACTCCCATTAGCATTACTTTCAATTATTTTTTTGTTCGTAAAGTTCTGATGGTCAAATATTCTTATGCCTTTGTTATTATGCCTGGTGGTTTTGGCACAATGGATGAACTGTTTGAAACGTTAACGCTGGTTCAAACAGGTACTATTAAGCAGTTTCCAATTGTTCTATATGGAAATAGCTACTACCAACCAATGGTAGATTATTTGAAAGAAATGGCAATAGTTGGCACAATTTCAACCCCAGATTTAGACTTGTTTCTTTTAACTGATGATGTGGAAGAAGGGCTTCGCCACATTGATAGTCACATTGTAAAAGGCTTACCCACTAAGACTAGAAAGAGACTTTGGTGGTTATTTGAAAGTAAATAATGGTTACTGTTCAGGGGTTATAAGGCACACAATGGACTTTCAACGTGAAAAAAAGGAGTTTATGTTTCTATTTGTATATCTTATGAAGAAGCAAATAATACCAATTGGAACATAGGTATATATGTTTATTTGCTTTTAGGTATTAAAATGATCACATTGCAATGCTACATCCCAGCAGTTAGAATACTTTTCTGAAATAAATGATATAATACTGACGGAAAAAACTAAGGTCACTAAGGTTTTGAAACCTTTTGGGTAATTCTATAGAAATAATTCATACCAAAAAAATCAAGTGTTTTGGTAAAACATTAGTGTTCCATTTGTTAGAAATACTATTGAGGGTAACTGTAACCTTTTTGACTTAATTAGTTGAATTAAAATAAACGCCACTTTTTTAATTTTAATTATGGTGTAAAATTTAACGGCAAAGTACAGTAAGGATTTCTCAAAGAAAAAGCAAATGAAGAGGTAAAGAAGGAAAAAAGCGGCACATCATGAAATAAAAGATGATGAGAAAAAAAGTGTTGCTTATTTTAAGGCTACTAGTTAGAATTAATTTCAATATAAAAGCATTAGAAAGATTTAATCCCTCAAAGCGAATGTTGCCACTTATTTAAAAAAGATTGCCGTTTATGGCAG
>CANFLL010000181.1 GCA_947447825.1 Chitinophagaceae bacterium | reverse complement strand
GTGTGCTAAAATAATTGCATCACAAATCAATCACTTAACTGTGAATAAATACTTTATCGGCAGGTTAATTATGAAACCTTTTGCATAAAGAAATCATAACAGCAAAAGAGGTTCAAGTAGTTTAAGAGGTTTAATAAGTTCAAAAGGTTCAAGTAGTTCAAGAAGTTTAAGTAGTTCAATAGGTTCAAATAAAGAACTAGCTAATCACATCAAAACATGTACTCTGTATTCAATTTTTAATTCTTAATTTTTAATTCTTAATTGAATTTGTATTCATCATCACATTATCAAATCATCACATTATCAAATTAGCCCAACCCTACCTTCACTTCCACATCAGGATTATTCATCAGATAATCTGTTAGTTCATCATTCAGGGTAATGCCGCTATTGTTCGAGAATAAAGTAACCCCAATATTTTCCAATGGTTCTATTACATTCAGTTTCAAGGATGCCTTACCCGGATTTTCCTTTACATTGTTTTCTATAAAGGTTACAAAGTCACTCGATATGCTTCTCACACTCATGCTCAGCTCCAGCGATTTAGTAAGTTGCTCCTTGGCCGACTCCAGCAATCTGATGCTTGTTATTTTAAATTCATACTCCCCTTGCTTCCAGTTTTGTTCCTTAAAGTTGCCCGATACAAGGATGTTCTTTCCAGGTTCCAGATAGTCTTTAAAACGCATATACTCATCACTCCACAAAGCAATCTCGGTTTTGCCACTAAAGTCTTCTATACCCAGTATACCAAAGCTCTTACCCGTTTTAGTTGTTCTGTGTTGAGCACTCGATACCAGTCCCGCCAGTCGGAATACTTTATTAATGTTGGCAGCCATCAGCGTCTGTGATAACTTAATTTCATTGAAGTCTTCTAGGGTATCAATGTTATAATATTTCAGTTCAAATCGGTAATGATCCAGCGGATGACCACTGATATACATTCCCGTTACATCTTTCTCATGATCCAGCTTTTCCGTCAGCGACCATTGCTCACAAGGTGGTATTTTAGGAGGAGTAGTATTGATAGAGGTAGATAAATCACCAAACAAGGTATTCATCGAATTACTCTGCTGACTACTGGCCTGACCAAAGTTGATAATCTTCTCCAGTCCCGATGTTTTTTCTCCATCAGGAGTATGAAAGTATTGTGCCCTGTGTAATTGGGAAAAGCAATCGAAAGTACCTCCATATATCAGGCTCTCCAGCGATCTTTTATTGCAGCTTCTTTGGTTTACTCTTTTTATGAAATCAAATATATCTTTATACTCCCCGTCCTTTCTACGTTCATCTATAATGTTTTCTATGGCATTCTCTCCTACCCCTTTCAATCCACCCAGACCAAAACGAATCTCTCCTTTCTTATTCGGCGAAAACCCTTTGATGCTCTCGTTGATATCAGGTCCAAGCACTTTAATACCCATTCTCTTACACTCCTCCATAAAGAAGGTAATCTTTTCTATACTACCCGCATGGTTCATCACGGCACTCATGTATTCGCTAGGGTAATGCGCCTTCAGATAAGCCGTTTGATAAGCCACAAAAGCATAACAGGTACTATGCGATTTATTAAAGGCATATTGTGCAAAGGCCTCCCAGTCCGTCCATACTTTCTCCAGCTTATCAGCAGGATGACTCTTAGCAGTTGCACCGTCAATAAATTTGCTCTTCATCTTGTCCAGCGTCTTCCTATCCTTCTTACCCATCGCTTTACGCAATACATCGGCATCCCCCTTGGTAAAGCCCGCCAGACTCTGCGATAACAGCATCACCTGTTCCTGATATACCGTAATACCATAAGTATCCTCCAGGTATTCTTTCATCTCCGGCACATCATATACAATATCCTGCAGTCCATGCTTACGCTTGATAAAGTCAGGGATATACTGTATAGGTCCCGGACGATACAAGGCATTCATCGCAATCAGATCGTCAAACTTATCCGGTTTCAGTTCGCGCAGGTACTTTTGCATACCCACACTCTCAAACTGGAATGTACCATTCGTTTCGCCCTTCTGGTACAACTGAAAAGTAATTTCATCATCCAGCGGAATAGTATCTAAATCAATATCTACGTTATGGTTAAGTTTTATCAGTTCCAAGGCAGTCTTCTGTATCGATAAAGTCTTCAGCCCCAGAAAGTCCATCTTTATTACCCCAGCTTCTTCTATGGTACTTCCTTCTATCTGTGTTACCCACAAATCAGAATCCTTGGCGGTAGCCACCGGCAATAAATCGGTCAGATCTCTTGGCGCAATGATGATTCCGGCAGCATGTATACCCGTATTCCTTACACTCCCCTCCAGCCTTTCTGCTTCCTTCAGCACCCTGGTTCTCAGGTCGTTCATATCGCCATTATAGATGGCCCTCAGTTGCCTTGCATTTTCTATATCCTCTGGCGAATAGCCTTTATCTTCCAGACTCTTTTCGCCATCTTTCTTAGTCAGTGGAGCATGCAGCATTTTGCCCAGTTCCGTACCCGGTGTATCCGATACCAGCTTTGCCAGCGCATTGCTTTCCGATAAGGGCAAATCCATCACACGGGCCACATCCTTAATACTACTTTTGGCCGCCATGGTACCATAGGTAATGATCTGTGCCACCTGCTGCTTGCTGTACTTCTGTATTACATAGTCTATTACTTTCTGCCTGCCCTCATCATCAAAATCCGTATCAATATCCGGCATCGATTTACGGTCAGGATTCAGGAACCTTTCAAACAGTAAATTATACTTTATAGGGTCTATATTGGTAATCCCAATGCAGTAAGCCACCACACTTCCCGCTGCCGATCCTCTACCGGGACCAATAAATACCCCTAGGTCTCGGCCTGCCTTGATAAAGTCGCTTACTATCAGAAAGTAACCTGCAAAACCCATCGTTTTAATAGTAAACAATTCAAAGTCTATACGCTCCTGTGTAGTAGATTCTATTTCGCCATAGCGCTTTCTAGCCCCCTCATAGGTAAGGTGTTTTAAAAACTCCCACTGATTATTTACATCAGGCTTGATGATATTTTTACCAATCACCTCGTCCGACTGATGAATCACAAATTCTTTAGGCACCGGAAACGCAGGAAGCAGGATGTCCTTCTTCAAATTCAGCACCTCTATCTTATCCACTATTGCATTGGTATTATCAATGCTCTCCGGAATATCGCTGAAGAGTTTCTTCATCTCCTCCGTAGTCTTAAAATAAAACTGATCGTTCGGAAACTTAAATCTTTTGTTCTTTACCTGCAAATCATCGTGTACCACATCATCAAAGCCGGGAGTAGCCTGCTTTTCGCCAGTATTAATGCACAGCAGAATGTCGTGCGCATTATAATCTTCCTGATCCGTATAGTGACTATCATTGGTAGCAATCACCGGCACATTATGCTTCTTGGCAAACTTCAGCAGCACTTCATTTACCGTAATCTGCTCCTTCAGGTTATGGCGTTGTATCTCTACATAATAATCCTCGCCAAACATATCCAGCCACCACTTAAATTCTTTCTCCGCTTCCTCTTCCCCCGCATTCAGTATCGTCTGTGGCACATACGCCCCCAGACAACAGGTGGTAGCAATCAATCCTTCCTTATATTTTTCTATCAGTTCTTTATCTACCCTTGGATACTTACCATACAATCCCTCAATAAATCCCAGCGAAGTAAGCTTTACCAGGTTCTGATAGCCCACCTGATTCTTAGCCAGCAATACCTGATGATACCGATCGTCTTTATCCGCCTTGGTAAAAGTTCTTTTATGACGGTCCTTTACTACATAAAACTCACATCCTACAATGGGCTTTATAGCAGGTGCAAGTATATCCTTCCCTTCCGCATCCTTCCCTATCACCTTCGTATTTTTCCATGCCTGTGCCACAAACTGAAAAGCACCAAACATATTCCC
>CANFLL010000180.1 GCA_947447825.1 Chitinophagaceae bacterium | reverse complement strand
CAATACAATGGACATGGGGGTGGAAGCTCAGTTGCTGCCCCCATGTATGGAGTACACTCACAATGCCTGGCTTTGCGCCAAGATATTGTGGGTCAGCAGCAAAGGAAAGTAGCGTTTGGGAGGAGGTATCGAAGAGCAACTTTAAGAGTGCTTTTCTGTTTCCCAAGACAAGGCTGTTGAGTTCAACTCTTTAATAGACGCATGTTTGTTATCAAGGCTCAAAATCATAATTATCCTTCAAATCCTTTGCCTGCATCATTTCAATAGCTAATATAGGGTTTTATTTCAGTGAGTACAATTTGTATTGTTACGTATGCGTACATAATGTATTGTTGGCATACGTACATTTTGTATTGTTTGTAAACGGGGTAGTTTACCTTTTCAAAATGTGTGCAACTTCAATTAAATATACTGCTGCCTTCCTTTTCACATTTGCTAGTGCTACACAACTTATTGGTTGCCCCAGTCAAAAACTCTCCCGTGGCAATCAGCACACCCAAGCAATGTTCAAACTATTTTTCATTATTTCTCTACATAGGTCTACTATGGGTTGTTCATAGCCTCCTACAAACAATTCTTAGCCTCCTAACAGTCACCCATAGCCTCCTACAAATCATTTATAGCCTCCTAAAAGTGGTCCGTAGCCTCCTAAAAGTCATCGGTAGCCTCCTAAAGGTGGGTTACAGGAGGCTACAGATGACTGACAGCCTCCTAACAATCGCTCGTAGGAGGCTACAAGTCACCCGTAGTAAGCACCAATTTCAGTTTTCTTTCATACAGTCCAATATTTCAACTCATTTTTCATCCACCATTTAAATAAAAAAGTGATGTCAACTTACCTCATAGAAAGCAACGATCCTTTATTGAGTCTACAGCTTTTTCGCTACCTTCTTCATAGGAGTCTCAACACTTCACACATTCATCAAAAACAAAAAGACTGCAAAAAAAATGGGCTACTACATTTCTGCAATAGCCCATCATAATTAGTTATTTCTATTTTTTACACGTTAAACCTAAAGTGCATGATGTCGCCATCTTTCACAATATATTCTTTGCCCTCAATTCTTAGTTTACCATTATCTCGGCAAGCGGCTTCACTACCATACTTCACAAAGTCATCAAAGGCTATCACCTCAGCTTTAATAAAGCCTTTTTCAAAATCAGTATGAATCACACTAGCTGCTTGAGGTGCTTTCCAGCCATGATGAATTGTCCAAGCCCTTACTTCCTGAACGCCAGCAGTAAAATAAGTTTCCAGTCCCAAAAGATTATAAGCAGATAATATTAATCTATTTAGTGCTGGTTGTGTCATTTTGTATTCGTCCATAAACATGGCCTTATCATCTGCGTTTTCTAGTTCAGCAATCTGAGCTTCAATGCTGTTGTTCATAATGATAACTTGTGCACCTTCCGCCTTTACCGCTTCCTTCAACGCATCCGAATATTTATTACCCGTGTGCATACTGCCCTCATCCACATTGGCAACATACAAAACTGGTTTATCAGTCAATAAAAACAAATCAGCCACAGCTAATTTTTCTTCTTTATCTAGATTCAGCGAATGAATGTTTTTACCCTTCAATAAGCATTCCTTACAACGAGAAAGTATTTCAAATTCAGCCTTAGCTTTTGCATCACTGCCCACTCTAGCCATTTTTTCAACCTTACTCCACTTTTTCTCCACACTATCAAGGTCTTTTAGTTGAAGCTCGGTGTCTATAATTTCCTTATCGCCCACAGGGTTAATAGCCCCTTCTTCGCGCAACACATTCTCGTCTTCAAAACAACGAATCACATGAATGATGGCATCTACTTCTCTAATATTTCCTAAAAACTTATTTCCCAAACCTTCTCCTTTGCTTGCCCCTTTTACCAAACCTGCTATGTCAACTATTTCCAATTGGGTAGGTACTGTACGGTTTGGTTTTACCAGTTCGGCCAATTTATCAATGCGAGAATCGGGCACATCAACAAGTCCAACATTGGGTTCGATGGTGCAAAAACGATAATTACTAGCCTGTGCCTTAGCACTAATACTAACTGCATTAAACAAAGTAGATTTACCAACGTTTGGCAATCCAACTATTCCTGCTTGCAAACTCATTACGATTAATTTTTTGAGGTGCAAATGTAACGGGCAAGAAGCTTACGAATAAATAAATATGGATTAACCCACAATTAAACAACTAATGCACTTTGGTTAAATGAAAGAACAATTGTTGTAACTAAGGAGTTTTGTCATCAAGTTCACAAGGGAAAAACCCAACGGATACAAGGATGTGGTATGTATTAGTAATCTTTCACAAATAAGTAGGTAGGGTGAAATAAGCGTCGCTATCATACGCTCGGTTTTGCTTTCTTAAAGTGCAACTTTTAGCCTAAATTAGTTCTCCCTTTGTTGCGCCATTAAGTAAAAGCTTTGCGGACATTGCGGTTAATTACTCTCCAAAATCCTCACTTAACCACACAGCCAAGCTTGTACAAAACATAAAAAAAGCAGCAGATTTACAATGTGTAAAATCTGCTGCTGTACGTTTTGCAAGAACCGCTTGCTATTATTTTCAACCTTTTTTAAATCGGGTGTAACTATTCAGGGGGGCATTTAACCACAAGGGTCACTAAGGCTTTCACTAAGAACACAAGGATTGTGTTGTGTTATTTTATCAGAACTACCATTGGGGTACTCTAAACTTTAGTGTCCTTAGTTTTTCCTCGTGTACTTAGTGGTTAATGACCCCTGAACAATTACAATCGGGTTAATTGATAGAAGAACCCAACTTAATACTTTTATTTCTCTCCATTTAATATTACGGGTGTTTTGCTTCCTCCCATAATTATTACTTTACTATTTGGAGAAGTAACCAAGCCTTTCATTACCTGTATTTGTTCATATTGTAGTTGTTTATCTGTTAGTCCCGAACTCATAATACGTTGATAATCTGCAATACCTTGTGCTTCTACTCTCTTTCTTTCAGCTTCTTGTTTTTCTTTTTGAAGTACGTATTCCATTTTCTGTGCATCTTGTTCTGCCTTTATTTTTTCTTCGATAGAAGTTTTCACCATGGCTGGCAATGAAATGTTACGAACAAGCAATTGTTCTAAAACCAATCCTCTTTGTTTAAAACTCTCTTCAATGCTCTTATAAATCTTAGCTTGAAATTCATCTCTTCTTTTGCTATATAAATCTACTGCGGTAAAATAAACTGCATTATCCCTAATCTTAGTTCTAGTAATAGGTCTAACAATTTTCTCTCTATAATCTAACCCAGTTTCCTTCACAATCTTTGGTGCTTCTGTAGAAAGGACTCTGTATAATACAGTAAGATCAATTACTACTTCTAATCCATCTGCTGTTAAGGCTCTTATTGCATCATCGCCTGCCACATCGCCTTCACTATGCACTGCACTCATGGTGTAGTTCTGCGTTTTAATGTCCATTTTGCTTACCTCCATCAAAGGGTTTACAACGTGCAATCCACTAGGCAAAACCTCATCTTGAACGTTTCCAAACAATGACTTCACCCCAATCTCACCTGCATCAATCTGTTTAATGCACGAGGTGAAAAAGCCCAAAAACATAAAGGCAATACCAACAATTCTGATGGCTCCAGCAAATTGACTGAATGGCGTATTTGTTTTCTTTAATGAAAAGGCGGCAAAGAAAATGATGACGCCCAAAATGATGATTAACATAATTAAATAATTTAGGGCGCAAAGTTAGCCGTTATTACTTCGTTGAATAGAATTTGAATTTGCTCAGCGAAGGTTGCATTTCAAGAGTGGTCACAAGGATATGTTATAAACTTCAAATGACTATCCGCTATTTGGTAATTAAGTATACCATGGATTTTTTAGTGTAGCAACCACAAGTCTATCAAATAATTTTTCACCAAAGTATCTCCTGTTGAACTTATAACAGAATTCATTGAGATAGTT
>CANFLL010000179.1 GCA_947447825.1 Chitinophagaceae bacterium | reverse complement strand
GTGAACCCCAACTAGTGTAGGAGTGAACCGTGATTGTGTAGGATCGATCCATGAAATTGTAAGAGTGAACCTCAACTAGTGTAGGAGTGAACCGTGATTGTGTAGGATCGAACCGTGAAATTGTAAGAGTGAACCCCAACTAGTGTAGGAGTGAACCGTGATTGTGTAGGATCGAACCGTGAAATTGTAAAAGTGAACCGCTATCAAGCAATAGTGAACCGCTCCCGAGCAGGAATTAACCGCTACTAAGTACAAATGAACCCCTATCAAGCAAAAATGAACCGCTCCCAAGCAAAAATGAACCCCTAACACCAATTCACTAACCACTAACCACTAATCACTAACCCCTAACCACTATTCACTAATCACTATTCACTAAATTGTAGAATATCAAATACAATAACTTTCTTTGTATCAATGCAATACACTGTTAATAATCATTCGTACCATTTTGTTGATCTTAAAGATTTACTAGCTAAGGCAACGCCATTGCGCAGCGGTGATATCCTTGGGGGGGTGGCAGCACAAACCTACGAACATCGCGTGGCAGCGCAGTTCGCTCTAGCAGATTTGCCCCTTCAAACTTTTCTAAATGAAGTGGTAATACCTTACGAAAAAGATGAGGTTACCCGATTAATAATCGACTCTCACAACAAAACAGCCTTCGCACCTATCAGTCATTTCACAGTAGGTGAATTGCGTGATTGGCTTTTGAGTGATGAAGTAGATACACAAACTTTGCAACAATTAGCCACAGGATTAACGCCTGAAATGGTAGCGGCTGTGTCGAAACTAATGCGCAACCAAGATTTAATATTGGTTGCAAAGAAGTGTGTGGTAATCACACAATTTAGGAATACTATTGGCTTAAAAGGTCGTTTTTCTACCCGTCTGCAACCAAATCATCCTACCGATGATGCCAAAGGGGTTGCCGCTAGCATTGTAGACGGACTAATGTACGGTAGTGGGGATGCCGTAGTAGGAATTAATCCAGCATCAGATAATGTGGCGGCTGTGTCCTCTTTGCTTTACATGTTGGATGGAGTAAGAGAAAAATACCAAATCCCCATGCAGTCTTGCGTTTTGGCGCATGTAACAACCACTTTGCAATTAATCCATCAAAAAGTGCCTGTCGATCTTGTTTTTCAATCCATCGGTGGCACAGAACAAACCAATAGCAGTTTTGGCATCAACTTATCATTGCTTCAAGAAGCTTATGAAGCCGCTTTATCCTTAAATAGAGGAACAGTTGGCAATAATGTGATGTATTTCGAAACAGGGCAGGGGAGTAGTTTGTCTGCAAATGCTCATCATGGTGTCGATCAGCAAACCTGTGAAGCAAGGGCGTATGCAGTTGCAAGAAAGTTCAATCCGCTATTGGTGAATACGGTAGTAGGTTTTATTGGGCCTGAATATCTTTTTGATGGAAAACAAATAACACGAGCTGCATTGGAAGATCATTTTTGTGCAAAGCTCTTAGGCCTTCCCATGGGTGTAGATGTTTGTTATACCAATCATGCCGAGGCCGATCAGGATGACATAGATAATTTGTTGGTATTATTAGGCACCGCAGGATGTAATTTCATTATGGGCGTGCCAGGTGCAGATGATATTATGCTTAATTATCAATCCACTTCATTCCATGATGCACTATTCCTTCGCAGACTTTTAGGCTTGCGACCAGCACCCGAATTTGAACAATGGCTTATTAAACAAGGTATTATGGATGAAAAAGGATTTCAATTGAGTCAATCAAATCTCTCTCTAAAAGCATGGAAGGAGATAATTGATCAATAACAAACAAATACTTCAACTCATCCAGCTCATCTGTGAAACGCTTATAAATATCAATTAAATGTAGAAGAACGGAAAGTAGAAAGCTTTATCTAGTTCGAAACTTCATAGTGAGTCAATATTACATCCATATTCTTCTCTAAAGCAGCATTTACACAACAACTTCTTTTAACCTTCAACCAATAAATAACAACTAATACCTGTTTCATCCGTGTATTAATTCTAAATCTGGTTGAGCATATTTATAGACCTTAAAATAGATAGTAGTTTTTGTTTGATAGATACCTTCTATGCCAGATATATTATTAATGAAGCTTACCAAATGGTCGTTATCCCTACACATAACATCTACTTCTAAATCATAATCGCCAGATGTACCTGCTAAAAAACTCACTTCAGGAAGCAGCAATATGTTAGATACTACTTGTTCTTTCAGTGTTGCTGGTCTCACATAAATGGCAATGTGGGCATAAGATCTAAATCCAACTTTATCTGGGTTCACCCTGCCGATAATATTAACTGTGCCATCTTCAATAAGCTTATTAACTCTTGTCCTTATTGTTCCAACAGATACATTCAATTTTTCTGCCATCACTGTAAAAGATTCTCTTCCATCTTTCTGCAAGCAAGATAAGATAGAGAAATCTAAATCGTCTAGGGTAACGCTGTTTTTTTGCATATCAATATTCAATTTTATAGTATTTATTACTCGCAAGCAATTGTTTTTGTGAAATATTTTAATCAAAGAAAACTTATTCCTTCCAATTAAACAACATCAGGCAAAAAAAATAAAAATAATTCATTTCACGCTTAAAACTAGTTAACATTTTGAGGATAAAGTAAAAAGATTCGTATAGGTGTTGTCAAAGTTTAAATATTAGAATGAAAATAAAATAGTTTTTTTGGTTTAAAAGTGAAATTATTTTACTTTTACTGTCTTAATTTAAAATTTAGATAAAGAATATACGAAATAATGAAGTATCAAGCGATTAAGAATTATGTAAATGGACAGTTTGTAGAAGCTTCTACAGATAGAAAAATGGATGTTATATCTCCAATAGATGGTAAACACTTATCTACAGTTCCAATGAGCACTTATGCCGATTTGGATAGTGCGGTGGCGGCTGCTAAGGAGGCATTTCCTAAATGGAGCCGTACCCCAATTAAAGAAAGAGTACAAATATTTTTTAGATATAGAAGTTTATTAGAGAAGTATTTGGCTGAACTAGCTGAATTGTGTAGTGAAGAAAATGGAAAGATTTACAGTGAATCGGTGGCGGAAATAGAGAAATGTATTGAGCTAACTGAGTTTGCTGTTTCATTGCCTCAGTTAGTTACAGGAGAAGTGCTAGAAGTAAGTCGTGGGGTAGAATGCCGTACAGAACATGCACCACTGGGCGTTGTGGCAAGTATTGTTCCCTTCAACTTCCCTTCGATGGTACCCAACTGGACAATGCCCAATGCACTTGCATTAGGTAATTGTATGATTATAAAACCATCAGAAAGAGTGCCTCTAAGCTGTGGAAGAATTGCTGAACTTTTAAAGGAAGCTGGTTTACCTGATGGGGTATTCAATATTATTAATGGTGATGTAGAAATAGTAGAAGCAATTTGCGATCATCCAGGAATTGATGCGGTATCTTTTGTAGGATCTACCAAAGTAGCAAAGATTGTTTATCAACGCGCTACAAGTAATCTTAAAAGATGTTTGGCATTGGGCGGTGCAAAAAATCATTTACTTGTTTTGCCTGATGCAATTCCTGGCATGACGGCGCAAAATGTAACGGCTTCCATGAGTGGTTGTGCAGGACAGCGCTGTATGGCCGCCGGTGCAATGGTAGGTGTTGGAGCTATTGACCATATTGTAGAAAAGATTTGCGAAGAAGCAAGAAAAGTTATTCCGGGTGTAAACTTAGGAGCGGTAATAAGCAAAGAATCGAAAGAAAGAATCGAAAGATTTATTGATGAAGCAGAAAAAGATGGTGCTAAGATTTTGGTTGATGGAAGAAACGCAGCGGTAGAAGGTAAAGAAGCTGGCTATTATGTAGGGCCTACAGTAATTGATTATGTTACGCCAAATATGAGTGTAGCTAAAGAAGAAATCTTTGGACCAGTTATTTCTATTCTTCGTGTAGCAACTGTTGATGAGGCATTGGCTATTGAAAACGCTAACCCTT
>CANFLL010000178.1 GCA_947447825.1 Chitinophagaceae bacterium | reverse complement strand
TTTTTTCTTTATTAATGCGGACCGGACGGGACTCGAACCCGCGACCTCCGCCGTGACAGGGCGGCATTCTAACCAACTGAACTACCGATCCTTAAGAACTTTTCCGTTACGTTTCGTTCGTTTCGGGATGCAAATATAAGGGTATATTTTTTATATAAACAAATATTTCTTAAAATAATTTCATCCCGTACTTTTACCACCTCAAATTTGAATTATGCCACAGTACCCAAATAGACAGTTTCTTGACTTCGAGCAACCAATTAAAGAATTGTTTGAACAGATTGAACAAACAAAATTATTAGCTGAGAAAAATCAGAAGATAGATTACTCGGCAACCATCAATCAATTAGAAAGCTCAATTGTTGAGAAAAGAAAAGAAATCACACAACAACTAACACCTTGGCAGAGAGTTCAGCTAAGTCGACATCCAGATCGCCCATATATGCTCAAGTATATTGAAAAAATTACCACAAACTTTACCGAGTTCCATGGTGATAGAAGCTTTTCAGATGACAAAGCTATGATTGGTGGTTTCGCTGATTTTGAAGGGGAAACAGTAATGTTCATTGGGCAGCAAAAAGGACATACCACTAAAATGCGTCAACAAAGAAATTTTGGTATGGCAAAGCCTGAGGGGTATAGAAAAGCCCTTAGATTGATGAGGTTGGCAGAAAAATTCAACAAGCCTATTATCACTTTTATTGATACCCCTGGTGCTTATCCAGGATTAGAAGGAGAGGAGAGAGGACAAGGGGAAGCCATTGCTAGAAATATTTTTGAAATGATTCGCTTAAAAGTTCCAGTAATATGTATAATCATAGGTGAAGGTGCAAGTGGGGGAGCCCTTGGAATTGGTGTCGGTGATCGAGTTTTGATGATGGAAAATACTTGGTATACAGTTATCTCTCCAGAAGGATGTAGCTCAATTTTGTGGCGTAGTGTAGATAAGAAAGAAATAGCCGCTGATCAACTTAAGTTAACCTCTATTGATATGAAAGGCTTTGGTCTTGTTGATGAAATAGTAGAAGAGCCTATTGGCGGAGCTCATTGGGATTATGTTGAAGCCGCTGAAATGCTTAAAAAGGTAATATTAAACAATTTGAAAGATATAAAGAACTTATCTCCTGAAAGTAGGATAAACAGCCGAATTGAGAAGTTTGAAAAAATGGGCTTCTGGACAGAGCAACCTTTGGTTGAAATGGCTGGAATTGAATAGTCTTTCTACAATTTCAATAATTCTCGTGATGGCAATTTGGAGTTATATAAAATTTTCTTTTATACAGTTTGTAATTACATAACTGTTTTCATTAATATTGCCCTCTTTCTTTCAGATTTATAAATATATACGTAAAAATGTCTTTACGCTCTTTCCTTTCAGGCACTGGTGTTGCCTTGATTACTCCATTTAAAAAAGATTCTACTGTTGATTTCAATTCCTTAGAAAAGTTAATAAACAATGTATTGGATGGTGGTGTGGAGTATGTTGTTACTTTGGGTACTACAGGAGAAACATCTACTCTTACTAAATCCGAAAGGGTGGATGTCCTTGAATTCACCTATAATACCGTAAATAATAGAGTACCTGTTGTTGTTGGCATTGGTGGAAATGATACGAATAATCTAGTTAAAGATTTATCTTATTTTCCCTTGAAAAAAGCAACCGCTGTTCTTAGTGCTTCTCCGTATTATAACAAGCCTTCGCAGGAAGGGTTATTCCAGCATTACAAAAACTTGGCTGAGGCTTCTCCTGTTCCATTGTTACTATACAACGTTCCAGGGAGGACTGGCAGAAATATAAATGCCGCTACAACTATTCGCCTTGCACATGAAGTCCCAAATATTGGTGGAATTAAAGAAGCCAGTGATGACATGAACCAGTTCATGCAGATAGTAAGGGATAGACCTGATGATTTTTTAGTTGTAAGTGGTGATGATGCGTTGATATTGCCTCAAATTGCTTGTGGGGCTGACGGTGTAATTAGTGTTGCGGCCAATAGTTTCCCAAATAAATTTTCTACTATGATTCGCCTTTGTTTAGCAGGAAAATTTGAGGAGGCTCGAATAATCCACTACCAATTGTTAAAGGGATATGATTTATTGTTCGAAGAAAATAATCCTGCGGGTGTAAAAGCCTTTTTACATAGCTTAGGAATTGTTGAAAATATACTAAGACTTCCTTTATGTCCTGTTAGTGAGGACTTATATATTCGTATCAGCTCTTTCCTAAAAACAATATAAGATCCTTTACATTATTTAAGTGCTAAGTATTGTGTAATCTTATGTTATGCGTTATATATAATTATTAAGTCAAAATCAATATGTGTGTCTTACTTGATAAGGGTTATAATTGGTTCTGATTTTAGTCATTACGATAAAGTTTTGCCACCACTATCATTGCATTCTATTACCTTTATTTTAACAAATAAGAATTATGCGTACAATTTTAATTATAGATGACCATAAAGACATTAGAGAAAATATTGCAGAAATATTATCGCTAGATGGCTATAAGACCTTGCAAGCTGAAGACGGACGTCGTGGAGTTGAGCAAGCAATTGCTAATAAACCAGACTTGATTGTTTGTGATATAATGATGCCTGAACTTGATGGATATGGAGTATTGCATTTACTTAAAAAGAATCCTGAGACACAAGATATTCCTTTTGTTTTTTTAACTGCTAAGGCAGATAGAAGTGATTTTAGGAAAGGAATGGATATGGGGGCTGATGATTATATTACCAAACCATTTGATGATTTCGAATTGCTTAATGCCATTGAAACAAGACTTAAAAAACAAGATGTTTTAAGAAGTAAGTTTGAGGCAGATAATAAAGGGGTCAATGAGTTGATGAAACAGTTACATAGTTCAGGACTCATTAAAATGGATTTGGATAGCTACGATACACATTTAGTTTATAAAAAACAAATTTTATATAGCGAAGGAAAGCGACCAAAATATCTGTATTATCTAAAAAGTGGACAGATAAAAACGTATCAAACCAATGATGATGGAAAGGAGTATATAACTAATCTTTATGCACCAGGAGACTTTATTGGATATGTGCCTTTATTAGAAGAAAAAAACTATGAAGATTCGGCAGATGCGTTGAAAGATTCAGAAGTAGCTATTATTCCAAGAGAAGAGTTTGTTCAATTAGTTTATAATGACATAAATATTGCTACAAAATTTATTAAACTGATTACTACTAATATGAAGGAAAAAGAAACCAGATTATTAAATTTGGCTTATGATTCCCTCAGAAAAAGAATTGCTAAAGCGTTGATAGATATTCATAATAAATTTAATAAAAATAGTCAAGGGCAAACGATTGATATTTCTAGAGATGATATAGCACATTATGTAGGTACTGCCACTGAATCTTTAATACGAACACTTAGTGACTTTAAGTCTGAAGGACTAATTGAGATAAAAGGTGGTAAAATCAATATCATTAATGCAGCTAAACTTGGTGACTTGTTGTACTAACATTTGTTAAAAAAAAAATAGTTAAATAATATACTTATACAAAATAAGTTCATTATTTTCGCTTCGGGTTTGCCATTTGAATAATTAATATTTCCCCACATAGATTAACTTCTCAACTCTTAGTTATGACTTCGGTAAAAAAAACATTGCAAGTACTTGGACTAGTTCTAGTAATGAGCTTAGTTTCTAACATCAGTTCTAATGCACAAAGTCCTGCTGATGATCCTGGTATTAACGGCCCTGGTTCTCCAAACAATGGTCCAACTGGTGACGGTAGTCCAGTAGTTCCTTTCGATGGTGGAATGAGTTTAATGCTTGCAGCTTCTGGTATTAGTTATGCTGTGAAGAAGGCAAAGCAGAACAATTTGTTTGCTTTAGGTAAATAGAATCTCGCATTTTATAATAAAAACAGGTAACACCTCTTAATAATATTAGAGGTGCTACCTGTTTTTGTTATATGCTGAGGTCTCATGAAATAGGTTGACTCAAAGTTGGTTGATAACTTTTCAGAAAACGTATTTTTATGGAGGTAAAACTTCGAGAGGTGAGACATTTTAGTACCGAGTTTAAGAAAGAGAAAGTAGAGTTGCTAGCTGCGAAAAAGATAAC
>CANFLL010000177.1 GCA_947447825.1 Chitinophagaceae bacterium | reverse complement strand
TGTTATTACACAGGTTAATCCGGGTGAAACAATCACTATAGAGTTGAAAGCTGCATTGAATCAGGATTGGAATAAGGTTGATAAAGGTTGGGTAGATATAGTTTATGGAAATGATATTCGCAATAAACTTGAGGTTGTTGAAACAGGCGTAAATACAGGTTTATTTATTGCAAAACTAAAAATTCCTCAAATCTTAAAAAGCAAAACTATTACTGTATCTTATGGCTATCTGGGTTTAGGAAAAACAGCCAGAATTAATATTCGATAGATAAATGTAATATCAGAAATTCAAACTCTTTAAATTTTATCATTCCGATAATTTTCTAAAATAAAAAATATGAACAGAAGAAACTTTATGGGGTATATGGGTAATACCAGTTTGTTACTACTTTCAGGAGGATTATCTAGTGTAATGGCTTCATCAAATAAAATGATTTCTAATGAATTTGTTTTTCTTGAAGCTGAACAATTTTCCAATTTCGGTGGATGGAATTTAGATCAGCAGTCAATGGATAAAATGGGGAGTCCCTATTTATTAGCTCATGGATTGGGGATACCTGTTGCGGATGCAGAAACAGAAATAAGATTTCCATCCGAGGGTACTTATCGTGTTTGGGTTAGAACAAAAGATTGGGTAGCGCATTGGAATGCGCCAGGAGCGCCTGGTAAATTTCAATTATTAATCAATAATAAACCATTAAAAGAAACTTTTGGAACGAAGGGAGAAGATTGGCATTGGCATGATGGAGGCACCATAAAAATAAGTGGAAAGGTTAAGGTCTCATTACATGATCTAACTGGTTTTGAGGGTAGATGTGAAGCAATTTTATTTTGTAAGGATGTCAATTTTAAGCCCACTAATGATGTTGCCGCTTTAACTAAGTTCAGGAGAAACCTTTTAGGTCTACCCGCAAATCCGGACAAAGGCGGAACTTTTGATTTTATTGTTGTAGGCGGAGGATTAGCCGGAACTTGTGCAGCAATTTCAGCTGCGAGGAATGGCGCAAAAGTAGCATTAGTTCAAGATAGACCTGTTCTAGGGGGAAATGGTAGTTCAGAAGTGCGTGTTTGGCCTGAGGGGCACACCAATAAGGATCCATATCCTCATATAGGAGATATTGTAACTGAAATTTTGCCTAAAATTGAAAAGCATTCAGGACAAGTATTTAACGGTGTTGAAGCTAGTTATTACGATGATAATTTAAAATTGAAAATAGTTAAACAGGAGCCTAATATTACCCTATTTATTGAACAGAGAGCAATAGATGTAATTGTAAAGGAAAATAAAATTAATTCAATTGTTATCCAGCATATTAGAACCGGACGTCAAACGCAATTAACGGGTGTTTTTTTTGCCGATTGTACGGGTGATGCAGTTGTTGGTTTTAAGGCAGGAGCAGATTATGAATACAAGGTGGAAAACCTGATGGGGAGTTCAAATTTATTTAATGTTCTTGATGCTACAAATAGTGAGGAAGTATTGAAATGTGAATGCAAGGATAAGAGCGCACTGGCTTTAAAATGTGAGATTGGAGAATATTCTCAACCCTTTCCAAGATGCCCATGGGCATTAGATCTTTCTGACAAACCTTTTCCTGGCAGAAAAGGGGTAGAAACTTTTGGTAAAGAAGGGCTGCAATCATTTGCTAATATGTGGTATTGGGAAAGTGGGTTCAATAAAAATCAAGTAACCGATATAGAACAGATAAGAGATCATAATTTCAGAGCAATGTATGGTGCTTGGGATGTTATTAAGAACATTGATAAAATGTATCCTAACCATCGATTGGGTTGGTCTGCTTTTATTGCAGGTAAACGTGAATCCCGTAGATTAATGGGAGATGTTATACTAGATGCAGAAGATTTTAAAAAGCAACAAAAGTTTGATGATGCTTGTTTCCCATGTTCATGGGGAGTTGACCTACATGCTCCAAAGAAAGAATTTTCAAATGGATTTGAAGGCGATGAATTTGTAGCTGATTTTACAAGGGGAAAGGAATATCAATATGGGAATGTCTATTGGGCACCTTATCGTACTTTATATAGCAGGAATATTAAAAATTTATTTATGGCAGGAAGAAATATTAGCGTTTCTAAAACCGGACTTGGTCCAGTAAGGGTTATGAGAACATGTGGTATGATGGGCGAAGTAGTTGGAAGAGCAGTTTCAATTTGTATCAAAAATAAAGTATCTCCTAGACAGTTATACGAAAAGCATCTAGATGAATTTATTGCATTATTAAAAGAGCCTGTTTGATAAGTAGTTTTTTTAAATCATATTTAATTCTACTTAATTAATAAATACTTCAATGACAAAAAAAATAAACCCTTATTTACAAATTCACGAACAGGATAATGTATTAGTAGCACTAACTGATTTAACTGCTAATACAGTAATATATTTTCAAGATAAAGTATTTGAACTCAAAGAAAATATTCCATCAAAGCACAAAATATTTTTCAATGACATGAATACAGGCGATGATGTGTATATGTATGGAGTAGTGGTAGGTAAGGTAACTTCTGATATTAAATCGGGTATGTTAATGACAACCACTAATACTGTTCATGCTGCAGAACCTTATGCTTATCGAACAGTGAAGTATGAATGGAAACAACCAGATATAGCAGCCTTTAAAGACAGAACTTTTTTGGGCTATCATCGATCAGATGGTAAAGTTGGAACTGCCAATTATTGGTTGTTCATACCAACTGTTTTCTGTGAGAATAGAAATTTAGATGTAATCAAAGAAGCTTTACATCATAGTCTTGGATATGCAGTAACAGGAAAATATTTACAATATGCTAAATTATTAGCTGAAAGTATTGACAAGAAAGAGGATATTTTGAACATAGATTTTCAAGTGCCAGACAATGTTTCTAAAAGAGTGTTTCCTAATATAGATGGGATCAAATTTTTAAATCACCAAGGAGGTTGTGGAGGTACAAGGCAAGATGCTAATTCTTTGAGTAAGCTTTTAGCAGCGTATGCAGATCATCCAAATGTAGCAGGTATCACGTTATTGAGTTTAGGTTGTCAGCATTTGCAATTGGCACAATTACAAGAAGATATTAAACAAAGGAATCCTAATTTTAATAAACCCATCTTTGCTTTTGAGCAACAACAAAGTAATAGTGAAGAGTCTCTAATTAAAGAAGCGATTCTTCAAACATTTGTAGGGTTAATCAATGTTAATAATATTCATAGGGCGCCAGCTCCACTAAGTAAATTGGTTTTAGGTGTAAAATGTGGTGGTAGTGATGGGTTTAGTGGTATTTCAGCTAATCCTGCTGTGGGTGTTGCAGCTGACTTATTGGTAGCATTGGGAGGAACCGTACTGTTAGCAGAATTTCCGGAATTGTGTGGCGCAGAACAAAATTTAATTGATAGATGTGTTTCTGAAGCAATAGCCAAAAAGTTTATCCATTTAATGCAAACTTATGATGCGCAAGCACACGCTGTGGGATCAGGTTTTCACATGAATCCCTCTCCAGGTAATATCAAAGATGGATTAATTACAGATGCTATTAAAAGCACAGGAGCAGCCAAGAAAGGAGGAAATTCTCCCGTTACAGATGTATTGGACTATACAGAACCTACAACCATTCCAGGGTTGAATTTAGTTTGTACACCAGGTAATGATGTTGAAGCAACTACAGGGAAAGCAGCAGCTGGTGCTACCCTCATATTATTCACTACAGGATTAGGTACCCCTACCGGAAATCCAATTTGCCCAGTTATAAAAGTTGCAACAAATTCTTCTTTGGCATTAAGAATGCCGGATTTAATTGATATCGATACTGGATCCATAATTACTTTAGAAAAAACAGTTGAGCAAATGGGAGAAGAGATTCTAGATTTCTGCATTAAAGTTGCAAGCGGAATTATTATACCCAAAGCAGTTCAATTAGGACAGGATGATTTCATTCCATGGAAAAGAGGGGTGTCATTATAAATTTGTAAAATCGCAACTAGAAATTCAACATGTTAACATTGCTATTATTTTTCAATTTCACAAAATTGAAGTTCATTGAAAATTGATTTTTCCAAAGCTGAAGTAGAATTTATAGTTTAGTTTGACAGTGTATGTTCTTTTTTGAATTTGGATTTATATTTGCAAGGAAGTGATTGAAAATGGATAGTAGTAAGATTAGTGCTTAATCTATCGGCATGTATTTTAAAAGTGTTTTAAGTTCATCTTTAGCAATGAAGTAAGCTAAGGTCCTACGATCAAAATCAAGTTTCTCATTGAGTATTAATTTAC
>CANFLL010000176.1 GCA_947447825.1 Chitinophagaceae bacterium | reverse complement strand
GGTCTGCCGAAACTACTGCTAAAAGAAAGCAGAATTGCTGAATTACTTCCGTCTGCAAGCACTTTCCTAAACACTTTTGTTATTTGCAGCCAAATGGTAGTATTCTCCAAAGATAGAAGTGCAGCTATTGTCTAACTGCACTTCCATATAGTAAGGTACTTTATTTGTTTATGAGTAGTTTCTCATTATAAATGCCTTTGTCCGTGTTTACCTTTATCACATATAAACCGCTTTTCAAAGATTGAGTATTTAGTTTGTATGTGCTTGTACTCGCATTTAGCGACTGTTTAATGACTTGTTTGCCTGCCATATCGTAAACTGCAATTGAAGCTTTATCAAAAGATTTACTGAAACTAATGGTTGCAAAATCTTTTGCAGGATTCGGTACAATTGAGAAAGATTCCTTGTCGCCAAAGGTTACACTAACCACTTTGCTATAGCTACTTCTACCATCATTTTCCACACTTTTTAAGCGGTAGTAGTTAATGCCGTTTACTGGGTTATTATCTGTAAAATCATAAATATTTGCACCATTGCCTGTTGCGTTTATATTCCCAATATCTGTAAATGAAATGCCATCACTGCTATGTTGAATAATGAATTTTGATGTATTAATTTCGGATGAAGTTTTCCAATTAATTGAGACTTCGTTACTTATAGAATTAGCAAAAAAAGTTTCAATTGTAACAGGTAATAAATATCCTCCTTGATGGTATAAATTCAAAATTTCAGAGCTATCAAGCCCACGATTATAAATTGCTATGTCATCCGCTTTACCAATTAAAAAATCTTGTAGTCCATCATTACTAATACCTATATAATTAGCATTTCCTGTTGTATTCATAAATGGCATACTTAGTTGATTCGTTAAGGCTCCGTCTACATATAAATATCCAACTTTTGATTTGTAAACAATAACCAAATGATGCCAAAGAGAATTTGTAACATTTGGACCGCTTTTAGGTACAATAGAGCAGCTTAAACAACCATATACTCCACCACAATCACCTCCCGTTAAATTTAAATGATTATTATCTAGAGTCATTTGAAAAAACTTTCCATTATAGGAACTATCCCATGCAGCAGTTCCTGATTTATACATACCCATAGAAATTACTCTTTGTCCATATGTATTTGTAGATGGTGTATTTACCCAAGCAGAAATAGTTCTATCAGCACTTCCAGAAATACCATAATTGTTCATCGTTAAATCAATAAATGAGGGTTTGCCAAAATTATACGCACTATTTGCATTGCCAAATCTATCTGTTGTTAATGTGGCACCATTATTAACACCATTAAAATTGTGACCACTACTATCATTTGCATTTCCAGTAAATGGATACCACGCTACTAAACCGTTTGATGGGATTGTTAAGTTGTTAATTGGATAACCACCTTCATGATATAAATTTTGTATCTCAATACTATCGATACTCCGATTATAAATTCTAATATCATCAATTTTGCCTTTAAAATATTGATTACTACCCCATGAATAAGAAGCTGCCCCGAATGTTAGATGTGCTTTGTCTATTGTTGTAATAGCAACATTTGATGTTCCCTGTAATTTTCCATCTATATAAAAGGTTGTTACATTTGTTGATTGATTGAATACTCCAATGAAATTATGCCAATTTAGATCGGTTTTAATTTGAGATTTAACATAAACATTACCTCCACTTATTCCGTTATTAATATCATAATCAGGAAAAGGTGTTGCTCCCATATCTGTTCTTGTTGAGGTCTCATGTGCCGTGTTTTCGTCACGAATAGCAAGAGGGATTCCTGAAACTAAAGAATCTAACTTACCCCAAAATGAAAACGAAATGCTATTATTGAAAGTAAGAGTAGGACTATTGGGAACAATTATTTGGTTGGAAACTCCATCAAAACTATATGCTTTATTTGCTTTCCCAAATCTATCGGTAGTTAATTTTGCCCCACTAACTGTACCATTATTTCCATTTCCGCTGCTGTCATTGGCATTGCCGCTAAAGGGATAATATGCTACCAAGCCGTTAGTGGGTAAAGAAGGTGTTTTTATATCATAATTACTCTCGTGATATAAAGCTTGTATTTCAGAACTATCTAACGAACGACTGTATAAACGTATATCATCTATCTTCCCTTTGAAGTAGGCACTGTAATACCCACTTGAACCAACGTACCAATTACCTAAATTAGATGCTAGTCCTCCTGTATTTGTATTTCCTATCTTTCCAGACTTATCAACTCCATTTACATAAACTTTTAAAGTGCTATTAATACTAGTATAAACATAAGTTAAGTTATACCAAGTATTTGCTTTGTAATTTGAATCAGTAGCATATAAACCCGCTCTACCATACCAATATCCGTAAATTCGTTTAACAGATGAATCGAACCATCCAAAACCGTTAAAACCCGACTGACCTTGGGTTCTACCATTAGAAAAAACAACAAATGAATTCATTGAGTCACTAATCTTTGGTAATAAAAACCAAAAGGATATAGTCCAGTTAGAATCACAAGGATTATTGGAAAGAATAGGATGTTGAATATAAATATTATTTGAAATTCCATCAAAACTGTAGGCACTGTTCTTATTACCAAATCTATCTGATGTTAAGGTAACACCATTTACAGAACCATTATTTCCTTTGCCGCTGCTATCATTGGCATTACCGTTAAAGGGATAATAAGCTACCAATCCTTTTGTTGGTACTTGTGATTGAATTGTTGTTGCAATCATTATGGCAATTGCAAGGAATGAAAGGAAACGTTTTTTCATTTTTGTTCTTTTTAGTTAATAAATATTTGTTTTAAACTTTTTGAGGTCTTCGCATTGGTTGCAAATAACTCTTGTATTATAGTACCATTCATCATTTTAAAAGAGGCGTATATAATATTAACTCATTAAAAATCAACCTGCTAATAAAATATACGTCTCTTTTATTACGGTACGCAAATGCAATTATACAACTTTTTATAACTCCAAATTCAAACTATCCAATGGGCTTAATATTTTCAACAAATCTTTGTTGCTGGTATGCAAATAACGCATCGTCGTTTTAATATCATTATGCCCCATAATCTTCTGTATAATAGTTACATCTGTACCCCTATCCACCAAATGGGTGGCAAAACTGTGGCGCAGTGCGTGTATACTGCCGGGCTTCAATATTCCTGCTCTTTGTTTTGCTGTTGTTAATACTTTTTGTAAACTCCTTGGGCTATAGGGCATTCCTTCAATCTCCCCCATAAACAAATACCCTTCTTTCTTTGGCTTGTATTGTCTGCAATATTCCCGCAACATCACCAGCAATACAGGACTTAGCCCTACCATCCTATCTTTTTTACCTTTACCTTGTTCTATTTTCATGCACATCCTTTGGCTATCTATATTGTATGTTTTCATCGCCACCACTTCGCTCACTCGCAACCCACTACTGTAGGCTAGCATCAGCATCGTTTTATGCTTTACATTTAAAGTTCCCTTTAATATGGCTACTATCTCGTCCTGATTAAAAAAATTTGGCAACTGATATGGCTTTTTAGGTCTTGGTATCTCCCAAAAGAATTTCTCATTATACAATACTTGCTCATAATAAAATTTTAAAGCGTTCATCCTACTATGAATCGTGTGTTCACTTAATTGTAAAGTAGTGTGGCAATATTGCAAATAATCCTTTACCCTATCCGTATCAAGGCTTTTGGCTGTGGTATTACCTAATGTTTGCAGAAACACGCTAAACTCTCCCATATATGTTCGGATGGTATTGGGGCTGTAGGCTTTTAGGGTAAGCATTTGATTAAATTTAGATAATGCAGCAGCATTTTCGTTGCTAAGGTTATAGGATATTGGTTTTTCTTTTGTAGTAGGGATAGAAATAGGCTGCACCCGTAGAGACTGATTATTATCCGTCTTGGGATGCGCAATCGAATCATTTTTAGACGCATTATAATGCGTCTCTACGGAGGGGTGGCTGTTTTGTTTAAAATAATCCCTCATCGCCTTCCCATCCAATTCGGCTATCCCTTTCAGTGCAGTTCTCAGTTTATTACAAGTCTCTTTAGTACATTCCATATACCAGCACTTTTTACTTCTACTCCATTTGGCCGAAACTACTTTTTGTAAAACAGTGTTCAGCTTAATGTCTTTTTCAAAGTAGATGCCTACTACTTGAATCTCGTTATGAACTAAAGGATTTATTGTAACTGTTGTCATAATTTTCAATTAACCATTATCAATTGCCTTGTCCAGCATTATTAATTGCTCGCCAATTATTTCTGTCACATACTTTTTCAATCCATCCTTATCCTCATAGTGTCTTGTTTTCAATTTCCCTTCTATAT
>CANFLL010000175.1 GCA_947447825.1 Chitinophagaceae bacterium | reverse complement strand
CAGAATACATTTCAGAATCCCATGTTTTCAACTTCGATTCATATTTCCAATACATCCCCTCTCCCGCAGTTGCATCGGCAGTTTCATCTATCTGAACACGCTTTTCGCCCGATACCGCGCCTACTCTTGGGTCGGAATAATGGCGGCTAATGTTTAATAGTGCTTGTTTATTCAGGAAAGTATTGGCATCCGTAAACACTACTATCTCGGTCGAAATCTCGTGCATGGTGCGGTGCATGGCGGCTATCTTTCCCCTTCTTTCTGGGGAGTGCAACAGCTTGATCTGTGGGTATTTATTGACGATATTGGGCGTATCATCCGAAGAACCATCGGTAACAAATATGTATTGAATCTTATCAGCAGGATAATCTAATGCCAATGTATTTTTTATCTTTTGCTCAATAAAATCCTGTTCGTTATACGCCGCCACCACGATGGTGAGCGTAGGCAGATTATCGTATCCTGGCAAAACGGGCTTTCCCTTAAAGATTCTTTTTACTTTAATCATAAAGAAAAGAACGATACCATAACCAAGATAAGTATAGAAAATAAGGAAGAGGCTGATCCAAAATGTAAGCTTCATAAGCGAATGTTTCTGGGGGTAAATATATTGGTTTTAGCAAATCAAGGATATAAGTAGCCTGTCCAATTTAGATAATCGGTATTAGATATTTGAAAAAGTGATTCAGTGTTGAAGTGGAAATAGAAAGTTATAACAGATTAGGTTTGGTCAAAAAGCATAAAGCTTCTGTTATTCATTTGGGTTTTCTTTTTACTCTTGGCTCTCAATAAAAAACTGTAAAGTGCCTACAATTTTTTTTCGCAGAATTTTCGGGAAGCTAGTCCCCTATTCTGCAAAAAACTTCTATACACTCAACAAATACTATTTAAAAACGGCCTCATCCAATCCTTTATTGATTGTGTAAGAGCTATAATTTATCTGAACACGCCCTTTCTTGCGTTTTATTCTTTCGGCATCAGTGAGTTTTTCTTCATCATCAAACTCTAAAGCAACACCTTTTGGCATCTTATAATCTTTTGTATTAAAACTAAACACCACTTTATCGGGAAGTGCATAAGCCATGTATTTACCATAATTCATTTCAATTTCGAATGAACCATTTTCTTTGGTAGTAGTAGCTGCCTTGAGAATTAATAAATTGGCTTCATCAATATATAGGGTTGATAGTACAACATCGCTATTTTCAGTAGTTGGAAATAGCTTCACTACTTTCACTTTTGTACCGTTAACCACTGCATCTCCAACAGCAAATGCAGTAAAATGATCTCCTTCAATAAGGGTAGTCATATTTATGGTTACGCCTCCTTTGGGCAATATCGAAATGCCGCCATCACGTTTCAATTTAAATCGATTAGGCCGCTTAAAATATACCTTCACTCTGCCTACTGGAGCTTTAATGAAAATTACATCCGTCTTCATGTTTCCCTCAGCCACATAGTCATTTACCTTATCTAATTTAGCTTTTACCTTATTTACTAAGGCAGTCATATCCTGACAAAAAGAAGCTGTTTGAAAACTTGCTAATGCAACAATTACTAAAAATAAATACTTCATTTCAATCTTTTTACTTAATACTTTCAACTTTTGACCTTTCACTTTTCAACTTTTGTTAGCTTAAAATATCTTTCCTTTTAAATATCACCATCGTAGCACCCACAAAGCCTATAATATGAAAAATTAAAACTATGGCCGATGTAATAATCCTTTCTGGCTTGTGCAGACTACCAACAATTACTGCATTATCCGCATTCACTTTAGGATCAAAAAACTCTTTCCAGTTCACCATGTAAGTGGTAAAAAGAAAAGGCTGTATCTTTTGAAACAGTGGAATACTCATGGTGCTTAGAATTGTAAAAAAGATAATCACACTCATAGTGGCAACGATTGGTCCAATTGAATTTTCGGCAAAGCTCGACAAAAAGAAACCCAATGCTGCCACGGAAAGCATAGACAATAAAGCAAATCCGAATGCGCCAGTATAACGCCAAAAAACATCATCAACAGGCAGTTGTACTAAGTAGTTTGTTTTTTGAATAACCATATCATCTACTCCAAAAAGAAACATACTAACAAATAAGGCCAGAAAAGCAATCCAAACCAAGAGCATGAACGTATAAATAGCTGATGCCAAGAACTTAGCCATCAAAAACTGAGTTCTACTAATGGGTTTTGTTAGCATCAACCGCAAAGTGCCCATATTTGCTTCTCCACTAATCATATCAGCCGCAACTAGGGCAATTAAAAGTGGCACGTGAACCAGTAATAATTGTAAAAGGATGTAGCAAACTAGATATCCATTCAACAGCTTTCCATCAAAAGAAAAAGATTGCATTACGTTGCCCATCACGAAATTTACGTAATCATCTCCATTCTTCACAAGACCTAATTGTATTACACCCACTAAAGCTGTAATAGCCAAGAAGGAAATGTAAGTGCGAGGACGTTTAAATATTTTGTATAACTCAATTTGTAAAAGCTTGTACATGTTGATTGTTCGAAGTGATTTGTAAAAAGAAGTCTTCTAAATTATGGCGAGGTTGAAAAGATATTACCTCCACATTCATCTCCACCAAACCCCTGTGTAAGGCAGGAACATCGTTGCGATGAAGTTTTAGTAAAATGTTTTGTCCTCGCTGGGGTTGCAACAAATTACGCCAGTTGCTTTGTTGCAATTGTTGCAGAGCCAATGAGTTGTTAGTGGTTTCTATTTCAACGATAGTCTGAGCAGGATCAAATAGTTCATGGGCATTACCTTCTACCAGCTTTTTTCCTTTATCTATGATTAATAATCGGCTAGCCACTTGTTCAATCTCGCTCAATAAGTGGGAGGACACAACGATGGTTTTGCCCATATCCTTACTTAAACGAAGAATTAGGTTTCTAATATCCGCAATACCTTGAGGGTCAAGACCATTGGTTGGTTCATCTAGAATGATTAGTTGAGGGTTATGTACCAAGGCAATCCCGATGCCAAGGCGTTGTTTCATTCCTTGCGAAAAAGTTTTCACTATGTCTTTTGCTCGTGAAGCCAAGCCAACCATTTCCAATTGATCCATCACCAATTTGTTGGTCACGGTTATGCCACTTAGTTTGGCAAATAGCGATACATTTTCGTAAGCAGAGAGATATTTATATACATCAGGCTTTTCAACGACAGCCCCTACTTGTCGTAAAATTTCGGAACGGTGTTTCTTTAAATTCATTCCAAACAGCTCAATGTTTCCACTAGTAGGCGCAATAAGGGTAAGCAACATACGAATGGTGGTGCTTTTTCCTGCCCCATTTTGCCCCAAAAAACCATACACATCACCTTTGTTTACGGTAAACGACAGGTCATTAACAGCAGTGAGCCCTTTAAATTGTTTAGTGAGATTTGAAACCTTTATTACAGATTGCATACAGGTATAACATTAAGCCGCTAAGATAGTTGAGTGAGGCAACTAGAATGACTTATTCCATTCGAGTATTGGTGACTACTCTGGTGATTTTAATCACAAAAACTACGAATGATTGATGCAATCGGTTGTAAATAATTGATAAAAGCCAACACAAAACCTATGATTCCTTCGTTATTTCTGTGTGAGCTTAATGGTAAAGCTTCTGCGAAGAAACAAACATTGAACTAAATGCAAAAGAGCTTTAGGTGAATAATACTGGTAGGATTTTATAAATTAATAGAGTGTTTTATTTATTTGCCAATGTAATTTTAATCATTAATGATCTCCGCCAGATACCAACCGATGTAAATTCAATCATTAATGATCTTCGCTAGATATCAAGGGTATCTAAATTCAATCATTAATGATCTGCGCTAGATACCAACCGATACAAATTCAATCATTAATGATCTGCGCCAGATACCAACCGATGTAAATTCAATCATTAATGTTCTTCGCTAGATATCAAGGGTATCTAAATTCAATCATTAATGATCTGCGCCAGATACCAACCGATGTAAATTCAATCATTAATGTTCTTCGCTAGATATCAAGGGTATCTAATTTTAATCATTAATGATCTGCGCTAGATACCAACCGATGTAAATTCAATCATTAATGATCTCCGCCAGATACCAACCGATGTAAATTCAATCATTAATGTTCTTCGCTAGATATCAAGGGTATCTAATTTTAATCATTAATAATTCAATTTCATTACTAAATGATGTAACTATAATTTCTAATGACTATCCGCTATTTGGTAAAATATTACTCGAACCTAATAAACACTTCGCTGTCATCTGGTTTTCTATGATAGAGAAAACGGGATGACAGCGAAGATTAAGGAGAAAGTAGTAGTGAATTACCAAATAGCGGATAGTCATATAAT
>CANFLL010000174.1 GCA_947447825.1 Chitinophagaceae bacterium | reverse complement strand
TAGCACTTCATCCGAAG
Organism: Chitinophagaceae bacterium; assembly: GCA_947447825.1. GTDB lineage: Bacteria > Bacteroidota > Bacteroidia > Chitinophagales > Chitinophagaceae > Parasediminibacterium. The sequence goes on along the minus strand of CANFLL010000174.1, from coordinate 4,442 downwards.
GTCATAGCACTTCATCCGAAGGTCATAGCACTTCATCCGAAGGTCATCGCACTTCATCCGAAGGTCGTAGCACTTCATCCGAAGGTCGTAGCACTTCATCCGAAGGTCGTAGCACTTCATCCGAAGGTCGTAGCACTTCGCCCGAAGGTCATAGCACTATTAGTTGCCAACAACTAATCACTATTAAGGCATCTTATTCAATCCTTCCCATTGCACCTTCCATCTACCATTTTTAGGTATGCCAGGGAGATCTTTTTCTGTGCCATCATAGCCTGCACACATCATAGCAATTGCTGTAAGCAATCCTCCATTACTAGGCATGTAAACAGGTAGCCTGTCATCTTTATAGTTATGACCGCTTACCAAATATGTGTTTGTTTTAATGTCCATAAACAATGCGTCAATTGCCTTTTCTGGCAAGCCCAATCTTGTTGCAGACATGGCAGTCATCGGAAAATCCCAACCCCATGTATCTTCCCATTTCCAGTTATTCCATACCCAGTTAAAGGTATTTAGCATCACTTTAGTATCAACTAAATCTGTTTTGGGCAACATACCTAGTGCTCCCAAAACAGATGGGTGATCAGTTGCATATCTAGGATTGGTATAAGAATCTGTAGCATTTTCAGTAAATAAATACTTATTGTCTTGCACCGTTAGTGGTGAAAGTTGTTGCATCACATCATCCCACTTTTTATTTGGCGGCAGGTGTAATCTTGTTCGCCATTGTTGTGCAATGTTTAGTGCCCAATGCCAGTAAGCCAATTCGTAAGCTGGGTTATAGGTGTCCTCAGGTTTGAACCTTTCTTGCGCTGCAATTACTCCTTTTCCTAAAATGTATTTTCCCTTAGCAGAATCGTAAAAAGCATAAGAAGCCATAAAGTCGGCAGTAGCAAAAATCAAATCCTTGTAACGTTGTAGGGTTACTTCATTTTGTTTTTCACGATAGCAAAGCTCCGCAAAATAGATGATGTGCGGTTGCTGCCACAACAAAAAGGAGCCAACAGAAGAGGGTGTTTCTCGTCCTTCATTATCCGTCATTTTTTGCCAACGAACACCCTCATAACCCTGCCTTTCCGCTATCTTTTTGGCAGTCTCGATAGATCTTCCATACCATGTTAAACTCTTTTCTAGTAAGTCGGTTCTTCCCCAAAGGGCAAAATGTACGGCATGCCACCAAATCATTTCCATGTGTGGGCGACCATACCAACTATTAAAAGTAAGACCAGTTTCTTGTGGAGGATTATTGCCTGCACATTGAATTTTGGTTAAATATTGCGACAACACAACCCTTCTTTCCAATTCTGATGCACGTTCATCAGTACTGCCAGAAAAGTCAATTGCGCCACCACTATACCAAAAGTTTTTCCATTTGCTATTGTTATTAGAAGCAGTAGAAGAAAAGGAGGGGGGACTGCTGGTAGGCTTTTGTTTGCTAAATAAACAAGTAATTTCAAAGCTCTCCGATTTGCTTGCAGGGCTTACTATGAAATAATGTTTATTCTTTTCAGTTAAGGTCGCTTTATTGTTCCATTCTAAAGAGGCATAATAGGAAGTGGTATCCAAACTGTGTTTAATAATGGCGTGTTCGTTTGAATTATCTTCAATAGTTGAGGTGTGCTTTGCATCATTTTTCCAATTATTGCCCACATCTCGCCATCCATCAGTAGGATAAGGGAATCGTAAACGTATTGCAATTCTTCCCTCTTTCAATAAAGGCGAAGTAACTTTTACAGCGATGGCATCTTTGTCTTGGTGGCAATAAGTGAAAACATTAACAGGGATATTTTCAACGGTAAAGGATGACGACAATTCGCCAGTATAAGGATTTAAAGTTTGATGAATGTGTTCGATATCATTAATTGATATTGGTTTGCCATCTTTTTTGGTGATGTCGAAACCAATATTGCCTAGTTGAAGCCTATGAGGATTCAAGCGATAATAAGCCACTGCTTCTTTGCTGCGTTCAGGTTGTTTTATTTCTACCGCATATTTCACATCTCTTCCATTCAAATGATAGGTGCGCAGAACCTCATCATACTTAAAGTTATTTACATTCGGAAAACTATGCCATCCCCATTCAGACTCAGTGCCTAATGGTACGCCATTAGCATAGTAATCAGGGAAGGTTTGAAGACCTGTAACATCGGCTGTAAAAGCAAAACCTCCATTGCCCACTGAAAGGGATGAAAGGGTGTCAACCTCATTAATTTTAATGGTATGCCTTTCCACAAGGGCTTTTCGGTCGATGGTACCTACTGCAACTTTTTGGGCTACAGCACAAATTCCAATGGATAAGCCCATCATTAAACTAAGTAATTTGTAATATTTCATCATGGCAAATCGATTAAAGTGTGTGTAAATGTGATGCAATCATTGTATTGTTGATTTATAGCACAACCTCATTAAAAAATGTTGGCAAATCTAATGTTGGTGGTAGTGCAACTGTTATATACTATCATGGAAGGAGGATAAGAGGATAAGAGGGAAGGAGGATAGGAGGGAAGGAGGATGAGAGGATAAAAGGGGAGGAGGATAAGAGGGAAGGAGGATAGGAGGGAAGGAGGATAAGAGGATAAGAGGATAAGAAGATTGGAGGGAAGGAGGGAAGGAGGATAAGGGTGAACTTGTGGAAGCTGGGAAAGAGATATGGTGAGGCTGTCTCAAAAGTTAAGCATTTTCACATTTGATTCTGACAACCTGATGGAGACTTTGGGTCGTACAGGCGATTGTGAAAGCACTTTTTTACTTTTTAGACAGCCATTTATAAAACTAGGTGTATAGTATCTTTATAAACTAAGGAGCTAAACTAACTTTACATGTTGGGATACCAATTTAAACCCATCCCCTTCTAATAGAAACTGCAATTAATTCGGCTGTATTTTTTAGTTTATTTCTATTAATCATATTTTTTCTATGAGATTCTACTGTTTGTAAGGTAATACACAAAATGTCTGCTATTTCCTTGCTGGCTTTTCCTTCAATAATATGTAATAGAATTTCCTTTTCTCTTCTACTTAAAAACTCATTACTTGTTTTAATAGGCTGTTCTACGTCTAAATCTATATATGATTTCTCGCCATCCATGCCTATAAAAGATAGTTTGGGCAATCCTTCCGTTTTAAAATGCGTTATATCTGTATGAACACAAAAAGTACGGATAATTTTACCGTCAGAGTCATGGTCTACTACTGCCGATTGATGCAATATCCTTTTGTATTCGCCCTTAATATCTTTTAATCTTACATCATATCTAACTTTATATTTCACCAGTTTTGATACTGGCAAATTCAATAAAAACTCTAAAGTTTTTTTCTCAAAAGCAAGACACCAAGGCCTGTCATCGGGGTGCATAATCTCCATGAATAAAGCCATGTTAAATTCGTTTGGAGAGTAACCTAATAAGTTTGTTACATCCTGACTTACATATTCAAGATCTAAAAAGGATAGATTAAATATCAGTGTATAGAAATCACCCACTTGAAAGAAATTAGTTATTTTCTTGTAGTTCTCTAAATAGGTAGCTAAAGCTGATGGGTCATTTATATTTCCTGAAATCTCAGTCCAAACCTTGTGTACTTCGTCATTGAAAAGTTTAAGTTTCAATTTTATTTTTTTTATTAAAGGTGAACAATCGGTTGTTGTTGTAGTATTTTTAATGAAAAAATACCTGTAAACAGGTATAAATTTTAATTTGAAAAGCAAATATATTTGCGTTTTATTATAAAAATGATTCACTGAACAATTTTTTCACTCTTAAATGCAAATTCGAATTATGGATTCAATTCAACTATTAAAAAAAGGGAGAATAGGAGTATGCCTGAGAAAAACGATTGTAGGCGTCTGTTTCTTTCTAATGGCTTTTGTTAGTAACAGATTGTTTGCCGGCTCTATTGCAAATGGCTTAACCTTAAAAAATGCAGGTGTAACTGCACCAATTTCAATTTTTAAAGTTACTAGTGCAGCTACACAATGTGCGAAAAGTAACTTGTTTACGGTTTACAATGGCTCTAACTTCAAATTAGGGTTCACTTACACTTGGGACTTCGGCGACGGATCAACACTACAGACCTCAACTGCTTTTACTGCCGCTACTTTACCAACCGATACAGCAAAAAATCCTTTATTTGCACCTTCTCATTCCTATATATCCGCAGGAACTTACACCATTAAACTTATTGTAACTAACGTGAGTGGTACTCAAGCAACATCTTCAGCAGTTGTTACAGTTGCAGCTTCACCAGTAGTTAGCTTCACTGCAAGCACATCAGTTGCAGGAACAACCAATGCAAACATTATTAGTTTCAGCAGTACGTCAACTTTATTGTCGGGCAACATGAGTTATGCTTGGAGTTTTGGTAACACCACAGCCACAAGTTTAATTACTTCCAACCCAGTAGATACTTTCAAAGCTGCGAATGGTTCTGCATTACCAGTTACTC
>CANFLL010000173.1 GCA_947447825.1 Chitinophagaceae bacterium | reverse complement strand
TTTCAAGATGGAAATGGCAGATTGAGTAGGCTTATATCGTCTCTATTATTGTTGAAAAACGGCTATAATTGGATTCAATATGTAAGTTTTGAACACGAAATAGAAAACAGAAAACTAGCGTATTACAGCGTATTAAGAAATTGCCAAAGCCAAAGACCAAATGAAAATGTTAGTGAATGGAATAGTTTTTATTTTGACGCATTAAAAAATATTCAAGAGCAACTAATACTTAAACTAAATTTCAATAATGCTTCTTCTCAATTATCACAAAGAGAAAAATTAATCTTGACTTTTATTGAAAATAATGTTGGTTGCAAATCAGGAGAAATATCAAAAAAACTTGGAGTGCCCAATCCTACTGTTAAACGATTATTATCAGAACTTATTGAAAAAAAATTAATTGAAAAAAATGGAGTTGGGCCAAGTACAAACTATTCGACAATATAACGGCAGGTAACAAAAGTGTTTTGAAAAGGGCATTCAGACAGAAGTAATTCAGCAATATTACTTTCTTTTAGCAGTAGTTTCGGCAGTCCTATCACTATGAGATAATAGAGCAAGAATTAATCAAATGTTATTGGCATACTCAACGTTTTTATCAAGCACTTATTAGTTGGTAGCATTCAATGCAAGAATTGCATAGATGTTAAAAAACTAAAATTTAAATTGCAATTTTGACAAAATATTTTATAAATAAGAAAGTGTGGCGGCCACTTTTCTAAAACCAGCTACGAATGCCTACTGCGGATCTTGAAGTGTAGGAAAAATTAAATTGAATAATAGATGAAAAAAAAATTACAAGGAATCTTTTTCTGCCTATTGTTAGGAGGAATTGCCACTAATGCACAACCAGTACTTACGGCAGTTGGCTGTAACCCTGTTATCGGGGAAAATTATCAATGGCAAAGTACTAAAAGACTAACAACTGTACCCTCCTTCTATGGAGCAAACAATGTTTGGGACTTTAGCAATCTTGTAGATAGTGGTTCAGTTAGATTTATGTCATTCGTTTCGCCAAAAGGAGTTCTATTTGCAGATAGTTTGCCCAATGCAAATATTGTATTGATTAACTCTGGATATACAGAAACTGGAAAGTATAAAAGTCAATATCAGTTTGACCAAACAGATAATAATGGTTGGGGCACTCTTGCTGCTTTTCAGTTAGATACCACAGATGGCGGTACTAACAATGGGCTACTTCAAAACGTTGAAACAAATTCCCCTCGGCATCCGCTTACAGCTTTTCCAATGACTTTTGGAACAACTTATACCTTTACCCATCAAAATATGTTTTACACCTTCCCAAGTACCAATAATTCACCAACTACTCATCATGATACTATCACGGGGATTGGGTATGGAACATTAAAGTTGCCTTATGGTACTTTTGATAGTGTGGTTTGTGTATTACAGGATGATGGATATAGTTTCCATACAAATGGAATACATTTTCCTTTGCTGTATGTAGCCTTAAATAAGAAGGACACAAGATACCTTAAAAGCAAAGACACAAAAGCCCCAATTATCACCGATACTGGATTAAACCCTCGAGTTGGAGAAAATTTTATCATACAAGATACTAAATACCTATCTACAATCATAACAGATTCCCTTTTAAAAGGTGAAAACAAGGTTTGGGACTTCAGCAATATGAAAGACAGTGGCAATGCTAATTTCGTTTCAATTTATTCCTCAAAAGGATTACCAGGGGCGGATAGTTTTCCAGCATCAAATATTGCAGTTGGTAACAACCCCTTTGAGACCATTAGTTATTTAGAAACGACACCGACCAAACTTGGTTGGGCAGGCACTTATACTTATGATAGTTCCATTAAAAAAAGACATATCGAGAGAGATAATCCTTCTGGTACAGAAATGATTTACCCATTGAGTTACGGTCAAACCTATATGGTATTTGGGCATAGTAATTATAACAGTTGGCTTGACAGTGGCAAAGGAAGGATTGATAGTATTCAATACAATACTACAGTTGGTGAATTAAAATATAAATTAATAAGAGGAATAGGTTATGGGACATTAAAACTCCCTAATGCGACTTATATTAATGTCGTTTGTGCTGTAGCCGGGGATGGATATTGGTTTATGACTAATGGAATACATTTTCCATTGATGCAGCTAACAAATTCTTACACTACTTTTTATTATAATAATAGGGTATATACCAAATGGCAAGCCACTTACTATAAAGGAACAGCCTTGCCTTTACAAATCACTTCCTTCGCTGCCTCTTGGCATAACAAGACGCCTTATTTACAATGGGAAGTTGTCAATACATTAAATACAAAGGTCTTCAATATTCAGCGTAGTACAGATGGAGTTACGTTTTCAACTGTAGGGCAAGTGGTTGTCAATGGTGGTTCTTCCTATCATTTCGAAGATAGCTATACAACAATAGGCACTGTTTATTATCGCCTACAGCAATTGGATAATGACGGAAAGACATTTTATAGCAATATTTCGTTACTAACATTTAGTGATAAGCAATTTTCTATTTCTCCCAATCCTGCAAAAGACTTTGCGACCATCAGCTTTACTAAACCCGTTGAGAAGGCAGTGATTACAGTTTACGACAATACAGGCAAAGCAGTTATTGCACAACCTCTAAGGATGGCAAGCGCTTACAAACTAAACACACAATCTTTGAAAAGTGGTGTTTATGTGGTTAAAATAACCACTGACACAGGCAACTATAATGAGCAACTACTCATCAACAAATAGATTCACATGATTAAATGGAGGTGCAGTTAGATAATAGCTGCACTTCCTTTTTTGGTGGTTCTTCTACCATGTTGGTATGCAATAACATTAGGGTTTTTGAAAGGGCTTGCAGACGGAAGTAATTCAGCATTTCTACATTTTTTAGCAGTTATGGGACAATGGAGTAAGAATTAAGTAATTAGAATCGGCAGAAGGGACTTTCTTGTCAAGCCGTTTTACAATCACTCATTTGTTATTGTAGAGTAACACCAATTCAAAGCAATTTTATATGACAATAAAACTTTTGATTTTACTGCTAATTTTAATAACCACAAATACATTTTCGCAACAAATAGCTTTTCCTGGTGCTGAAGGATTTGGACGTTTTACTACAGGTGGCCATGGAGGTGTAGTCATTGAGGTTACAAATTTAAACGATGCTGGTGCAGGTAGTTTTAGAGAAGCTTGTTCTAAAAGTGGAGCAAGAACTATTGTCTTCCGTGTTTCAGGTACTATTTTTTTACAATCCAACATCAAAATAACAAATGGTAACCTGACAATTGCTGGACAAACTGCGCCGGGTGATGGAATTTGTATGGCTAATTTTAGCACTTTAATTCAAGCTAGTAATGTAATTGTACGTTATATGCGTTTTAGATTAGGCAATGAAAAGGGCTGTCAAGGTGATGCGTTTGGAGGCAGACAACAAAAAGATATCATCATTGATCATTGCTCGATGAGTTGGTCGGTAGATGAAGTAGGTTCTTTTTACGACAATAAAAACTTTACTATGCAATGGTGCATGCTAAGCGAAAGTTTATATAATGCAGGCAGGGTAAAAGATACTAAATCTGGCGAAAGTGTACTACACGGATTTGGTGGCATTCAAGGAGGAATGGGTGCAAGCTTTCATCATAACTTATATGCCGATAATACGAGTCGTAACCCTCGTTTTAGTGGAGCTAGGAAACATCCCGAAACAGCAAGCGAAGAAATCGTTGACTTCCGAAATAATGTAATTTTTAATTGGGGTTATAAAAGTGCCTATGGCGGAGAATTGGGGCATCAAAACATGATTAATAATTACTTTAAATCCGGACCAGCTACAAAAGAATCTAAGGAATTTATGATTGTAGAGATTGGTAATAAAGGCACAGACCCTGGTAAATGGTATATTAATGGCAATTATATAGAAGGGGCTCCATCAATATCTGAAGATAATTGGAAAGGAGGGGTGCAAGGGCCTGCAGCAAATGCGGATAGTGTAAGAATGGTAATGCCTTTCCCTTTTGCTCCTGTTATCACACAGTCTGCAAAAGAAGCTTATCTATTGGTATTGCAAAATGTTGGCGCAACACTACCTAAAAGAGATATTGTTGATGAGCGGATTCTACATCAAATTAAATCTGGGAAATGTAACAGTGGCGATTCTTATGGAAAAAATAGGGGTATAATTGATAGTGTAGGTTCGGTGGGAGGATGGCCTTTATTAAAATCAACCACAGCTGCGATAGACAGTGACCACGATGGAATGCCCGACACTTGGGAAATAGCGAATGGTTTAAATCCTAACAATGCTGACGATAGAAATAAAGTAACCAAAAGTGGATTTACAATGTTGGAAGAATTCATTAATAGTATAAAATAAACGAATGATACTATTACTAGTTCCCCAAACTTTAAAATATTAGCGAATTTTCATCATGTCAATAGTCACTAATATTTTCTATCATTCGTTGCGGATATTTTAAAAGACAATCTATTATGAGCAAACTATACCTTTTATGCATTGGACTAATTACATTTTACTCCACTTTATTTGGACAGATTTCAAAGCATAAGATGTTGTATGTTATTGACTCTATTCCTATTTTATACGAACCTAAAGAAGATATTGAAATATTTCAATCCGACATTGCCGACAGGAAGGTTA
>CANFLL010000172.1 GCA_947447825.1 Chitinophagaceae bacterium | reverse complement strand
ATTGATTGTATCTTCTTTTTTGTAATGCTCTGCTAGATAGTTCCTAAAGCGCATCACATCTATTTGGTTCTTTGCTTTCTGAATTTCTATCAATACTTTCTTGTATTCACCTGTTTCTGTTTTTATGGTAGCAATAAAATCAAGTCTAAATACTGCAAGTCCTGCCAGTTCATCTGTGTATGTAAATTCTTGTGGTTTCACTTCCACGGTTTCTATTGTTTGATCTAGTAATGTTCCAATGAAAAACTTCACGACCTTTTCATTTTCCATCATTCTTTTAAAAACAACATCGTATATCGGATTTGCAATTACCATTTTTCTATTTTATGATGATGCAAATGTACCTGTTAATAAGAGCAGCTCCTAATAAGATGGTTTTGTTGCTAATAATCAATTATAGTTACCTCTGTAGAGTAACAAAAAAAGCGTATTGCTGGCATTATTCTTAAAAGTTTTTGCTTTAATGTTCAATTAAATAAACATCAATAATGTCATCTAAAATTGAATTTGTTTATGCTCTGAAAGTATTTTATATTCTTTTTTTGATTCGATAATGACCGTATTGTCGTCCTTCCAAAAAGCTTTTATATCTAATTTCACTCCCTCTGCGTCATACATACTTGCTCCACCACCCTTACCAGTAATAGAAACGGTTGTTGTGCCAAATTCCCCGTTTCTTTCGTTTTCCTGAACTATTAATCTGAATTTTTCGTTTGGTGATTGAACATGAGAAAGTTCTTTGGGAATGTACTTGTCTTCCAAACGATTCGTTTTAGTTTGATGCTTAATAAAGTCACGACACAAATCATTCAACACTTTAATCTGAATTTCATCGGGTGATTCTTGCTCAAGCTTTCTAATTAAAATAGTCGCATCCTGAAGCTCTTTCTCATTTTGAATCTGATTTTGTGCAAGTATTTTATCTACACTTTCTTGAATATCTTTAAAGATATTTATCGCATAACCTGTCTTTTCCAGAATATAATTATCAAAATTTATGTCAACCGTAGCTATTGGAAACTCCAAAACTTTTGGAAGTATCTGTTTTAGTTTATCAAGTTTTTTTTGTTTAAACCATTTCTCAGTCTCATGTAATAGGTTTTGAGAATAAGATTCTCCTAAAATTTTTCCATCAATCTTCATTGAGGTGTTTAATCTTTGCATACGGTAATCAATTGTAGCTAAAATAATAGCTCTATGTTGGTTTAATTCTTCTTGATTTCTCTCGATGTTTACCATTTTTTTAATTTAGAAGCATTAATAAGTTTATAGTAAGTATAGAATTGTCGTAAAGAAAGCACATCGTACAGCTATTTTATTTATTCCAAATAAAATGGACAGAGAGAAAAAAGCAAGCTGAATACAATCTCTTATCATAACTTTAATAACTGTATGACAAATCTATCATTAAAAATGAATGTTTTGTTTAATAAACTTTAGTACATAACGTATTTACCAAATAAAAAAGTAACAATACCAACAACATCCCCAATTAGTAAAGAACTAATGAAGTCCTTTGCTCAGTAGTAATAGCATGGCAATCCATTTTCGTTGTTTTTTATTTTTCTCGCTTGATTAAAACATATTGCCCCTGAGTATAGTGGTGTCATCATAATGTATGTATTATATTTTGTCATTAGTAATCTACAAAAAATAGAATAGCAAAAAAAAAGATAATACCCAAGGAGACAAATATTATTTTATTGGTTTTGGGTGCAAGTATATTGTTTATTGCATAGAGGTTTCATTTAATTCTATGTCGCTATGTTACAGTTTATGATACCATAATTATAGAAATAAAAATATTGAATTAACTTGTATTTCTATTCTTATTTGTGTTCTATTTTCACCTTTGCAATAACACAACATATCATATCCCCCAAACAATCTTCTAAGTGTTAAACGCTCCTAATTATGGGTCAGACAAATACCGAATGAACAGTTCGGAAGGTTACTTTTTAACTCACGATGGTTGAGTTAATACAAACATTCATACTTTCTAGCCTTTCCTTTGCCAAGCAACACTTAAAGAATGCCACTCAACAGTTCACACTTGCCAGTGCGATGCTCACGGAGGTCAATGAAACTCCAAAAGTTGCCAACAAAGCGGCAATCTTGGCAACTTTTTGGGTTTCACTTCACAATGTTGCTCCTAACATGCCAACTTTTTAGGCTAAACTTACCTACTTAGTACCTATCATGGCAAGTTGACGCTAAAAGGTAACCACCTTTTACCCTTGGGTGGCATCCGTAAGCCTCGCACTGGCAAGTGGACGCTTTTAGAGGGCTTCTTCCATTCATTTTCTTTTACCCAACCGTATTAAAACATTAAGCGCACCAAAAAATATCTTCTCCTAAAGGTTGTACACCACATTCAAACGTAAATGATAGAATGTGCATAACCTTATTGCATTTTAGGAAAATATAATATTGTGGATATAAACAAAGGGGCTAATTTTAATAAATTATAAATAAATAAAATTATTTCTTATGAGTATTTCCCTTTTAGATGATTATCACGATACTACAAAATCTAAATTCAATACCCTTCTTACCAAGGTAACTAATGGTGTTTATGGGCATACGGCAGAATTTCCTGCCCCAACCATTACAGCAGCAAATTTTAAAATTCGGGTAGATGCCTACCGAGATGCCAATAACCAATTTGAGGCTGGTGGTACTGATTTCAAAGCAGAATTAGAGATTAGAAAAAGCGAAATGATAGTCGACTTGGATATTGTGAAGAAGTATGTGACAGGATTGTCGGGCTTTTCGTTTGATTTAGGAAACCTTTCTGGATTTAGTGTAAACAAGCAAGGCGTTTCCAGCAGTGTGGTGCCTGGCAAACCTGTTTTTAGGCTACTTATCCGTATGGGGAATGGGTCACATAGTTTTGACTATAATTCTGTGGATGGTGCGGAGTATTATGGAACTTATTTGATAGAAGGCGATAGTTTGCCTGCCGGAGCTGTTTTTGCAAACGGCATATTAGATTTCCCTGGAGGATCAAACGTAAGGATGCTGCATAATGGCACAAAGAAAAAATTGAAAATTTACGATAACCTCACCATCGGTACAACATATACCATTTTTGCGTATGCTGGCAACACGGCAGGCGTAGGCAAATTGAGCGATGGTGTAACTTTTACGGCAAGCAATAAATAAGTAGAGAGACAAATTAAAAGTTAGAAGTGCATAAAGAAATAGGCAGATGTGAAGCTAATACTTCACTACTGCCTATTTTTTTTTTATGGATGCATAAAAGTTTTACGCTCTTACTATGCTTTTATATGCTTCTCTACAACTACCACATAATTTATAAAACAAAACTATTTTATGCACTCACAACATTAACCTTATCTAAAAACTCAGTTTTTAATAAAAGAAAAAGTAAAGGTTTTAAATTATTTTATGTTGATCCACTTCAAATATTTTATTTCTTTTCCATTAATAATGCTAACAATATAAGTTCCACCTGCGATATAATTTGGAAGTGAAACCTTACTGTCTTTATTAAAAGTGTACTTACTAACTATTCTACCTAAAAAATCTGTAATAGCTACATTAACATCAGATGTTACACCACTTACCTCTAAAATAGCATTACCGCTGTATGAAGGGTTAGGAAATAATCTAACGTGCATTGCATCAATTTCTGATGTTAGATTAGCTTTAACAATCGGGTTACTTCCTGTTACTATCATTTTAATATTACTACTACTAGCAGTATTTGTTGTTAAACAAGTAGCATTACTTGTTATGGTACAAGATATAATATCCGAATTTACAAGTGAAGAATCGATATAAGTAGATTTATTTGTACCCACATTTATACCGTTTTTCTTCCATTGATATATTGTTGCATTTCCCCCATTTGCTACGGTTGCAGTAAACGTCACTTTTGTGAGTTTTGTAATACTGGTGGCAGTTGCACTAATGCTTACACTTGGAGTAACAGCAGGTGCTGCATAAACGCCAATTACACTGCTGGTTGCAACATTTGTCGTTACACAATTTGCGCTACTTGTTAATACGCATTTAATGGAATCAACGGTATTTGCTATTGTAGGACTATAAGTATATGAACCCAATGTATCGTAAGTAACTGCTACAGCACCATTTTTATACCATGCATATTTAGCAGAACCACCATTAATAGGCGTTGCTTTTAAAGTAATGTTACTACCCAAACAGGCAAAATATGAACTTGTAGTAATACTTACACTAGGAGCAACTTTGTCTGTAGTGCTAATAATTAAATTATTACTGATGGCAGTGGAAGAGGTTACACAACTTGCACTACTTGTTAGTACGCATTTGAAAGTATCCAATTTAGCAACTGTTGGCGTATAGGTATAATAACTTGTTGAATCCGCACTTACAACTACAACTCCATTCTTGTACCATGCATATTTTCCATACCCTCCATTCACAGAAGTTGCTTTAAAGGTTATACTACCACCTAAACAGTTTGATGTTGTATTAGTAGCAATGCTTACACTTGGAGTTACGGTGGCCGTGGTGCTTACAATTATACTATTACTGGTGGCTGTAGTGGCTGTTAAACAGCTTGCAGAACTTGTCAATACACATTTAATAGTATCTAATTTAGCAACTGTTGGTGTATAGGTAAATAAACCTGTTGTATCTAAACTAACTACTACT
>CANFLL010000171.1 GCA_947447825.1 Chitinophagaceae bacterium | reverse complement strand
TCACCAATCAGTTGGACAGCTTTGAAGGCAATTAATCCAGGTTTGTTTGCAGATGCTTCTTGCTACTTATGGAAGTCAACTGGTGGCAAGAATGGGGTATGGCAAGAGTTTAATGGTACAGCAGGCGTTAACGGTGCTGGCGACATCATTAATTCTTCTCAAGGATTCTTTGTGTACGTGAATGCAAGTGGTACACTTACATTCAAGAATTCAGTTAGAAATTATAGTACATTATCACCTGCAATATTTGGCACTACTGGAGTAGGTAATCAAATAAGGGTTTCAGTAGTTGATAATGCAAGTGGAGAATCTGATGAAGCAGTGGCTTATACAAGCTATACAGCATCCTATTCCAGAAAGATGCTTCAACCATTAGAAGCAACTAACCCAACGATTGCATTTAGTGTTAATGGTTCAAAAGCATCTATTGATGCCTTACAAGCTATTGATAGTAAAACAGAATTGCCATTGGTAATTAGTACACCAAAAGCAGGAAGCTATACGTTGAAGTTTGCTATCAGCAATACTAATTTACCAGTTTATCTGAAAGATGCGGTAACGGGTAGTTACACCGATGTGAAAGCAACAGGTGAAGTAGCTATTACTACTACTGCAACTGAAACTGCAAATAGGTATAGTATTGTGTTTGCAAAACCAATTAAGAATTACGAATTACCAATTACGGTTTACCCGAATCCTGCTACGAGTAGTGTGATTGTGAAGGGAAGTCATATTGCAAAGATTCAGGTGGTTGATAATTTGGGAAGGGTAGTAGGTAATCATTCATTGAGTGATGCCAATAACCCAAGCATCAATGTGGGTTCGCTATCAGCAGGAGCTTATCATTTAAGGGTTCGCACCACTGATGGCAAGGTTAACACAGTAGAATTCATAAAGAAATAAGTCTAGTTACGAATAATCAAGACCTGACAGGTTTCAAATACCTGTCAGGTCTAATTTAGAATTAAATAATTACAATCAACAATTGAAAGTTGAGAATGGATAATTGAAGATAGAGAATGGGTAATAGGTATTAAGTAATAAGATATAGGTAATAGTAGATAAAAGATAGAAACAGTGAATTACGGTCAAACCCCATATTCGTATTTCTTCTCTCTTTTTCTCTTTCCCTCTTCACCTTCTTCCCTAATATGTTCTTCACCTCTTTCCCTCTTATCCTCCTTTCCTCTTTCCTTAAAACAAAAAAAATGAAAAAGAAACAACTATTACAATCTGCCTTTATGATGGCAAGTATGTTATTAACAGCCTCAGTAGTATTGGCCGCCCCTCCAGGTGGTGGTGGTGGAGCAGGTGCACCAATAGATGGGGGCATCACTCTTTTGCTAGGTGCAGGAGCTTCTTATGGCATCAAGAAATTGAGAGATAGGAGAGCTAAATAATAATTGACAATTGAAAATTGAACGCCTCGAAGCAGTAATGTTTCGGGGCGTTGCTGTTTGTGGTAGATCTCCTAACTGTAAGTGGCACGCTTCAATTTTTTGGTGGCATGGTTGGATATTTTAATGGATGTCTTACCTAAGTTTAATCTGCGTCAATGGTATATAGCGTAAATGGTAACAGTTTGACTAAAAAATATTGTAAAAAAAAGTTATCGTATTGTGAAAAGCATTTAATTTGCAGCATGTTTTGAATAATTTATCAAAATAGTTGGAGTGTGTTTAAGAATATTTTCATTTTATGTTAAGATTTGTTGATGCTCAAATAAGAATATTAATCAGAATTTAAAAGACTTTTTGCCACCTGTATTTCAAAATATTAATTAGACTACTGCCTACATAGCTTTTAACCGAACTAAAATAATTTCACCTATTTGTTTTAATCATATTAAGTCAATAACTAAATCGGTCAATCTTAATTTTTTTTGTTATACTTCATTTACGTCCTTTTTTATATCAACATTTATTTCTAACAACTCAAACAAAGTAATCTATGCTCAAAAAATTTTCCCTATTTGTAGTCATTTCTACATGTTTGTGCTCCATGTTTAGCCTTAAAGCTTCAGCACAGAATGACCCACCAAAGCAGTTTCAGCCTCCAAGACCAAAATCTTTAAGGATGGCTCCCAAAACAAAAAGCAATTTTAAGGTTACTCCAAATGTGCAACTTTCTAGCGGTAATGCTTTCTTACAAGGGGATTATGTTGAAGTTGCAGTTGGTCCCTGTGGTAATTTTGCCTCTACTGTAAATGCTCCAGCAGGATTTCATCCAAATGGTTGGGGTGGACGAAGTGGGTCATCTCAACTAGGTTTTGTCGCCAATCCTGCTAAAGATGATTGGGCTACCTCTGTTGGTGACTATTTTTTACCCGGTACACCAGAGGAAGGCTTTGGCGTAAGTGTTAATGGGGCTAACTATAATAATAACCTAATCTGTGGTACTAGCGACATACCTGGAAGTATTATCGGATATCAATCTACTGCAACTGAAAAATCGGCTACTTGGCAAGGAGCAGTAAATGGTTTAAGTATTACTGCAAAGACTTACATTCCATCTGGAGCGTTATATTTTGTAACAAAAGTGACGATTACCAACACCACCACATCTCCAATTAATAATATCTATTACATGAGAAATGTGGATCCAGATCAAGGTATTAACACCGCTGGTAGCACAGGAAGTTTTACAACCTATAATAGTATTGTTTATCAGAATCCGAATGCAAGTAATAGGGCTTTAGCGTCAGCTACAACTTACTCTGATGGTAGTGAATATTTGGGATTAGGTTCAATAGACACTAGAGCAAAAGTTACCACAGGAGGTTTTTCTAATAGAAGTGCCGCAGATATTTATAATGGAACTGGTTTGTATCAAAGTGCTTCAAACAGATACGCAGATGAGGCAATATCTATTTCTTTTAATCTAGGAACACTTCAGCCGAATGAAAGCACTACTTTTTCTTATGTTTATATTCTTAAATCATCAGATTTAGATGTAGCTCTTGCATCCACAAATATTGGTCTTACAATTGCTGGAATCCCTGCTTCTTTTAATGTAACAAATAATGTATGTTCTGGAGTGCCAACAGTTCTTAGTTTAACAAATACAGGTACTTACACAAGTTGGGTTTGGTCTCCTTCTACAGGTTTAAATACAACAACTGGTACAACTGTTACCACAAATATTACAAGCCCAATAACCTATACTGCAACAGGAACAGGTGTTTCTGGAACTGTGTCTTTTACTATCCCATTAAATCCTACGCCAATTCCAAGTATTGGTAATGCCGACACTATTTCTGGTCCAAGTACATTAGCCACTGGACAAATAGGTGTAAATTATTCAATTAAGTCGGTTGCAAATGCTACTGATTATTTGTGGAATATACCTTCTGGGGCGGTATTAACTTCGGTTAATAACACTAATGCAATTACTTTTAATACATCAAGCACTGCTTGGACTGGAAACATTTCTGTACAGCCAAGAAACGTGTGTGGTGTAGGCGGTAGTGCTACAAAAGCAGTTGTAATAAAAGCACCTACTTATACTTTTGCACCTAAAGCAATTCCTGCCGTTTGTTTAGGAAGTACCTCTACTGTACTTGCTTACGATTCGCTTACTAGTGGGGCAAACGTATACAGCATTGTTTGGGATTCTGCTTCATTGTCAACAGGCTTTACAAACATTACAAATGCAACTTTGTCCTCCTCTCCGTTAAGCATTGCATTGCCATCAACTGCTGCACAAGGTACTTACACTGGAACAATTTATGTAGGAACAACATCGGTAAAGAGTGTTGGTTATCCTATTTCAATTGTTATTTACAGTGGATTTTCCCCATCTGCAATAGTCACAAACAATACCACAAATAATAGTGTATGTGCTGGAACTCCAGTAACTTTTACTGCAACCCCTTCCTATGGTGGTACTGCACCTGTTTATCAATGGATTAAGAATGGGGTAAACGTTGGAACAAATAGCCCGACATACATAGACGCTACATTAGTGAATGGTGATGCGGTTTGGCTTTCTATGACCAGCAATTCTGGTTGTGTGCTTTACAAAACTTTTGTAAGCGGCAAGACAACTATATCAGTTAGCCCTGTCCCTTCTATCACTATTGCTACAGGTAATGTAAACTTATGCACTGGTAGTTATGCCTATTACAATGCCAGTTCAATTAGTGGTGGTATTACGCCTTCTTTTGCATGGTATAAAAATGGAGCTTTGGTGAGTACTAACGCATACACATACTTAAACAGTTTTCCAGCCAATAATGATAGTGTATGGGTAGTTTTAACGTCTAGTTTAACATGTTCCACTCCAATTGCAAAAAGTAATACAATCAAAATAAGTGTTACTACCTCTGTAGCACCACTTGTTTCAGTAGCCGCCAGTGCCACGACTGTTTGTACAGCAACCCCAGTCACTTTTACTGCTACCCCAACAAATGGGGGTGCTTCGCCTACTTATGTTTGGAAGAAAAACAATGTGGTGGTGGGTACTAATAGTGCAATCTACAAAGACAGTTCATTGTTGAATAGTGATAGCGTATGGGTAGAAATGACGAGCAGTCTAACTTGTTTAACTTATAAAACAGCTATTAGTGGTAAAACTAAAATGACAGTTACTGCCAATCCTACTGTTGCCCTTGCTGCAACGAATACTACTTTGTGTACGGGTAATTATGCCATTTATAATGCAACGGTAACTATTCCTGGTACTTCACCAACGTTTGCATGGTATAAAAACGGGGTAGTAGTTAGTACGGCTGC
>CANFLL010000170.1 GCA_947447825.1 Chitinophagaceae bacterium | reverse complement strand
TTACCTCGCTCAATGTAAGTGCCCAAAGCCCTGCTGATGATCCGGGAATTAATGGGCCAGGTTCTCCAAACAATGGACCTAGTGGCGATGGTAGCCCAGTAGTTCCTTTTGATGGTGGCATGAGTTTGATGCTTGCTGCATCGGGAATTGCTTTCGCTTCTAAAAAGATGAAAGGATTAAGACAAACTTCAAATACAATTAGTTTGTAAGATATAGATGGTTTGTTTTAGAGTCTAATGTTTAAACTATGGCTATCTCGCTTTGTCGGGATAGCCTTTTTTTTATATATTTTACAATGCCGTTTATTAAAGGAAGGCTTCGCTTAAAGCGAAACCTTCCTTTAATAAACGGCATTGGCACTTAGGGCATGCAATAAAAAACATTGAACGAAACTTATGGTAGTCCTTCTGGAGCTTCTTATTATGTAGTTTTCGTTAAATTTTAATGGGATGTATTGTATTATTTCAAAGGTGGTGAATCAGGTAATTACCTTAATCCTTGGTTAAGACTCGCCGTTGTTGCGACTTTTAACTAACAACTATAATGGATTATGCAATACTTAAATTTTATAATGGCTGATTGGCTGCTAATGTTGTTGGTCAAAAGACACAACAACGGCGAAGGGGAGGAATACCCAAAAGGAAAGAAATAAATACATCTGATATGGTTTACATTCACCGACTAGAGAATTTCTGGAGAAAGAAAGTAAATGGAAAAAATTACAATAGCCTATTTAAAAGATTACATAATAAATAATAACATCCCACTTGCGGCTACCCACAAAAGGCTATGCTTTCCTATAATTAAAAGGATTTATCAAAAGATGAATTTGGGAATTAAATTCGACGAAATAAAAGTATGTGATAACCTAATTATTGATGGACATCATCGATATTTAAGTGCTCAACTTTGCAGCTATATCATTAAAACAATTTCTAGCGAAAAAACTTCTGCAACGCAAATTTGCAATTGGAATGATATTATATTCGATGAAGAAGACTGGGATACAAAATTGAAAATAGAGCACTTGAATAAAATTGACGCTGACTATAACAAAATTGATCTGACGACATTGAATAAAATAATTTCATGCCCAACTTAATTATGTAGATTTGTAGAATGTTAATATTACTAGATATAGATGGCGTAATGGTTCCAGCAAAGTCATGGACTGTACCTGAAATATTGGAAGATAACTTTGCTGCATTTAATAGTAGAGCTACTCAAGCCTTACAGAAAATTATTTCGGAAACGAATGCTATAATCGTATTAACAACTTCTCACAAATCAAATCATACACTTTCAGAATGGCAGAATATTTTTATTACAAGAGGAATTGATGTAAAAAACATTGAACGATTACCAGATAACAAAGCTAATCTTAGCCGCAAAGAAGAAATTTTGAATTGGTATAAGTTTAATATATCACAAGAACATTTTGTAATTATTGATGATGATAAATCATTAAACGAATTACCCAATTTCCTAAAGCAAAAACTTGTCCTTACTAGCCCCTTAATAGGATTAACTAATTATTTGGCAACCGAGGCTATTTCTATTCTTGAAAGAGAAGAAGAAGAAGAACAAGAATTGAGAAAAGGGATTCAAAAATTAGTATCTGACAATAAATCCTTTGACTTCATAAACTATGAAGAAAACCTATATACATTATCAAACCTAAAACGATAATAAAATCACTAATAGTCAATAACCATAGGCTTATTAACTATCAGGAATATTTATCATTAAAACCCAAAAAGGTATAATTACTACAACTTAAACAAACTGTCTACAAATTCGTGTTTATCAAAAATGAGTAAGTCGTCAATCTTCTCTCCTACCCCAATAAACTTTACCGGAATCTTAAACTGATGCGCTATTGCCAGCACCACACCGCCCTTGGCAGTACCATCTAGTTTGGTAATGGTGAGGCTGTTTACATCGGTGGCGGCTGTAAAATGTTTAGCCTGCTCCAATGCATTTTGCCCGGTAGAACCATCCAACACCAACATTACTTCGTGTGGGGCATCGGGCAATATCTTTCCTATCACTCGTTTTATCTTGGTTAATTCATCCATCAGGTATGCCTTATTGTGTAATCGGCCGGCGGTATCTATTATTACCACATCACTCCCTTTGGATATTGCACTTTTCACCGTATCATAAGCCACCGCACTAGGGTCGCTTCCCATTGCTTGTTTCACAATGGGCACCCCTACCCTTTCGCTCCAAATAGTTAACTGATCTACGGCTGCGGCCCTAAAAGTATCGGCAGCACCAAGCAATACATTGTAGCCAGCTTTCTTGTAGTTATGCGCCAGTTTGCCAATAGTTGTTGTTTTGCCTACCCCATTTACTCCTACAACTAGTATTATGTAAGGCTTTTTATTTGCAGGAATCTCGAAGTTTTTGTACGTATTATCAGCAGCATCTACCAGTATTGCCTCAATTTCTTCTTTCAACAATCTATTTAGTTCGCTAGTACCTAGGTATTTATCTTGCTGTACCCTTTTTTCTATGCGTTCTATTATCTGTATGGTGGTATCAATACCCACATCCGCATTCACCAATGCTTCTTCTAAGCTATCCAGCACTTCGGCGTCCACAGTGCTTTTACCCGCAATAGCTTTCGTTATTTTAGAAAAGAATCCTTCTTTGGTTTTATTCAATCCCTCATCTAAGGTTTCCTTTTCTTTTTTTCCAAATAATTTTGAGAAGAAGCTCATAGCTGTTATTTATTAATAAGGTTAGTGGCGGTAAAAATAGCATAAAGTTGTTTTACTGTTAACACTCATTCATGTTAACTATAAAGAAGACTGTTGAAAAGAAGAACGATTATAGTAATAAGTAAGACTAACCATTCATTATTCGACCAAAATCTTATTAAGAAGAGACGATTTGAGGAATACAAAAGAACATTTCCACATTGTCTAATATCTAAATTTTGGTCTCCACATAATAAAGTAACCGTTTTCACGTTTTAACAATAGGGGAATGTATGAAAAGAGAATATGCTTCCATTATTTGAGTTCAATTGAAATTAATAAATGAATAGTTCTAAGGAGTTAAATGCATTGTTTACGTTGATAGACGACCCAGATCAAGAGGTTTATCAAACTGTGTCTGAAAAGATTTCTAGTTTTGGTAAGGCCATTATACCTAATCTGGAGAACCTATGGGAAAATACTTTTAGTCAGGATGTGCAGGAACGAATAGAAAGCCTGATTCATAGATTGCATTATAAAGATCTGGTAACCGACATTACAGACTGGAGTAATAGTGCCTATCAGGACTTATTAGTGGGTGCTTTACTGATTGCTAAATATCAGTACCCAGACTTACAATCGGGTCCAGTATTGCAGGATATTGAGAAAATAAGAAAGAATGTTTGGCTTGAACTAAATAATTTTTTAACGCCACTAGAACAAGCCAATGTAATTAGTAGCATCCTTTACAATTACTATAGTCTTAAAGGAAATGAAGTAGATTATTCACTTAAAGATGATTTTTTCCTAAATAAAGTATTGGCTAGAAGAAAAGGCAACTCCATTACCAATGGGATTATTTATCAGATATTGTGCGATTTGCTGGATGTGAATGCCAAAATAATAAATATCCCCAGACATTTTATTATCGCTTTTTATCATTCAGACTATAATCCAGATTTCTTTTTAGGTCATCCACAAGAGAAGATACATTTTTATGTAGATGCTACTACTGGGCAAGCATACTCGCATTTGGATATTGAGAAATATTTGAAGGAGATGAATGCACCAAACAAAGCGATCTATTATAAACCATTATCTCGTAAGAAAATAATACGAATTTTATTAGAGGAATTGAGCCATTGCTATCAAAAACCTTACGAACTTGAAAAAAGAAATGAACTACAAGCATTGGCAGAAATACTTAGTTAGTTACCAGTGGTTAGTTGTAAAACGCTACAATATTTTGCCTAACCACTGATAACTAAAAGCTAATAACTACATTTAGAGATGCCTTTATTTTACAAAAAAGAAATTAACTCCACGACTTCATTGGCAGTGTGGAAAATAGAAGAACCCGAATCTTTCTTCTTAGCTTATGTGCCCTTGAGTTATAACATTTCTCATCCACATAAAAGGCTTCAACATTTAGCCGGAAGATATTTACTTCAATACTTATATCCAGACTTCCCTATTAGTTCAATCCAAATTGCGGATTCACGTAAACCATTTTTACAAGAAAAAAAATATCATTTTTCCATTTCACATTGTGGAGACTACGCCGCTGCAATTGTAAGTTCAACCGAAAAAGCAGGAATAGATATAGAACTTGTACGTACCACAGTCTCGAAGATTTCACATAGATTTATGCACGAAGAGGAGGTGAGGCACTTATTAGGATTAGGATTGGACACGAATTTAACAGCAAATAATTTTTTAGAATTAGAAGTTAAACTAACTGAACTTACACTTCATTGGTGTGCTAAAGAAGCCATTTATAAATGGTGGGGTATGGGAGATGTAAATTTTAGGGAAATGATACGAATTGAGAATTTTGTTTTGTCTGATAATGGAATTAATCTTGCTAAGTTTACAAAAGATAATGTTACCTATCCCCTTTTACTTAATCATTTAGTTTTTGATAAAATCTGTTTGGTTTGGCTAAATGGAAAATAGAACTCGCTAGTCGCTAGTCGATAGTCGATAGTTATATACATGAGGTCCCATAATATAGGTTGACGTTTTTTCTCCCACTTTCAACTTTTGTTGATAACCTCTTTAGTTAAAAAATAATTATTTCTCTTCTTTTGTTTTGTCAATGAGAAGCGTATGATGACCTTGTTCTGGGGAGCTCAAGCCATCTA
>CANFLL010000169.1 GCA_947447825.1 Chitinophagaceae bacterium | reverse complement strand
AGTGCTAAGAACCCTATCAGTCAATTTTTTAATAAATTTCATATTGTTTATTTAGTATGAATAGTAATGGGAATTGATATATTAAAAACCACGAATGCCAGTTACGCCAGAGCAAGTAACATTCGTACCATTTTTTGCTGCTACCTTGTTGATGATTACATTTTTAAAAGTTACACCAGCAGCATCTGTAATAGACATTCCTTTTTTTGCTGCTATGTTAACATTAGATAGAAAAATGTTTTGAATGGGGCTATTGGGTAAACCAATAAAAGATCCGGCGTTTGAAGAACCTGTTGCAGTGAAATTATTGATAAAAATATTTACACCTACTGGAATTTTAGGGGGTGTTGTAGTAACAGCTGCAGAATAAGTCCAATCAATCACAATAGGATTTGTTACGGCGGTCATTGTAATGTTAGAATAGTAGGTGTTTGAAACTAAACCACCATTTCCGGGACTGGACTTAATTCGAATTCCATTAGTGGTATTTTTAAAAGTGCAGCCCGTTACTCGAAGATTATTGTAGCCACCAAAGGTTTCACTACCAATAGAAAGACCATGACCATAACCAAAAGTACAATTGGCCACCGTAATGTCCTGACAACCACCCGTACCTACATTTCCGCCAGCTTTAATGGCAATATTGTCATCGCCGGTGCTGATGGAGCAGTTTGTAATCAACACATTATAGCATTGTGAAGGATCAATACCATCTGTATTTGGCGCATTTTTACTTGTATTAATCGTTACATGATCAATCACAACATTATTGCAAGTATTTGGAACTATATGAAAACTAGGCGAGTTTTGAATAGTTAAACTATCAATAGTAAGGTTAGTAACATTTGATAGATATATCAAACGAGGGCGGCTTATTGAATTATTGGCATTAAAAGCAGCCCACCAAGGAGCACCGCTACCATCGATAGTTCCTTTGCCAGTGATGCGAACATTTGTAAGACTACCAGAAGAATATAATAAATTTTTTAAAGAAGTTCCAACTGTCCAGTCGGTCATATTGGGGCTTCCCAATAAAGTTGCAGCACTATCTATGCGTAAAGTGATGTTACTTTTAATTAATAGCGGAGCAGTTCTGTAGGTTCCAGCAGTTAAGCGGACCGTGCCACCACCTGTTTTGTTACAATAATTTATAGCGTTTTGAATATAAGTAGTTTGTAATGTAGTGTCTCCCGATGCGATAGTTAGCGTTGAATCATTTTCAGCAAAAACCTTTGCAGTAGACAAAATCATAAATACACTGAAGAGACTGAATAATAAAGTTTTTCTCATTTTAAATATTATTTATTAAATGTTGAAGCTAGTTTACGGCATTGATTTACAAGGATGCCCTCAGATTTAAATTGAATGGCATTTCTTCTCTGGTAGTGCTTTTTTCTAAAACTGCTTTTGCAGCTCTTTCACCCATTTGTTGAAAATCGGTAGAGATAGTTGTTATTCCATTTAGAATAATTCTCTTTAACGGCGATTCATTATAGGAAATCACACCTACTTCTTTACCGACTTGCAAGTTTGAAGCTAATATTTTTTCAATCAATTCAACAAGATCGTTTTCCATGTGCGTAATAAAAACATCACCTGCTTCAATGGTAGCAGAATGAAGATCCTTGATGACGACATAGTTAAAAGCATATTGCCTACAAAAATTTAGAAAGCCTTTCACAATCTCCTTGGGGTATATTGCATATTCTAAACAAACAATTTTCATGGTGTGATACTTACTCAGCAAAGGCAAAGCCTTTTCGAGCGCATTGTAAATGTCTTTTTCAAAGTTTTGATAAACGGCAGCAAAATCACCTGTAATGCCTGGTATCAATTTATCTACCACTATCAGTTTGTGTTTAGGAATGGAATTTAGAAGTTCGTAAGCATTTTCACCACCATCTTTAAAATGGGGCATTACAAGATAGTGGGTGTAATTATCAATTCGGGCAGATAAAATTCTTTTAAAAACAGCAAAGTCATTGTTGTAAATAAAAAAATCTATTGCAGCAGTAGGGGTTATGTTGGCAACAAAAGAATCATAAATAACTTTTTTGTGCGGACTAAGCTTATTAAAAAGCATCAGAATTTTTAATTGATTATCTACTTCCGTGTCTTTAACAAAATATCCTTTACCTGCCACAGAACTCAGAATGCCAATATTCTTTAAATGTTTATATCCTTTTTCGGCAGTATCTCTGGATATTTCAAATTCATAACTCAGCTCATTAATAGAAGGCAACATGTCGCCTTTTGTCAATTTGCCTTCGTCGATTGCTTTGGTAATTGCATTAGCCAACTGCAAATACTTGGGAGTAGCCGAGTAATAGTTTAAATCAATGTATTTGTAAAATTTTTTAAGATTCATAATAATTAATTAACCCTGTAAATGAATAGAATTTCCAAAGCTATATTTAAAATAAAGTCTACAATAGAGAATCTTAAAAAAAGAGATATAACAAAGCGATGAATAGTTGCTTCAAAAATCATCGTTTGATGAATTTTGTATTTTTCTTATAACTTCCATTTTGAAAAACCAATAAATAACTTCCAGTTAAAAGTTTGCTCACATCTATACTAGTCTGAATTGTTGAAGCTTTAAGCGATTGCTTTAAATGAAGTTGACCATCAATTGAATAAATGAAAATTTGAGAATTTCCTATTGCCAAAGGATGACTAACTATAATGTATTTATTGGCAGGATTAGGACTAACAATTAAATCATCTGAAGAAGCTTGAGCGACTGAAACTATTTTAGAATAAGTAAACGAACCAGACTTGTCAAACATTTTAAGACGATAGAAGGTGTTTATAGTGTTCAAATTATTTTCACTGAAAGAATATGAACTATTATTTGTTGAAGTACTGACAACAACACAGCCGATTCTATTAAAATTATAACCATCATTGCTTGATTCAATTTCGAAGCTTTGTGAATTTGCTTCATCTGACGTATTCCAATAAAGGGTATTAACACCATTTTTAGCTACAGCTTTAAAAGACAATAAGTTCAGAGGAAGTGTATTTTCTGATCCAATACTATTAAGATAAATCTCCAACATAGTATATCCAGTGGTGTCAAGATTATTTCTATCACTAACACTATTTGGATTTAAACCATGCAATAACTCCCAATTATCAGGCATACCATCACCATCCGTATCAGTAGGAGGAGTGGTACTATTAAGTAAAGGCCAAGCACCAACATCATTTTGGCTATCTATTATACCAGAAGGATGCGAAACGCCAACACTCGTAATCTTTGCATAACCAGCACCTTCAAAAGTAGCGGTACCTGTTCTAGTTTCTTTAATTATTCTCCTATCAACAGTATCTCTTTTAGGCAAATTGGCTCCTGCATTTTCTAAAACAGATAAATAGGCATCTGGTGCAGATTGAGTTGTAATGGGTGCGACAGAAAGTGGAGCTGCAAGCTTATTTCTGGCCATTAAAGCTTTCACATTCCAGTAAGAATCTGGTTGCATTCCTTTAGTCCAGTTATCAGAAGTTACATCTGGATAACCATCAACATAGTTACCATCTAAATAAAACTTACCACCGTAAACAGTGTCGGGATAAATGAAGGCATCCTTGGTACAAAAATAGCTTGTGTAATTACAAATCCTATTTCTTAAGTTACTATTACTACTAACTGTGTGGCTACCCCTTGTGGCAGGTCCTGCTTTGTAATAATTATTAATCATGTTGTAATTACCCCCTTCGCCGCCATAAGATGAATTAATATTTCCCCAATTGTAAATCACATTATTCCGCATATCTACAATTTCATTAAGAGAGTCTCCAGTATATCTACTTCCACAGAATCTAGGATTACGGCTACTATGGTGGGCTAATAAGTTATGATGAAAAGAGGAACCTTGACCGCCCCAAATACCTCCATATCCATGATCTCCTTTCGGATCAACAGAAGTATATAAACTTTCACTCAAAATACACCATTGAAGGGTGAAGTTTTTAATGTCATAAAAAGTGCCTGTTTCATCAATGGACCAACTCATTGAACAATGATCAACTATTATATTTTTGAAGGAAACAACAGGATAAGTGCCATTAGCATCCATTGCATCATCAATATAGGAATTAACATCACCTAATCTACTTCTGATGTATCTAACGATAACATTGCTAGCATTAATTCTAAACGTATAACCCTTCAAACAGATACCATCTCCTGGAGCGGATTGACCAGCAATTGTAATATCCCCATTAGAGATAACCAAAGCAGCTTTTAAATCGATCGTTCCAGACACTTTAAATAAAATTGTTCTAGCACCAGTAAGCTTGGTTATGCCATATCTTAAACTTCCAACAGTTGGTTTAGTAGCATTATCTGTAGTATCGGTAACGTAATATACAATACCACCCCTTCCACCAGTTGTAAATCTTCCAAACCCTTCAGCACCAGGAAAAGCCAAAGTTTGAGCAACCAAATTAATGTTGCTAAAAGAAATAAACAAACCAAAAGCAATACACTTTAACCAAAATGTTTTAGACATAGTAAACAAAATAAATGAAACTTAAATATAAAACAAAGCATTCTTGCCACCTAAAATGACAAGAATGCTTAATTATGACAAATTCAAATTTATTAATAAAATAAAGCGATATGTATTTTACACCTAAAATTTAAGAAAAGTATATAATACAACTAATCAATATTTCAATTTAAGCAACTTTAAAATTCTTAACTTTTTTAGAAGCGAAAGCAATTCCCGATGCAGCAAGCATCAAACTCATGCCACCATCAAAAGGAACTACTGGGCTACCATCGCCACTTGGACCATTGTTTGGAGAACCTGGCCCATTAATTCCTGGATCATCGGCAGGGCTTTGGGCACTTACATTGAGCGAGGTAACACAAAAGCAAAGTGCCATTGCTAACCCAACAACCTTGAAACTTTTTATTATTGTTTGCATTTTCTTAATGTTTAATGATTAATTAATAGTGACT
>CANFLL010000168.1 GCA_947447825.1 Chitinophagaceae bacterium | reverse complement strand
TTTTACTACCATCAAGTAATCCGACAATACTTACTACATCTGCAAATGATCGGGAGTCTAAAATGCCTGTTCCTCTACCATCATTTACGCCTTTTACATATTGGGCATAATTCATATTGGGATTCATTTTGGTTGCCTCATCCAAGAAGAATACTTTTAAAAATGCAGCCGCCTTTTTTGCATAAATTTCATCATTAGTAAAGTAATAGGCTAATGAAAGGAGAACAACTGCTTTTTGCATGTTATCAACCGCTTTATGATCCGTTATTTTAAGCATTTCTGGATTTCTTTCTCCATCTTTTCTAATGTAAGGAGTGCCAGCTGGCTTTGAGGGGTCGGGCCAAAAATAAGGTGCCATACTAATGTAATCGTGCTTGCTTCCACTAGGTGGGACTTGCCCTTTATCTGTTATTGCTGGCGTTTGTTCGGTTAATTGCTTATTGGCATCTTTTAAGAGTTTATTTAGTAATTCCCTTGATGCAGGGTCTCCAGTTTTTATTCTATTTTTCAGTTCTTCTAGTCTTTCTGGCTTCACTATAAAAACATTTTGTTTCTGTGCATTTACAAAGCAGAAAGAAAAAAGTGATAAAACAGCAATTACAATCGATTTCATTTTCATTAATAGTTATAAAATAATCAATTTTATGAAGACTAATACCCAAGCTAAAAGTTTAGGGATCACAAAATTATCGAGAGAGCTAAACAACTAAACTCTTGTTTTTTTAATGAAAGAATAAAAACAATGTAATTAAGATTAAGAAAACAATCGTTGCCGGAAGCGTTTTCAAAAATTTTAAACATTCTTTTTACCTTAGAACATTAAATGTTAAAGAAAATACAAATAACATATTAGGTATTAAAAACAATAGGTAATTGGTGTGTTGTAGGTTTTTTGTTTCATACGGTATTTGATTTCAGTAAGTCATTTTTTACATAACACACACGATATATATAAAATTAAAAAGCCCTTACCGCACGTACACTTAAAGGAAAAGACTGTTTGAAATAATACTGATAACCATTTGCAAAATATTGTGACCATGCAAAATAGTGTCCTTGAGGATCGACATAATCGCTGCTACTCCAATAAGCTGTTTTAGTCCAACTCCCGAAACCTAGTGCATACAAATTTTTACGAACTAGGTTTAATTCATCTTTAGAAGGCAAATACCAATCGTTATGTCCTCCACGAGTGGAAGTTTTACAAATCCAAGCAGCACAGCTTGAATCGTGAGGGTATTTGTTAATAATATTAGTAGTGTTAGTAAACCCGGTTCCTAAAGCAATACCACTAGCTATTAGTTTGTCCGATATGTTATTTGTCCAAACAGAACTGTCAGAAAGATCGGTTGTGTCGCAAACTAAACCATGCAATCCAGAGGTATCTATATGAAAAATGAGTCCACCAGAATAGAATTGGCCAAAACTAAAAGGAGAAATAGCGGGAGTTCTAAAGGAAATTTCCTTTCCATAGCTGCTGTCTCCTTTAATATTAACAGCATATCCTCTTGCGAAATATATAGTTGAAGGAGTTAGACCTGTGATTAAAAAGCTAATCGTACCTGACTTTATGGAATCTGTAATATGACTGTTTGCTGTGTAAGTTGGATTTGAAGAAGTGCTCCAGCAGATACCTTTAAATTTGATGGCAGAAAGTCCGTAATCATTTACTTTGACAGTAATTGTAGCAGTGGTAGTGGTTGAACTATCCAACGAGTTTGAAACTGCAGCTTTATTACTGATACCAGAATCAAACTTACTGCAAGCGGGAAATAAGATAATATTAACCAATAGTAAACTAATAAACCAATTTATCCTTTTAAACATAACAGTTGAATATTGAGTGCAAATATCTCAAATTAATATATTGGCTTCTTGTATATCTTTTTGAATAAAAGAAACAGTAATCTAGTTATAACAAACTTATCAATTAGTATGGCTATTTTTATTGGGAATCTCTTTTCAGGTGAATACCTCTCTTTAGGTGCCAAGCCAAATCCGTATTCTTTACACTTATCAATAAAGTGGCTAACTTTTACATGATGACGGTCTTTTAATGAAGTTCGAAGTAAACGATGTGATAAACCCTTGCAGTAAAAATTAATAAACTCTATTGAATATCTTTCTATTGCTTCACTGAGTAATGAAGACTCCTTTTTCAGGGTCATTAAGTAACCTATAAATACCCCAAAAGCTCTATGAAACTTTTCATCTGCCGAAGCGGTCGTCATACTAGTATGAAGTCTAAAAGAGAAACAAGTTTCAAAAGCTGTTGCTTTGTAAGAAAGTTGAGTTAATTTAATCCAAAGTTCAAAGTCGGCGAATAACAAATTAGGATAACGAGAAGGTATCCCTCCTATCCTATCATAATCCATTGAACGCATCACATAGCCAGTACCCATTGAATCTATCATTGAACAAAGAAAATGACCGAGAAACTCATGTGCTTGTTGCGTTTCATCCATTGGTTTACACTTTCTAATAACCTCTCCATTTGCATCAATGTAGGTAAAGTGGGTGTGATATAAACTTGCGGTGGGATGTTTGGTTATCAATTTTTTGATAACTTCTAGAAAGTTAGGTTGTAGCACATCATCGTGACCAATTAAAGTCACAAATTCATTTTTGGGAACTTCTACGGTGCGAGTCCAGTTCTCTTCAATGGTTAAGTCTATGGTAGAACGATAAAGATGAATCCTTTCGTCATTCAAAGATTCAATCCATTCGGGTGTTCCATCCTTACTATTATTATCTAAAACAACAAAATTAAAAGCACTATAAGTTTGATTAAGGATACTATGAACACATTCCTTCACATACTCACCCCCATTCCTTACAGGCAATATGATAGTAAATTTATAATTTGAAGAATCTATGTTCATGTATGATTAACTATCTTTTAGTCAGGCAGCAATATTAGTGAGTTTAATACGAAATTCTAAAAATTTGAAAAGCTCAATCATAATTACTACACAAAAAGTCTTTATATCCCATGAGTATATTTTTTATTACCAGAAAGAATTTACCTGAGAAAAGTAGATTGTTTTTTAATGATGTCATCACATTTTTTCTTCTTATGGCTACATCAATGGGTAACAATTTAGAATACTCTTTATGTATATATAGGTAATTCCTTACCATAAAATAGATTCTATGAGGAGAATGAATTATTCTACCTGATCTAGATATTAACCCAAAATAACCTGTTTGAATTGTAGTTCCTAATTGATGAACTAAAAATAAATTATTGCATTTAACCACGTCAAGTTTAGCTACAAGATTCTTGAATACATATTCTGTATCAACTTCATCAATAAACAACTTCTCTTCAAAACCACCAAGTTGTTTCCAATATTCAAGTTTTATAATACTTCCTGATGTAATTGCAGAACGAACTAATTCAAAAGAGACATTATTGGTAAAAGTTGTATTCTCTGAGTGTTCAAGTGTAAATATTGATAAATTGGGGTAACTGTTGCAAGCTTCTTCTAGCTTTGTAATGTACTTTGCAAAAATATCAGCTTCAAAAAAAGAATCTTGGTCCATAGTGAGTAACCAATCTACCTTTCTCTCAATTGCCACTTGGGCGGCTTTATTTAAACATTTAGCGATACCTAAATTTGAAGAATTGTCTATGAATATTATTTTATCTGAAATGGATTTTAATTTCTCTTGAAGTTTGTGACTTTTATTATTAGAGTTATCAAAAACAATAAGAAATTCTAGTTGATTTATGTAGGAAAGAATGTTTCTTATTATTTCTTTACTTGGCTGATAAAGTATTACAGTTCCCCCAATATTATTCATAAAGTAGATATTTAATATACCTCATAGTTTTTATCTATTAAATATAATGAAGAATTTAAACTCTTTCTGAAACATGAATTAGGAAATAGTTCCTTTTATTTTATTTAATTTTTTAATATTACCCCAAAAGTGCATCGGTTCGTAATCCGGATATGGATAAAAACCTAAGTTCAGTTTTATGTTTGCATTATGATTTGCTAAATATTCCTCCACCAAAACCTTCACCGTTTTAGGAATACCGCTACCGCAATTTATAACGCCTTCTGTCTGTTTTTGCAGCGCAATCGTTACTATATTACTAGCTATTTCATCTACTGGCAAGAAATCCCTAGTCTGTTCACCACCACTCATATTAAAAACTGCATCTCCCCTATTAATTGCAACGTCAAGCTGCGAAAATAGGGATTTAGGGTTTTGCCCCACACCATACATATAAAATAACCGAGGCCATTTTAAGGAGAATGGATAAAACTTCTTTAACTCCACCAATTGTTTCCTCAGTGTATCCTTTGCCAAACCGTAAGGATTATCTGGTAGGGCAGGCATTGTTTCTATTAGCTCGCCATCCTGCATTCCATATTCAAAACAAGTACCTACTAACGTAATATCTGTTGCGCCATTGATTACCAAATTCTTTAAAAAGCTGTAATGCCTTGGCAAATTCTCTTCAAAATGAAACAAGGATTTATAGTTTGGCAATCCTTCCCAAGCTAAATGAATAATTATATCTGGACTATTAAAGTATTCAAAGTAATTGGCTGATTCATCCAGCATTTTAAAATCTAGAGGGATATAAGTAACCTCCTTAAACCAATCCTTTTGCGATGCTTTTTCCAATGAAGAAGATGTTGCAGTTAAGGCATACCCTTGGCTTATGAGTGTTTTAACCACATAATCGCCAATAAAACCAGTAGCACCTGTAACTAATACTTTCTTCATTAATTATGATTAAATGATTTGAATGAAAGAAATTATTTTATTGATATTCTCCATAATCTCCCCGTCATTGCGAATGTCTCATCTGGCGCACCAGAAAAAAATGGGAATGACGTGCAATATTACTTTTTTATAATATTTTTATTATTCAAAATCAACAACTTGCAAGCCACGTCATTGTAAGGAACGAAGCAACCTTATTTCTTGGTAAAAGGTTACTTCGTTCCTTACAATGACGTGGGTTTATACGTCCCTGATTTGCCAACTTTTCAGAAGTTGGTAAATCTAAATGTGG
>CANFLL010000167.1 GCA_947447825.1 Chitinophagaceae bacterium | reverse complement strand
GTATAACATTTTTTTTCAAAGAGTTTATGGAGACAAGAAAACTTGGCAGAGAAAGCATTTTGCCACTAACTACACAAATAAACACGAATAGAATAAAATTTGTTTATTGTGTTCATTAGTGAAATTGGTGGCAAATTATTCATATTTCATTTCTGTTGAAAAAATGTTACACACACTTATTTTTGACTATTCCTTTCCATTCTACTATATTTACGCTAAATTTAATTTGTTTTATTTCGTGAATATTCAATAAATAAATTGCAATTGTATTAATCGATTTTACCCACATTTTAAAGTGATTAATAACAATAAAGGTAACCGCCTCGTTATGATGGACCCCCACTTACATATCACAGATAATAACAGCTAGCAATGAAAGGAAACCCCTCAAAAGATACACACGAGTCTATAATTCTTCATTATAAAAGAATAGAAGAGTCGTATAACCGAAATCTACAAGTTTATCAATCCCTATTTAACCATAACCCCGAAGCGGTATTCTCTTTTTCGCTTGACGGAAAGATTACTAGTGCAAACAATGTAATGCTTTGCAAGTCAGAAAGCACATTAGAGAGTATTTTAAAGCAAGAATTCAAAGATTTTATAGAAGAATCTGATAAAGAAATTGCCCAACAACTTTTAGAGGAAGTAAGGAACGGAAAGGTTCGTGAGTTTCAGATGAAGTTTACTTCATCTGGGGGCAAACAACTAGATATGGCCATTAAATGTTTGCCGATTTATGTAGATGGAGAAATAATTGGGGGTTATGGAATTGCTACCGACATTACTAGTAAACTAAAAATAGAATTTGAAGTAAAAGAAGTAATAGACAGCCTCGCCAAAGCTTACGTTGAAAAAGACAACATTTTGGAGAGTATTACCGAGGGCTTTTTTGCTATCGATACTGGTTGGAATTTTATTTATTGTAATAGAGTTGTAGAGAATATATGGGGTTTGGTGA
Organism: Chitinophagaceae bacterium; assembly: GCA_947447825.1. Lineage (GTDB taxonomy): Bacteria > Bacteroidota > Bacteroidia > Chitinophagales > Chitinophagaceae > Parasediminibacterium. The sequence continues at coordinate 4,141 of CANFLL010000167.1, read as the reverse complement.
AGCAGGAAATTGTTGGGAAAAATTTTTGGGATTTGATTGATATGGCCAATGCGCCATTGATACTATTAGAATTTAGACGGGCAATGGAAACAAGGGTTAGGGTGAACTTTGAAATGTATTATCCCCCCTTTAAAATGTGGCTCGACATAACGGCTTATCCCAATGACAATGGATTATCGAGCATTGTTAAGGTGATTAATGAAGAAAAAAGATTAGAGCGCATTTTTAACTTAGAAAAAGGAGCACTTGAACTAAATACAAATATTGAAAGGTCAGCAGATGACATTGTTGTTTACCTAATAGATGGTCTTCAAGAGATTCATCCTGACATGGTTTGCAGTATCGTTAAAGTTAATAAGAAAAAACTTTATAACTGGTATGCACCTAACTTGCCAGAAGATTACAAAAAACTAGTTGAAGGATTTCCTATCGGAAAAAATCAAGGTTCTTGTGGCACAGCCGCCTATTTGAAAGAAACTATTGTTGTAGAAGATATTTCCAAGAGTGCGATTTGGGATAAGTATAAAGAAATTGCCGCCAATTTTGGATTTAAGGCCTGTTGGTCAATGCCTTTGTTCAATAAAAACAGAGAGGTATTTGCCACATTTGCCATTTACTATAACACAGTTAAAAAACCACATCCCGCTGAACTTAACAGTATTGAACGTGTAAGGAACATTCTGACCACCATACTAAATAATAAACAAACAGAAGATGAAATATTAATTAGTAAAGAGCGTTATGACATTGTGGCTAAAGCAACTAATGATGCCATATTTGATTGCGACTTAATTACAAGAAAAGTAATATGGAATAATGGAATATCCTCCATTTTTGGTTACAACCCAGACGAAGTGAACAACAGATTAGAATGGGGTTGGAGCAAAGTGCATCCTGATGATAGAAAAAAGGCAGTTGCAAAATTGGCCGAACACCTACACAAAGGAAGTACAGCATTTAGCGATGAGTTTAGGTGTATGAATGCAGATGGCACTTATAAATATGTTCAAAACAAAGTGTTCATAATCTGTGACCCAAAAACTGGTAATGCCACCAGATTGATTGGTGCATTGCAAGATGTAACTGACCAAAAAACAAAAGAATTACAGCTAAGACATCTCAACGAAACGCTTGAAGAAAGAGCGCAACAATTGGCCATATCTAATACAGAACTTGAACGTTTTGCTTATGTGGCTTCGCATGACTTGCAAGAACCTCTTAGAACTATTACTAGCTTCTTGCAATTACTCAAAAGAAAATATGCTAATCAACTTGATGAAACAGCTGAAAACTACATCAATTTTACGGTAGATGGTGCCGACAGAATGAAACAGCTTATTATGGATATGCTAGAATATTCTCGCGTAAACACTCAAATAAAGCTGAATGAAGAAGTGGATATGAAGCAAGTTGTAAATGAAGTACTGTTTAACTTTTCGGGTAAAATAAAACTATCCGAAGCTGTTATTCAAGTAGCGGATAATTTGCCCAAAATATTTGCTGTTAAAACACAAATGATGCAATTGTTTCAAAACCTTATTGGCAATGGAATGAAATATCAAAAGCCCAATACTTCTCCCAATATCTATATTGGATTTGAAGAAAGAGAAACCGAGTGGGAGTTTTATGTTAAAGACGATGGCATTGGCATTGAACAAAAATATTTTGAAAAGATATTTATCATCTTTCAAAGGCTTCATAGTAAAACACAATTTTCGGGTACAGGTATCGGTTTAGCTATATGTAAAAAAGTAATTGAAAAACATAAAGGTAGAATTTGGGTAACCTCTGTTCCTTCAGAAGGATCAACCTTTTATTTTACCATCCCCAAAAAAAATCTAAAAGAAGATGAGCAATTCACAACCACCAATTGACATTTTAATAGTTGAAGACAATGATGTCCATTTATATCTATTGGACCAATATCTAAACTTTTCAACCCTCAATATTGGAAAAATTAGTAAGGCTGGCACAATTGAACAAGCCTTAGAAGTAATAAAAACGGAGCGTCCGCATATCATTTTTCTTGACTTGTTTTTGCCAGATAGTGATGGCCTAACTTCTTATAGTCTTATTCAGAGCAAAATTAAAACAGCTGCTATCATCGTTATTTCAAGCCTTTCCGACTTGAACATTACCTTAGAAACGCTGGCTTTGGGGGCAGAAGATTATTTGGTGAAAGGGGAATTTGATGAAAGAATACTAGAAAAAACAGTACGCTATAGCATTGAAAGGAAAAAGTCGGAATTACAACTTCAATCTTCGGAAGCAAAGTATCGCCAGTTGTTCGATAACAACCCTTCCCCCATGTATATCTACGATATTGATACACTGCAAATATTGGATTGCAATGAAGCAGCCTTGCGTACCTACTTATACACTAGGGAAGAGTTTACTCAAATGAAAGTTACCGACCTGCGCGTTCCTGAACTTGCACACTTGCCTGTGGTATATGATGCTGAAGAGCTAACGAAGCTGATTGCAAATCCACTGCCTCATAAAAAAAAGAATGGGGAAACTATTATGGTTGAAATAACTTTCTTTCAGATAGAAATGAATGAAAGGCAGGTTCGACAAATTCAAATTACAGATGTAACTGAAAAACTGAGGCTTCAAGAAGAGCTTCAAATTCAACAACAGGAAAGACAACGATCTATTACTGCTGCAACCATCATTGCACAAGAAACTGAACGAGCAGAACTTGGTCGTGAACTTCATGATAACATTAACCAAATACTAGTTACAGCTCTTTTATTTTTGGATAATGTGATAGCTACGAAGAGTAACGACATAGAAAAATTGAAATACATTAAGAGTATTATTTCAGAGTCGATTAAAGAAATACGTAAACTCACAAAAGGACTTGTACCGCCGTCGCTAGATAATATTGGGTTAGTAGCGGCACTAGACGGCGTGCTTAGTAACATCAGAATTTTAGATTCCATTACCGTTAACACATCATTTGAAGAGTATAATGAGGCAATGATTTCGGAAGAACTGAAACTTATGATCTACAGAATTTCGCAGGAGCAACTAAACAATATTGTGAAACATTCTGAAGCAACGGTCATTAATATTGGGTTATCCAAACTTGACGACACCTTGCAACTAACCATAAAAGACAATGGAAAAGGGTGTGACCTATCTGTAGAAAGCAATGGAGTAGGCATTCAAAACATCATGACAAGAGCAGCCTTGCATGATGGTACTGTAAACATAGAAACTAGTCCTGGCAATGGGTTCGAATTAACCATCAACTTTCCAATTGCTGAACCCGCTTATGTATAATAAAAAATGGAGAAAGGAAGACTAGAAGCTTTTAGTGACGGGGTGATTGCCATCATCATCACCATTATGGTGCTCGAAATGAAAGTGCCTCATGGCGATTCCTTCGATGCATTGAAACCTTTATTGCCCGTGTTTCTAAGCTATGTGTTTAGTTTTATCAATATTGGCATTTATTGGAACAATCATCATCACCTAATTCATGCAAGCAAACATGTTAATGGAAGCGTACTTTGGGCTAATATTCATCTCCTATTTTGGCTTTCTTTGTTTCCTTTTGTAACGGCCTTCATGGGCGAAAACAGCTACACAGCCATTCCTGTTGCTCTTTATGGATTCGTGTCTTTTATGTCTGGGATTGCTTATTATCTTTTGGTTCATTGTCTTATTGAAGTGAATGGAAAAAAGTCAACTTTAGCAATTGCAATAGGTAAAGATAAAAAAGGAATCATCTCGGTCGTGGTCTATGCCATCGGAATTGGCTTGGCATTCATTAACCCTTGGATAGGAATTGTGTGTTATGTTTTTGTTGCGGGGATGTGGTTTATTCCTGACAAAAGAATAGAAAAGAAATTTTCAAAAGAAAGTGGGGTTTGAGTTGACATCTGTTTTACAATAAAATGTAATTGCTTTTAGTAATTTCTACCATGAATTGGACTAGATTGTTCTTAGAAAGTGGAAATCTGGCTTGCCGCAGACTAAATTCTTCCCAGATGGCGAAAATCTACCATGAACCGGACTCGATTGTTCTTAGAAAGTGGAAATCTGGCTTGCCGCAGACTAAATTCTTCCCAGATGGCGAAAATCTACCATGAATCGGACTCGATTGTTCTTAGAAAGTGGAAATCTGGCTTGC
>CANFLL010000166.1 GCA_947447825.1 Chitinophagaceae bacterium | reverse complement strand
GGCTTGTTGGATCGTCATTAAAATCTCCCATTATTATAATTTTTGCATTTGGTTCTGTTTTGTAAATCTCTGCTTGTTGCATCTTGCATACTGCCGCAGCAGCCGATCTTCCATTAACACTTTCATCCTCGCCCAATCTGCTTGGCCAGTGGTTCACCAAAATATGAATGCTTTCTCCATCCAATTTTCCTTTCACCCATAGCACATCCCTTGTATATCTTTTATATTTAGATCTTCCAGAAAGGTTGACAAATAATGGTTTACTTTCTTCTACAATAAAATATTTTGGATTATAAACAAAGGCTACATCAATTCCTCTAGCATCTCTACTGTCGAAATGCACTATTTTATATCGCCTATTTATTAGCAGCGCATTATGGATTAAATCATTAACTACCGTGTCATTTTCAATTTCGGCTAATCCCAATATGGCCACGCCGTCTCTGTTAATGTCCGTTCCGATTTGTGAAATGACCGTGGCAAGCTTTTGAACTTTATCCAGATAGATGGCAGAGTTATACTTGTATAAACCAATTGGCGTAAAATCCATGTCATTGATAGTTGGATTTCGTATTGTGTCGTAGAAATTTTCGCAATTATAAAATGCCACAATGGCAACTTTATAGTTGTTTACTGTTTGACAAACTACAATTGTTGGAAAGATGCAAAGCAAGAAAATGTATTTCATATTTAGTATTAAGTGAGCTAGTCGCTTGTTATTTACTAAATTATGTCAATTCTACAATATTTTCAATAAACTTTTTTTAAATTACCTAATATGCGATTCTTATCTCTATTTTTGAATCGAAAATAAAAAAAATATATGAAGTCATACGGTTACATTATTCTGTTTCTTGGTCTATGTAATGTTGCCATTTCTCAGAAACCAGTAAGAAAACTGTCTATTAATGGCGACTCATTATCTCCCAAAATGGATAGCCTATTGTTGAAAGATGAGTTGAATGCAAATCTGTCAGACAATATTCCAGTAATTTCTATTGACGAGAATGATATTGGCAATTTAGGCTCTCAAAATGTTTCTTCTGCTTTGTCCTCTAATAGAGATCCATTTATTATGGCCACCTCTTTCAACTTCTATATATCTAGGTTTCGGGTTCGTGGATATGATTTAAGTAATTCTTCAATATTTATGAATGGTGCAAAATTAGAAAATCTAGATAATGGGGCTAGCAACTATGGTGCTTTTGGTGGTTTAACAGGAATTTTAAGACGTAGAGAAGTAACTAGCGGCATTCGTCCAAATACTTTTGGATATGGTGGAATTGGTGTAAACACGGAGATAGATACACGCCCTAGTCTTCAAAGAAAGCAAACTGAGTTTGGTTATTCATTTTCTAATGGCAATTACACACATAGGTGGTCGTTCACTCATTTTACAGGTGTTAATAAAAAAGGTTGGGCTTTTGGTTTTAGTGGAAGCCGCAGATGGTCTGATGAAGGTTATGTTCCTGGTACCTATACAAATAGTTGGAGTTATTACATTGGCATTGATAAAAAGATTGGACAAAACAGAACTTTGTCGTTGGTAATTTTTAATTCTCCTTCTGAAAATGGTGGTCAAAGAAACTCAGTGAAAGAGATGGATAGTTTAGTCGGAAGTCATTATTATAATTCTGACTGGGGATACCAAAATGGTAAGAAAAGAAACGCTTCTGTTGCTAAAACCAATCAACCATACATCATATTAACCGATGAAATTAAGTTTAATAATAGTTCTAATTTAGTTAACGCAGCATCTTTAAGTTTTGGAACAAGAGGGCTTTCTGGTTTAGAATATAATAATGCTCCTAATCCTACTCCTGATTATTACAGGTATCTCCCTAGCTTTTTTTCAAACGACACAGCCACTGCGAATTTAATTGCACGACAAATAAAAACAGATGTTAATAAACGTCAATTGAATTGGCAAAAATTTTATGATGTAAATAGGCTTGATACTGCTACAACTTATGGCGCTACTGTTAATGGAGTAAAAGGTCAAACTTACAGTGGTACAAAATCATTGTATATAATCGGAGAAAGAATTAGAGCTTCTCAAAGGGCAAATTTCAGTTCTACTTACAACAAAAGATTTTCTAACCATGCTAATCTAACTACTGGGATTGTATTATTAACCCAAAACGATCATAACTACAAGCGATTGAATGATTTGTTAGGCGGTCAATATTATGTAGATATAAACCAATATGCTCAAGGAACTTTTCCAGCGAATCCAACAGTTATTGATCCAAACCTGAACAAGCCAAATAATATTGTTAAAACTGGAGACTTGTATGGATATGACTACAATGCTCACATTAACAAAGAACAGTTTTGGAGTCAAGGCGTTTTTAAATTTACAAGATTCGATTTGTTTATAGCTGGCGAATTATCTGGCACTCAATTCTGGAGAGTTGGAAATGTTGTCACTGGATTATATCCGGATAATTCTTATGGCAAATCTAAAGTTTACACCTTCACTAATTTTGGACTTAAAGGCGGAGGAACTTACAAGTTGGATGGAAAGAATTACGTTTACTTGAATGCAGCTTTAGAAACAAAAGCACCAGATTTTAGAAATGTCTTTTTGTCTCCAGATAGTAGAGATCAGGTTCAAGACAATATTAAAAACGAGAAAATTGCTAGCTTAGAGGCGGGTTATTTATTTAATGGTCCTACAATTAAGCTTCATGCAACAGGATATTATACCAAGACAGAAGATGAAATGCATGTTCAAGGTTTTTATAATGAAGATTATTACACTTTCACTAACTATGCAATCAATAGCATAGCTAAAGTGCATTATGGAACAGAGCTTGGCTTTGAAGCCAAAATTATACCTCAAGTAAAAGTTACTGCTGCTGCTGCAATAGGTAGATATTATTACAGTAGTCGCCAATTTGCAACTACTATAAACGATAATACAACTGGTGTACTTTCTCGTGACACTATTTATTCTCAAAACTACAGAATTGCCAATACCCCTCAAGAAGCTTATAGTTTTGGAATAGAATACCGTTCAAGAAATTATTGGTACATTGGATTAAATGGAAATTACTTTGATCAGATTTGGGCTAGCTTCAATCCAGTACGCCTTACAACATCTGCTGTATCAAATGAGTATTATGGAACACCTGGGTATTATAAAATAATAACACAAGATCGTTTGCCTGGTCAGTTCATTCTTGATCTTAATGCTGGATGTTCTTGGAAACTACCTAGGCAATGGCTTCACAAAAGTTTTTCCCTATTTATGCTTAGTGGAAGGATAAGTAATTTGTTGGATAATAAAAACCTAATTACTTATGGAGGTCAGCAATTAAGATTCGATAATACTAAACCAGACAAGTATCCTCCACGTTATTCTTATGCAAATGGATTAACATTCGCTTTAAATGCAACACTTAGATTTTAATAATTAAACACATTTTAATAAATACACACGCTAAAAGTAGACAACATGAAAAATAAAAATTTGTTCCTAATTGGTTCTTTATTAATGGTTGTGTTTACAACTATACTAACTATTTCCTGTAACAAGAAGTTTGATGAGCCACCAACGGCTTCTCAAATAAACTTAGAATCGGACACATCAATAACTAATCATCTCATTTCAGTTAAAGAACTCAAGTCTAAGCACACAATGGGTAATTTAGATTATATAACCGATAACTACATAATAAGTGTACTCGTAGGAAGCAGTGATGAAAGTGGAAATTTTTATAAGTCATTAGCAGTTCAAGATTCTACTGGTGGGATAACAATTTTGTTAGATAGAAGTGGATTGTATACTGATTATCCAGTCGGAAGAAGGTTATACATAAAATGCAAAGGTTTATACATTAGTGATTATAGTGGTTACACAATTCAATTGGGCGCAGTTGATAATACAGTTCCTACAAACAGAAAGTTAACATCTATTCCTAGTTCATTATTCGATACTTACATTGTGAAAGGGAAATTAGGAAATAAATTATCACCCAAAATTGTCACATTAGCTCAACTAAATGCCATTGGAGGTTTAGCAACCGCAAAAATTCCTTTATTAGACACACTTCAAAGTACTTTAATTCAATTGAATGGTGTTGGATTGGCAGCAACTGATGTGGGATTAACTTATGCAGACACATCTGCTTCCAAAAATGCTGCAAGTAGAAATATAACAGATTCTAATGGAACTTTTGGAATTGTTTTATATACTACTGGCTATGCAAATTTTGCAGGTTTGATTCCTCCTTCGGGAACAGGAACATTAACTGGTATTTTTATTCCATACTACTATAGTAAAAATAAGACCTACGGTGAAATTATGGTTAGAGATACTAGCGATGTTAAATTCTATAGTGGGGTACCCTTATTTAGTGAAACATTCCCTAACATTAAAAATTCTGTAATAATCACCAGTACGAGTAATAATGTGTGGAAAAATATTGCTGAAATAGGTGGTATGTCTTACAAGGGGTATGTTTCTGGAACTACACGAATGGCTAGTATTAGTGGGTATGTAGCTGGAGGAAATCCGAGTGCAGTTAAAAGCTGGATGATTACTCAAGCAATCAATATTCCATCAACAACTGTTTCTCCCAAATTGACTTTTGTTAGCGAAGATGGATACTATTCAGGAGCTACTTTTGAAGTTTTAGTATCTACAGATTATGATAGCAGTAAAGTACCATCAAAATCAACATGGACTACTCTACCTGCAACAATACCAACGGGAGATGCTAAATTTACCAAACCTGTTGCTTCAGGTTCCATAGATTTAAGTAGCTACATTGGTAGAACTATTTATTTAGCATGGCGTTATACCACAACAACATCTGCTCAAGGTGGAACTGGTTATGAATTTGGAACTGTAAAAGTAGCTGGTAACTAACTATTTCTTTATTTTCACTTATCATAAGAGTCATCAGCTACCCAAAGTAATTGATGGCTCTTTTTTTTGTTTTAATCCATCAAAAATTATTTTTTTACAGCTATTTCCAAGGTCTTGTTTGTCGTTAAAATAACCATTTTTATTGCTACCAAGACCTTGGTAGCAATAAAAACGACCCTAGAAAGGCATTCCCTGTAAATATAAAACCTATACTGGCAAATGGTTTCATTGAATTAATAGTCCTAAAGTAAGTTCTTTTGGTTCGATTTTTGCTAAAAGCGGGGCATAATAATACGTATGTCTACTGTCATTCTTCTCGATTTTCC
>CANFLL010000165.1 GCA_947447825.1 Chitinophagaceae bacterium | reverse complement strand
ATCTTTTTCTAATGGATAAAACTGAGGCCATCCGCCATTAGCATATTGTGCTTCTAGCAAATATGCCAATCCTTTTTCAACTCCTTGTTTAAATTTTTCTTCCTTAGTAGCATTATAAACAATTGCCAATGCGGCTATTTGTGTGTAGCAAGTTCCATTATCAAAAGTGGTATTTACATCATTGCTTTTAGCCCTCAAACTATCTTTTTGCTCATTGCTAAGAATTGCAAACACATCATAGTTTTTTGCCCAGCCTCCATTATTCTTCTGAAATAACAATATGTTGTCTCCAATATTGGCCAATTCTGTTGTTTTATAGCGAGGTTTTCCTGGCAAAGGATTAATAATATTATGCTTGTCATAAATGCCATACCAATGATTTGCATTATCAGCAAAAGGAGCTTCATCTATGAAAACTGAGTCTTTCTTTTTTTCGGATTTCTGAGCATCTACAAACTGGCTAGACACTAACAATATCAACATTATTTTGCTAATACCCTTAACCCACTTGTTAATCAAACTTTTCTTATTCATCTAATCATTCTTTTTTTCTTTCAAAAAATTACATTCCATTTATCCTCTTCCAACTCTTTCTTGCCATTGAACAATCTTTAAAAAGTCAACGCTTAATTAACAACTTTAATTCAACCCAAAAGGAGAGAAATAGATAGTATTCTATCCGTCAAAAACTTTCAGTTGATGTACTTATTAGATGCACAGCAATGTTAAATGGATGGTTAATCCATTAAGGCAAAGCATCGTGTAAGGGAGGTTGTAAAAGTACTTTTCAGCAATACATTAGCCGTCATGCCCTATCCTGCCGAATTGCAACGCCTGATTAAATAATTAGTACGAAAGGAATAATTTGTTAGCGTGATTTTAATAGATTTTAGTTTTTTATAGTTCATCATCCTTGTTCATGTAGGTGTAAATAGAAAGATTTTTTCTGAATTTTTACGGCAGAACAAACTTTACTATTATCCTAAATAGATGTACATCAATTTATTTCAATGTTTGTGTTTGATATTTTAATTGTTTGGATACTTCATAACCCTGATATTTATCCTTGCGGTTCAAAACTGCCCTTCGTTGTTTGTATAAAAATTAATGCTTACTTCCTTTCAAATACATACACAAATGTCTCTGTAAATCTACCTTCAAGTATTAACTCAAAAACAACGAATTCAGGGGAAAAGCCCAGCCGCTATGCTTCATTTTCAATAATATTTATCTTAATACCAATTGGTTTTGTCTTAGAGTCAATTGAATGAGTGTTTGGTCTGGCACAATTTAGCCCTGTTTTGGGTGTATTTACCTTAAAACCAATTGATTTTAGGGTATAACCAGTTGTAAAAAGGTTAAAACGAGGTGGGTTTAGTTTAGAAATAACAGTATTTGGTCATAAATCAATTGAATTCAAGGGTTTTACAACTAGGTTTACCTTAGAACCAATTGGTATTAAGATAAAACCAATTGGTTCTAAAGAAGTTGAAAGCAATAAGTTATAAGTATTAAGGCAAAAAGAGACTGCTTTTAGTTTTAATTGCTTACTTTATTTTGGCTACATCCACAAGAAGTATTATGGGTTACTCAGCGAATTTAAAGATGCCTTGAATGATGAAATATCTATTTTTATTGGGTATGTAAAATTCTTTGAGGGAGGCTTTTTTAAGCTTTTCAGGAACTAAATGTATTTATTGAAAACTAACTTACAAATAGATTTAACAGCAAACAAATTGTATTTTGGTAGGTGGAGTGAAATAAACGTTCATTTAAAACACCCTCATTTGCATCAATAATGTAAAACGGTTTACCTTGATTACTTCTTCATTTGCTACTTACTTTGTGTAAAAGCTTTATGGACTTTGCCGTAAAATTACTTTCCATATTTCAACTAATCAGAAGGGAGTTTATTTCCATTCATTTTTTTAGACTGAAATAGTTACTTAATCCAACCACCAATTACTGGCAACTTCTTAAACTCTTTTCTTTCTACCAAAAAGATAAACCAACAGTAAATATAAAGTAGGATGGTAGAAATGGCAAGTGCAAACCATTGGTTGCTCCAAAGCAAGGTAATTCCTTTCTGTATGAAGAAGAGTACTACAACTATTACCATATAAGCCACTAGTTTTTTCCAAGCATAAGGTATGTAATATTCTTTTTGTCCCCAAACAAAGCTTAGAACCATCATGGTTCCGTAGCATAAAAAAGTTGCCCATGCACTTGCCATATAACCAAAGGTGGGAATGAAAAAGTAGTTCACAACTAGTGTAATTACTGTTCCAATGAGGGTAATATATGTGCCTGCAATAGTTTTATTACTCAATTTGAACCATACACTTAGGTTGTAGTAAATGCCTAAAAAGATGTTTGCCAACAAAAGAATCGGTACTACAGCTAGCCCAATTCTATATTTAGGCCCGATGAAGAACTTCCATATAGGTAAGTAAAGGCTTACAAACAAGAACATTACCGTTATAACCAGAATAAAAAACTTCATTACCCTAGCATACACACGTTGAGGATTCCCGCTCTCGGCTTGTTTAAAAAAGAAAGGCTCTGCCCCCATCTTAAAAGCTTGAATAAAAAGAGTGATTAGAATGGATAATTTATAACAAACACTGTAAATCCCCACTTGTGTATCCTTGATATCTTGTGTTCCTGGCAGCCATTTGTTTAGCATCAATCTATCACAAGTTTCATTGATAACCCCTCCAAATCCTACTATTAATAACGGCATAGAGTAGATCATCATCTCTTTCCAGAGTTTTGTATTAAACTGAAAGCGAATACTTTTTAGCTCTGGAATTAAAAGGAGCAGTGTAAAAATAGATTGTACCAAATTTGCAAGTACAATATAAATGATGGGATCTGCTTTGGTATCATATACAAGATTCAATATACTATTTGGATTAGTTTCTAACGTTCCAGCGCAATACCCAATAAAGAACCATGTAAGAAACATATTAATTGATATTCCCAATATTTTGATAATAGCAAACTTAATAGGTCGTCCTTCCTGTCTTAGCCTTGCAAAAGGGATAACACTGAGCGTGTCAAAAGCAATGATCAGAATAGCATACTTTATTAGTTGCGAATAATTAATTATACCAATAGCAGTTCCAAAAAAAGATTGATTTATCCATAATATTCCAGTAAACGCTACGGTTGAAATGAAAAGAGACCAAGCGGTAGTGCTAAAAATGGTAGGCTTATATTCTTCTTTTGATGAAAATCGGAAATAAGCAGTCTCAAAGCCATAGGTAAATAGAATGTTTAATATAGGAAGTGCCGCATACAGTTTACTCATTTCACCGTATTGTGCTTCTGAAATGTGGGAAGAATAGGACAGAAATGGCGTTAATAAATAATTAATCAACCTTGCGGCAATGGAACTTAATCCATACCACATTGTTTGCGATGCTAATTTTTTTATATTACTCAATGGAAGTTGTGATTAATCTAATTACTAATTTGAACCCTTTATAGTATTATAAAACTCAATAAAGGTTGAATGCAAATGTAGGGTTAGTGAACATGAAAGAACGAAGGAAATGCATTCGGATTACTTGGATCAGCAAAACGAGGGTTCTTTAAAAAGCTAGTATCAGTCAATGAATATAAAAAAGCTGTTAATTGACCAATTTCATAATTAGATAATGGCATTTTATGGCGTAATAGGCTATCCGTTGTTGGCCCATCAATAACCTTACTTCTGTAGTGTTCAAACACATTCATCAAACTAAAAAAACGTCCATCATGCCCATAAGGTGCCGAGTAAGCCACATTCCTCAAACTAGGAACTCGAAACTTCAACGAATCTTCTCTCCTGCCAGTTACCCTCATCCTGCCAGAATCTTTCAAATATTTATCTGCGGCCATGCCGATATTGCGATAGGTATTGTCTGTAAACAACGGTTCGGAATGGCACGAAACACATTTGCGCTTAAAAATTTCATACCCCAATTTCTGTGGAAGAATAAATGTGTCCTCGCCTCGCATCACTTTATCATATTTACTATTACTACTCACCAACAACAGCATATATTGCGTGAGTGCTTTCATTATTCGTGGCGTAGTGATGGTGGCACTACCGAAAGCTTTAGTAAACATCCGCTGATAGACCGTATCCTTTTTAAGTTTTAGGATTACACTATCCATATTTTCTCCCATCTCGTTTGGGGCAGTTATTGGCGCAATGGGCTGCTGTTCTAATTGATGAATTCGCCCATCAAGCATAAAATCTTTCGTCCATGCCAAATTAAAAAGAGTAGGAGAATTGCGGGTAGTAAAAGAATTATTTACACCGTGGCTAAGGTTATGATCGTAGGTGGCAAATGCACAAAACTGTTGGTGGCAGCTAGCGCACGGCACCATACCATCTTTACTTAGCCTGCCATCATAGAACAATTTTCTTCCTAGCTCAAAACCTTCCTCTGTAACTGGATTCTTTTTAAAATCATATACGGGTTTAGGCCATCCTTTAGGCACAATAAAAGGAATACGTTTTCCTAAAACCTTAGTGGATGGCTCAATATTCTGCCATGAAATGGCAAGAAAAACCAAAAGAGAAATTGACAATATAACAGTGATTGCTCGATTCATTTAATAATCTCCCTTGTTTATTTTATTCCGTTGTTGTTTAATGAAAGAGGTTCTTTTCTTGCTTTCAATTCGTTTTTCCTTAGCTGCTTTACTTGGATGTGTGGCAATTCGGATTTTCTTTTTTAGTAGTGAATGATTCACAAATTCATTCATTTTGGCTATCACATTTGCTTTGTTCTCCAATTGTGTTCTGGCAGTTTGAGACTTAACTAGTAGCAAACCCTCAATGGTTATTTTGTTTGCCAATCGTTGATTGATAAGTGCCTTTTGAGCTTCCGAAAACAATGTTGAGGTAGCTACATTCCACCTTCCTTCCACCATCGTTTCTACCTTGTTTACGTTTTGTCCGCCGCTGCCCCCACTTCTTGCCGTTCTAAATTCTATTTCGGCAGTAATATCTATGTTCATTAGATAAAAGTAAGAAACTTAAATGGAATAAGTAAGATAGTTGAAAGTTTAGAGTTGAGAGTTGAGAGTTGAAAGTCTGAGGTCCCATAATATAGGTTGACGTTTTTTCTCCCACTTTCAACTTTTGTTGATAACCTCTTTAGTTAAAAAATAATTATTTCTCTTCTTTTGTTTTGTCAATGAGAAGCGTAT
>CANFLL010000164.1 GCA_947447825.1 Chitinophagaceae bacterium | reverse complement strand
TGTATTTACTGGTAGTAATGTTGCCATGACAAAAGATTCTGTCCCAGTGAAAAGTGAGGCAGTAAACTTTATTATTAAGGAGGCAATGAGAACAGATACCAAACTACCACTCTATCTGGTTTGCGGTGCTGGTTTAACAGAAGTTGCATCTGCATTATTGACTAACCCTTCCATCGCAAACAAATTTACATTGATTTGGATAGGTGGCCCCGAATACCCAGACCTTTCTTCACCACCGCCAAGGGCATCCAAAATAGAATACAATCTGAATATAGATATAGCTGCGGCGAAGGTTATTTTCAATAAATCGTCTGTATCCTTATGGCAAGTACCAAGAGATGCATACCGTCAGGCAATTGTACCTTTTTCTCAACTATATTTAAACGTAAAGTCTAAAGGAGAGATTGGGAATTACTTATTTGAAGCATTGAACAAGCTGATGAAAAAATTAGGAAAAATAGGAGAAACTTACATTTTAGGGGATAGCCCGTTAGTGTTACTTACCGCATTACAAACTTATTTTGAACCAGACCCAGCATCATCTAGTTATCAGATAAAAATGGCACCACTTATCAATAACCAAGGCCAATATGAGCCAAATTCATCCGGGCGAATGATACGTGTATATACTAAATTGGATATAAACTTAATGATGAATGATTTTTATGCAAAGCTTGAGTTGTTTAATAGACTAAAGATGTAAATAGTGTGCACAATAATTTTTCAAGCTTCATTAGCTTTAATTTGCTCAATCACTTATTCAAACAATCCATTCATTTTTAGCTTCCTCAGACAAAGCATATTTTTTACTCCTTTTTTACCCCATCTCTTTCCAGACAGCTTCATTCTATTTTGTATGACTGTTCTATGAGCCGATTCTATTGCCCCGGATTCTTAGAAGTGGTCGAAAGGATCACATCCCATAGAGAAGGATTTATTTTTAAATTCATTTTCACCTATGGAAAATGGATTGTTATTTGAAATACTTATTTCCCCAAAGTGGGAACAGCCTTTTTTTCTTCCAGTCTCAGATTTATACTCAATACTCTTCTCCAAAATCATTTTACCCAAATTCCAATGAAAGGCTGCAAACTTTTTTCATGGTCATAAAAAAAATATCAATTGATGCCAATTACTTGACTACTGCGATATATTCTTCAATTTCTATTGAATAAATTTCTTCGTTTATAATTCTAATTTTAAAATAAACGAAAGGGTAAAATGATTTATTGTCTTCACCCCAAAAATGATGTACTCACTTTTCCCATATCAACTTGGTAGAATTATAATAAAGAAATACAATAACTCTTTAGTTACAAAATATCCTTTTAACAAATGCTATATAAATCAGATCAATCTTTAAACAAAAGTTACCTCTCAATGATGGATGAAATAATTTTATATTTAATCAAAGATATTTTATTAAATAAATAGTGTGTTTTAGTGTTTTTGATATAGCTAGAGCATATATTTGTAAATATCATATTGAGCTTTAATTAATATGATGGGTCTGTTATATTACAAAAACAAAATAAAAGGAACATAAATTTAGCCTGTATAATAGACTGTTTATTTTAAGCGTTTAAAATAGACTTCTGGTAAAATACTTGAAACACAAAAATTAAAATAAATGACAGAACAATCTTTAGACTTAACCAAATGGATTGAAGAAGGAACCATTCAATGGCAGACAACTGATTCTAAGATATTTAATCTTGAAATAGGGAAATGTCTTCCACAAGGATTTGAATCACATTGTAAAATTTTTTATCCATTTGAACAAAAAAAGAGTCATGACCAAAGCATTGCTCTAATAGAGGAAAACGAAAAGAATTCTGAGTTTATTAAATGGAAAAAAATCGCCGATGAACATGATTTAGTTTTCCATAACCAACTTAGTTTAAAAACCTACAAAACTAGATTGGAAAAGAAACTGAAAGATGAAGGCATAGAGTTTCCAAAAGACGGAAGCTTTAATGCAAGTTTGTTTGACCAATTACTTTCTATATTAAAAGCCAAAAGACCTTTCGAGAACTTATATATTTATCAAAAATTACCGCATTCCATCTGGAAAAATAAAGAAAGAGATATTCTTTATTTGAGTTCATGGATCGAAACAATGGAATATTTCAACGAAGGTTTTACTGGCTATGTGTTTCCTGAAGATAAATCTTGGATAGTATTTGCTGATATTAATTTCCCTTTTGCACTTGTGGGTGGTGGAAAAGAAATAATAGAAGCTATTGTTTCAAGTGAATTAGAGGCAATTGAATGTTCTGAAAATACCAGAGTTGATGAGTATAGCGATGAAATTAATTTGGTGAGTGAAGTTAAACCTAGTTTCTTTAGTAGGCGAAAGATGAAAGTTGGGTAACCTATTAAGTTTATTTTTACAAATTACAAACAACATAAAACACAAAGAGCTGAGTTAACCTCAGCTCTTTGTGTTTTATGTTGTTTAATTTTTAAGTACAACACACTGACTTATTACCTAAAACCTATCACTTCTCTACTTTATTGTTGAACACTATCCGATGCGCCTGAATCTCCTCCATTGCTCTTACGTTTAAAAAGAGAAACATCTAGTTTGCCAAAGCGGTAAGAGAAGTTTAACTTAAACATTTGTGGATCTCTTAATCGGCTATAAGTTTGGGTGAAATAATCGCTGCTTGAGTATTGTGTGTTGGTTCTTGTTCTGAAAATATCACTAACACTTAAAGAAACTGAAGCAGCATTGTTTTTTAAGAAACTTTTCTTTAAGGCTAAGTCCATTCCCCAATTTGAGGCTATGTATCCTTGTGATGAACTCTGACTTTGCGACATTGGTGGACCGCCCATTGTGTTGCCACTACTTACTGGTAAGTTTGTTTTTGACTGATAAGTGGTGGTTAACTGTATGGCGAAATTTGATGGAAGCTTAAAGTTACTATTAAACTTTCCAAACATACTCCACATTGCCCCTTGCGAAGAGGTAACATTACTAGTATTTACTTGCGAATTATAAACGTTTACATTGGTACTAATATCCCACCATCTGTAAAGGTTGTTCACCATTGTAAGTTCCGAACCTACTGAATAACTAGAATTAGCATTGATGTACGTATTTATTAATTCTGTTGTACCACTTACCGCATCTTTTTCTTCTGTTAAATAGCGAGTAATTAAATTGTCGGTATGCTTATAATAGATAGAAGCCAAAAAGGTATTATTCTGTTGAAAAGTTTTCAGGTATGATAACTCCAATGACTGAGTGAATTCAGGCACCAAATTAGGGTTACCCCTAGTAATGTTCAACTTGTCGGTGTAATCGGTAAAAGGTATTAACTGAAAGAAATTGGGTCTGTTAATACGTCGACTATAACTAAGTTGCAACTCTTGTCTGTTAGCTAGTTTCTCGCTCAAAAACACGGATGGAAAAAGACTTACAGGATAGTTGTTAGAGAAAGTTTGTCCAGAACTAGTCAGTTTGCCGGTATAATTTGAACTCTCTGCACGCAAACCAATCTTATAATTCAGACTCTTAAAGCTGTTACTATAAATGCCATAAGCTGCATATACATTGTCATTATTAGTGTAATTACTGGTGGCAGAAGCAACCAAATTGTATTGTTGCGTTTGATTACTGTACACATAATTATCAAACAAGTTAGTTCTACTTCTAATGGCAGCCCTCAATCCTGCTTCTAGTTTTCCAGATGCACTAAAAGGCAAAACATAATCTGTTTGTATCACGAAATTATTGTCTTTTCCAGAGCCAATTGTTTTTTGGTATCCCATACTATCCACCAAACCACTATTCGCCAAATAAGTAGTATTGTATTGCAAACTATTATCCCCTTTTCCATCAAAATAATTCGCATCAACAGTCAATTCCTCTCCTTGTTTTGGGAATGTTTGTTTGAATCCAAAAGTTATTCCTCTACCATTAAAAACCCTTGAACCTGTTGTTACTCGCTGACTAACAGAAGATATTTTTCCGGTGCTATATAAAGAATCAGCTTCAATACCGATGCTTTCATAAGGATTAAATTCTCCATGAACCCTCATTCCCGAAAGCGATAAAGTAGTTCTGTTTGTAATAAAATAATCTAAACCAGCTTTTGCAAAGAAGAATCCACCTTTTGACTGACTAAAATTATTTTGATCAGTAACAGTTTGAGGAGTAGTTAAAAGGCTTGTTCTTTCGGTAGTACCTTTAATTTGATCTTTGTTTTGATTTAGATTAATAGTAGCGTTAAAATTAATTTTATCCTGACGCACATTAAAGTCCCCTCCGCCATTTACAGCCCCTCTTTTATCAACACCAGCACGGATGTTTCCGTTATAGCCAGTTTTTTTGTTTTTCTTTAAAACAATGTTCAGAATACCTGCTCCGCCGCCCGACGCATCATATTTTGCCGAAGGATTTGTAATTACTTCAACACTTTCTATTGCATCGGCTGGAATCTGATCGAGCGTTAAAGTAGTTGGTCGTCCATCCACCAGCAGTTGAGGGGCACTATTGCGCAGGGTGATGTTTCCATCAATATCAACATTCACCGAAGGCACATTACGCATCACATCAACCCCTGTTCCGCCGGCACTCATGATGTTTTTTTCTACATTAAACACCTTTTTATCTGCATTCAATTTAATAGAAGATACGGTTGATGTTACTGTTACTTCCTGCAAATCTTTCGCATCAGTGGTTAATTGAACTTTACCCAAGTCTTTTTCAGTGGTCATTGTTGGTTTTGCGCCACCATCCATTTTAGGGAAAAGATTAATAGGTTGTTCATAAGGTTTAAAACCAATATTGCTAATTTTTAAAGTATAGCTCCCAAGTAAAGGAACATCTTCAAAGCTAAAATCACCGTTTGCTTTAGAAAGTGTGCTTTTAAAAAGCAATTGTTTACTCTTTCTATTTGCCGAATCGGGCTTAGTTCGCATCAAAATCACGGTAGCTTCACCAACGTTTTTGCTATCCTTATCAATAACTCTTCCAAATACACGAATACTTGGCGCACCTCCTTGTCTCATTCCTTCGGGAGGCATTTGGGCAAACAATTTTATGGATGCCAATAAAGTGATTACTACTAATAATTGTTTCATATTTCTTTCTTTTAATATTTACTGTAAAAGTAGATTTCGTGAAGCGTGCGATTGATTCAAAAGAGACAAGACCTTATTTTGTTGCGACCAAATGGAGTTATTAATAGTAGGGTTAATATAGAGATTAGTGATTTTTGTGGGGAACAATATTTAATAACTGTTTAGATAAAGGGGGGAAGTAGAAAGTCATAAGTTGAAAGTTGAAAGTTGAAAGTCGATAGTCGAAGTCTGAGGTCCCATAATATAGGTTGACGTTTTTTCTCCCACTTTCAACTTTTGTTGATAACCTCTTTAGTTAAAAAATAATTATTTCTCTTCTTTTGTTTTGTCAATGAGAAGCGTATGATGACCTTGTTCTGGGGAGCTCAAGCCATCTA
>CANFLL010000163.1 GCA_947447825.1 Chitinophagaceae bacterium | reverse complement strand
TTGTTTATCGGTTAAACATCTTAGTAAATGCCTTTTGCAAGGGTGCTTTAGGGCATTATTTGCTTGTTTTAAGCTAAAACTTCTTTGCACAAGCCCAAAACAAAGAAATGCAAGCTATTTACAAGAATGTTTTGAGTTTTAACAAAGGTTGGCAAGGCTTGTACTTTCATGCCGGTGTGACAAACAAGCAGGTACAAGGCTTAAACAAGACTGTTTGGCGCATTTACAGACAAGTGCTACCCAAAAACAGGAAAGTAGAACAATCCAACATGAATGTTTAACGGATAAACATGGATGTAGGGATAATTTACTAAAGAAGGGCTTTTATGAAGTAAAAAGCAGGAGGAATAAAATGAACGCCTCTCTTATAATCCCTCCTTTTTGTCCTTAAAATACAACGTTTTTCCTTAATTCCTTATCCCTTTCCATCCACTTTGCGAAAAGATTTGTGGTCTCTTCCGTAAAATCCCCCCCCATTATTAAATCAAAAAAAGAGGCGTTAATTTACTTTCATCTACTCATAAAACTTTATTGAAACATAAAAAACATGAGGCATGAGCCTTTGTATTGAGATTATTATGTTATAAAAACAAGAATAATCCGTTCCCTATTTTCTCACTTAGCGTAAAATATTTTGAGTTGAAACAACATATATCATAATAAAAACTTGTGTATAACTCTTTTGATAATATAAGCTATTTAATTAGGTGGGCAACTTTAGAGCCAATAACTTTGAAAGAAATAATTAAAAAATAAAATTTATCATGCAAAGATTACAGGTTATTTCAAACTATCGCAGATGTACTAAAGAAGCTTTTGTAAAGATAATTACAGGTGTTCTCAATGGTTTGTATGTTGCCACTGATGATTTCAAGACACCCCCTGTTACAAAAGCAGATTATGTTATTGCTAAGGATGCTTTCACAAGTGCTAGTAGTGACTACATTACTGGCGGAACAGGAAGTAAGGGTGCTTACACAAAAAAACGAGCCGCAATGGTGGTTATACTTGATAAATTGTCGAGTTATGTAAATGATTTTCCTATTATCTCTCAGGCAATGATAGATGAATGTGGTTTCACTGAACGTAAAGTGAAATCTAGTGGAACAATTCCTAAACAAGCTAAAGGTCTTGCTTTTGCAAGGAGCGGTGGAAATGCAATGATAACCGAAAGTGGTGTAGTAGAAAATGCTTCTAAGTATGGTGCCATACTAGTAGAAGGCTCAGTATTGCCATCTACATATACTTTCATGGAAGGCACTTTCGATTTTCAAGCAGGAACATATCCTCGAATTAGGTACAATATGACGGAACAAAGAATAAAACATTGGAGTAACTTAGTTTCTGGTACTAAATATTATCTTTATTATTACACTACCAATGCTGCTGGAGTAAGTGTACTAAGCAATGCTTTTATGATTGAATTCACTAACTAACGTGAGTTTTGGATGTTATTTAGTAAAAATAGACGGGAATCGGTCTAAAAATGTATATGCACATATTCCTGCAAATATGTTCAAGACTGCATTTACTGGACTTCTATGACTAGTATGTTCAATGTCACAAACTGTTTTTAAAATATCATTTACCGATTCTATCATACCCCTTTTCCTGAGTAACAACTTATGATTAATTGGCATCAGCTTATTTTTCATATTACTTTTGATACCAGTTATTACTTGAATAGCACTTTTAAACAATGCCTCAAACGCCTTTTGGTTAATAAAGCCTTTATCTGCAAATGCCAATCCATTTAGGTTATCAAACAGCTTCAACATTGTTTCCGTGTTGTTATCTGCAATATTACCCTTGTTAAACATAACCTTTACGATTTCCCCAAAAGCATTCACGACCAAAAACAATTTGAATCTAAAAAACCATCCCATTGAACTTTTTCCGCTTTGCCCTTAAACACTTTGTTATTGTTTATTCGCCCATTGTTACAAACCTTGATAGTGGTAGAATCGGCGTAACACAAACCACAAAGCATCCCTTAACAACGACAACACTGAAGATACAAAACCATCATCGGTAAAATCCTTGGTTTCAAATAAATAGACCTGCTGTAACTAGGTGCATCAGGGAAATATTCCCTTAAGCATCCCTTTTCAACGGCTTGGGTATAGTAATATTCAAAACACTTGTAACCACTCAGGTGGTAAAGGATTTCAATGGTTATAATTTCAGAATTACTTAATCTTGTCTTGTTTACGGAATGGGGACTGGGAACCCCTAAAATAGGTGTATCAACATAACGCGCAAGACTATTAACGAAATCATCAACTTGACAAAAAACCTAAATTAATTTTAATGGTTGTAGTAACATGGAAAAACCTTTATAGTATAACGGATACAACAGCTTTTTTATTGTTTTTCCACTTATTTTTTAATAATAACATCCAAAACTAACGTTAACTAACATCAAACTTTATAAGAGAACATTGCCCTCAACTAATCAAAATTGTTGACATAATAACTTTGGTTTATGTTTTTTATAACCGGTAAGTAGGTAGAATGAAATAAATTTCACTTTTTTACTTCCCATCTTTTCGTCATTAAAGTACAAAACAAAAAGTGCAGCCCCACCCCACGCAGAACTGCACCGTAATCTTTGTCTGTTTTGGTTTTGTATACATTTAGTCAATTGATAAGAATCAATTGACAATTAATTCGACTTTCTATCTCTCAATTTTTTAATACTATACGAAGCTCCAGCTCCTAACAAAAGTGTGATGCCTCCATCAATTGGCGCACCTGCACCACCACCACCACCTGGAGGGGTAGCCATTACTTCCGAGGCCATTAATAACATACTTGCCGCCATAAAGGCAGATTGTAAAAGTTGTGTTTTTTTCATCTTTAATCTAATTTTCATTGTGAGTGTAATAATTACGAATTTCAAATTTCGAATTACGGGGTTAAAGTTGTAATTCGTTATTGATAGTTCGTAATAAATTTTATTTCTTTATAAATTCAATCGTTTTCACCTTGCCATCTATGGTGCAAACCCTGAAATGATAAGTTCCTGTTGAAAGCGTACGCACATTGATGCTTGGGTTATTAGCATCACCCAATGAATGGATACCAACTACCCTTCCCAAATTGTCTATCACCTGAATAGTTGCAATATGACTACCCTTTACTGTTGCACTTCCACTTGAAGGGTTGGGATAAACAGTAATTGGGTATTCGTTGTCAGGAATTGCTTTTGCAAACACAACACTAAACCTATTTACTGTTTCAGTTGATGTTGTGATAATTGCTACGTCACGAGTTGTTTTTACATCGGTGTAAGTACCCGTAACTGCATCTTTCAAATACACTGGAAGAGTTGTGTTATTGATGTCAAATTTTAATGTATAGCTTCCTACAATTGGTGTGTTGATTACCAATTGCAATTCGGTTGTGCTATCAATTGCCTTCAAGGTATTGATAGATGCTTTTGCTCCATTAACGCTGAAAGCAATAGTTGGGTTAGTTGCTTCTAATGGTTGAAGCATCTTTCTGGAAGTTGATGCTGCAAAGCTTGTATAAGTAATTGCTTCATCAGATTCGCCACTTACATTATCGTTTACAGAAATCCTTATTAAATTATTAATTGCACTTTTCCCGAATATTACAGGAGACAAAGTACTGTAGTTTCTTACTGAGTTATCGAAAGTAAGCGTACCACTAGCATTCACATACACAAAGAAACCAAGCGAGGAGTTGATAATGTCTCCAGCACCGTTAATGCTTGCCGTACCATTAAACTCTTGCCATACCCCATTCTTACCACCTGTTGACTTCCACAAGTAGCAAGAAGCATCAGCAAACAAACCAGGATTAATTGCCTTCAAGGCCGTCCAACTAATAGGGCTAGGATAAGGATTCCCCACAAGGTTCCAACCACGAGGAGCATTAAAGCCTGCAGTACGAGTAACAGGAATTGTAATTGTACCACTATTAGGAGTACCGAAAGTGCTAAGGGTTGGCAGCTTGTTTAACCAAGCGGTGAATCCTTTACCCGGTATCAATGCGCCAGATAAAGAAGTGTAGTTATAATATCCAGAATCTAACACAGAAGTAGTGTTTGACACTTCGTTATATAATTGTAATGTTCCCCATTTGCTTGTCCAAGCACCTACACCGTTTGCACCAATAATTGGAAATGAGCTAGACCAACTGCTCACAGAAGCAGCACTTACTGGGCTACTAAAATGATGATAGCCATAAGCACCACTGGTGAAATGTTGAATGGTAGCCTTTCCTGTTAATGAACCTCCATTTTCTTGAATCAAGGCAGAACCTGTTCCAGTAGAAACCAAGGTTAGCTTATCACCAGTGGTTAATGAGCCACTTGTCTTTATTAATTTCTCTGTAACATATATTTTGTCTTTACTAGATGCACCCACACTATAATTGCCTTTTATCTCTAGATTAGCAAATGTGTCGATACCATTAATGAACCCCACTCCTTCAAGTGCCACATTGCTACCTCTACCATTAACTAACCTACCGGAATTGGAAAGGTTGCCATTCAAAGTAAGCGTTCCATAATTGGTAAGTTTTGCGCCACTTTCTATAACCAAACTATCAGCAGAGGCTATTCCACTTTCAATGATAATGGGTTGATTAGCTGGTGCAGCAGGTATGGTTGCCCCAATGGTATTAGTCGGCACACCAATTGACCAGTTACTTGCTTCAAACCAATTTGAAGAAGTTGCTCCTGTCCAAATATTAACTAATGTTGTAGGGATAATCGTTAGGTTCAATGTCATCAAACTATCGCAACCTGCCTTATTGAGGCTATCAAAAGTATAAACACCACTTTTAGTATAGTTCGCACCATGCCAAGGGTAACTATTTTTTATCACAATTGATTCTATCGAATTTGTTGAAGAATTAACACTCAACACTAAAGTTGCAGCACTATCGCAACCTACTGCGTTAGTTAGATGCGAAACATAAGTTCCTGCTGTAGTATAAGCTGTTCCGTTGAAAGTATAGCTACTACCTGCACAGATGCTCGCATTGGTTGTTGATGTACAAAGTGATTTAACCGTTAATACTAAAGTTGCAGCACTATCGCAACCTACTGCGTTAGTTAAGTGGGTTGTATAAGTTCCCGCTATTGTGTAAGCTGTTCCATTGAAAGTATAAATACTTCCTGCACAGATGCTCGCATTGGTTGTACTTGTTGAAAGTAATTTTACCGTTAATACTAAAGTTGCAGCACTGTCGCAACCTACTGCGTTAGTTAAGTGGGTTGTATAAGTTCCTGCCGTAGTATAAGCTGTTCCGTTGAAAGTATAAGTACTTCCTGCACAGATGCTTGCATTGGTTGTTAAAGTACTAAGTGATTTTACCGTTAATACTAAAGTTGCAGCACTATCGCAACCTACTGCGTTAGTTAAGTGGGTTGTATAAGTTCCCGCTATTGTGTAAGCTGTTCCATTGAAAATATAGCTACTTCCTGCACAGATGCTCGCATTGGTTGTACTTGTTG
>CANFLL010000162.1 GCA_947447825.1 Chitinophagaceae bacterium | reverse complement strand
AGCCGTGGGTGTTACGGCGTTTAAAATCTTCGTCATCCAGATTCGTATTTATATGTGTTAATAAATTACCCCTATAATCCTACAACTTTTTTTCAAGTGACAAAAGTAATAAAATCAATCAAAAATTCCTTAACTTAACGACATTGATTAGAGTATAACAAACAATGGCACGAGATTCAACTATTATATTTCAATTTCTATTTTTCTAACTCTCTTATCCGAATACATCGATTCTTGGCAGAACAGATGGAGGAACTTAACCCAATTACTTATATCCCTGAAATAGAAAAACTCAGACTCAAAACCAATTTATCAGTGCCTCAGCTAGCACTTCTTTTCAAGATGCTCAGCGATTTAAAGCCAGGTATTTTCAACATAAATTCTGAGGCAGAACTACTTCGTTTCATTTCCGCAAACTTCGAGACCAAGCAATCAAAAGAAGAAGGTATCAGTACCGACAAGCTTCGCATCCTCTTTAATCAACCAGATAGCAAGGCTGCCGACTTTTGGGAAAAACATTGTTATACTATCTTGGCTGAAATAAAGAAATTCAAATAAATTTATCTACCTAAAACCCACTCTAGCACAAGGTTTCAACTTGGGTTATATAACCGTATGTAACTGTTCTGGCTTCACCATTCTACCCACTTTTACAGCATAAACATTTCAAATACACTGTAAAATTTAAAAAATGGAAGTAGTAACAATTCAGTCAGAGGCATTCACTCAAATAGTTGAGAAAATCGAAGCAATCAATAACAGACTTGATGCAAGAGAAAAAGAACCAAAAGAACAATGGCTCGATAACCTCGAGTTGATGAAGTTGCTAAAAATCTCTAAAAGGACCGCACAGCATTATCGGGACAATGGCATTATTTCTTTCTCGCAGGTAGGCAATAAAATCTACTACCGCCTTTCCGATGTAGAAGCTTTATTAAACAAGCATTACAACAAAGCATTTAAGAAATAATTCTTGGCAAATGTCTATTAGTAAAGAAGCAATACTCGCTAAGGTATCAAGCTATGATATTCTCTCTTTTTATCTGCAGCCCTATCACAATACTGGTCGCTTGATAGCTGGCAAAAGTATTTGTAATCCATTCATAGCCGACAAGCAACAAACGCCGTCTTTCAATATCTTCCCTTCGCTTCCCAGTCATGAATGGAAGTACAAAGATTTTGCTACAGATGAAGACGGCAGTTGTTTCGATCTGGTCATCAACCTTTTCAAATTGTCATTCCCTGATGCACTTGCAAAAATCAATTCCGATTTTTGCCTGTTGTTAGAAGGGGTTGCTATACCATTAATTAAACAGGTTCATTCAAAACCGACTATTAAAATATCCAAACTCCTTCAAAAAGTTACTAATCTCAAAACCGCTTCTCAGCTTGAAATTCCACAACTCAAATTCAGCGTCAAAAAGAGACCGTTAACGGCCGCTGAATCAGCCTATTGGCAGAAATATGGTATAACAGCCGAAACTTTAGGTAGATACAATGTCGTAGCAATTGATGAAGTAAATACAGAAAGCAAAGACGGCAAACCATACACAATTAAAAGCTCTCCTGAGAAATTCATTTTTGCATACACCAATGATACCTGGTTAAAACTGTACAAGCCATTAGACGAAAAACGCTATCGCTTCCAATATGTTGGTACCAAAGAACCAAACTATATTTTTGGATGGCAACAGTTGCCACAAAAAGCAGAATTACTAATTATCACCGGCGGTGAAAAAGATGTAATGTCTTTAGCTGCCAGAGGATTCAATGCTATTACATTGAATAGTGAGACAGCTAATCTTGAAAATGATTTGGCAGATAAATTGAAGCTTCGTTTTAGTAAAATAATGGTTCTTTACGACAATGACGCAACTGGGATAAAACAATCCCTTCTCTTAGCTACTACACATAGCTTTCACCTTGTTACCTTACCTACAATACCCAACTACGGAAAAGACATCTCGGACTTTTTTGCAAGCAATGGTGAACTCGTAGAACTTAACCAACTATTGGAAGCTGCAATTATTTCAAATCCAGAAGCTGTAACACCTGGTCCAAAGGTCGTTTATAATGCAGTGGAGCTGATGGCCACTGGCAATATGGAGCCTCAATATCTCATGTCTCCTATTCTGCCACAAAAGGGTACAGCTGTTTTGGCTGGCAAACCAGACACAGGTAAAAGTCAGTTCGCAAGACAATTGTGTATTCAGATAGCTTGCGGACTAACCAACTTTCTAGATTTCGAGATAACACCAATTTACAACAGAGCCATTTATGTAGCTACGGAAGATAATCTGGAAGATACTAGGTACCTGATGAATAAACAAATGAAAGGGTTGAAC
The DNA here is from genome assembly GCA_947447825.1 of Chitinophagaceae bacterium. GTDB lineage: Bacteria > Bacteroidota > Bacteroidia > Chitinophagales > Chitinophagaceae > Parasediminibacterium. The sequence goes on along the minus strand of CANFLL010000162.1, from coordinate 3,223 downwards.
CAAGAGCCTAAAGAAAACTTGCGTTTCATCTTTGGTGATACCATGGAACAGGAAGAAGTATTGTCAGAACTAGACATTCAATTAACAGAAGCTCCAGCGGATCTGGTAGTGGTGGATAGTTTCGGAGATATTTTCAAAGGTGGCGACAACAATAACAATATGGCAATGCGTAATACCGTGAAAATATTCGACAAAATTGCCAAACAGCATAATTGCCTCATTCTTTTTGTTCACCACATCAACAAGGGCGCATACCGCCAAGCCCCGGGACAAGAACACATTCAGGGCGGTGCCGGACTAATGCAAAAAGTACGTTTGGGCATTCAACTGTCCGAAGGCGAAGACAATACAAGGTATTTTACCGTAGTCAAAGGCAATTATTGTCCGCGTGAGTACAAACAAAATTCAATTGTGCTGGACTTCTCCGAAGAAACTTTCCTATTCACCAATACAGGCAAATTAGTTGCTACTTCCGAGTTGGGCACAGCACCAGATACAGGTAAAAAAGAAGAAAAGTATTCCGAACTAGCATCTATTGCCGATGAAATATTTGGAAGCAAAATCCTTTCTTACAGCAGTTTTGTAAAAAGCTATTCTGATATCACAGGTAAAAGTGTCGCCACAGCAAAGAGAGCACACGTGAACCTGAAAAAGCTAGACCTCATTGTCGATTGCAATGGTAGCTACCGTTTAACCAATCCTATTACTGACACTTATTCAAGCGAAGAAGACGGAGACGCCCCGTTTTAGTAGTTTGGTATCATGGTATCATTTCTCTAGGGGTTTTGATACCATGATACTTGATACTAGTTCCGCAAATAACAGTATTTATCATTCAACCAACCCTATTAATTAGGGCGCATAAAAGTTTTTCGCTTTATAAATTATGTTGCGAATGTAGAGACGCATATCAATGCGTCTTAAAAGCGAAAAACTTTTATGCACCCATTAATTACACATATTCAGGCGAAGAAGACGAAGAAGCCCCATTTTAGTAGTTTGGTATCATGGTATCATTTGTCTAGGGGTTTTGATACTATGATACCTGATACCTAGCACCCCAGATGGCATTGAACCTTATAACAAATGATGGTAATACATAAAATAAATCCCTAAAGAGCGGTCAATAACATTATTTAGTGTATTCTAATAAATTATTATTTCATTAAAAGTGATTAATTACTTCAAATTGCTTTTCTTTACCCCTTACTATTTTACACAAAGCTTAAAAATTTCAATAGGTTCATTTTGAAAAACGAAAAACTCACTAGAAAGGAAATCATCGACAAACGCCTCAAAGAGGCTGGTTGGGTTGTGGGTGATTTATCTCAAGTAATGGAGGAGTTCGATATTCTTGTTGACCCTAATAAAGCAAAGGAATCTACTACAAAGTATGGGGGGCATCAGTTCAGCGATTATGTGTTGTTAGGTAGAGATGGAAAACCCCTTGCAGTAGTTGAAGCCAAAAAATCTTGTGCCGATGCGGCAATCGGTAGAGAACAAGCCAAACAATATTGCCACAATATCAAACGAACAAAAGGCGGAGAATTGCCTTTTTGTTTTTATACCAATGGTCACGATATTTTCTTTTGGGATCTTGACAACTATCCCCCCAAAAAAGTCTATGGATTTCCTACACGCGACGATTTGGAGCGCTTTCAATACATCCGTAAAGCTCGTAAACCTTTAGCAGGAGAATTAATCAATACCAAAATTGCAGGTCGCGATTATCAGATAAGTTCCATAAGGGCTGTAATGGAAGCCATTGAAAAACGGAAACGTCGTTTTTGTTGGTAATGGCTACAGGAACAGGTAAAACCAGAACTTGCATAGCCTTGGTTGATGCTTTAATGCGGGCAGGATGGGCAGAAAAAGTATTGTTTTTGGTGGATAGAATTGCCTTGCAAAACCAAGCTCTCGATGCCTTTAAAGAGCATCTGCCAAATGAACCTAGATGGCCTAAGCAAGGTGAAAAAGAAATAGCTACAGATAGGCGAATTTATGTTTCCACCTATCCAACTATGCTGAATATCATCCGAAATGAAAGTAAATCCCTTTCACCTCATTTTTTCGATTTGATAGTGGTTGATGAAAGTCATCGGAGTATCTATAATACCTATAAAGAGGTACTCGATTATTTCAATACCATCACGCTTGGTCTTACTGCCACACCTACTGATGTAATTGATCATAATACTTTCAACCTGTTTGATGTAGAGGATGGCATACCCACTTTTGCCTATTCCTACGAAGAAGCTGTCAATAATATCCCTCCCTACTTGTGTAATTTTCAGGTGATGAAGATTAAAACAAAGTTTCAGGTCGAGGGCATCAATAAAAGAACAATTACCCTAGAAGACCAAAAGAACCTCATACTCGAAGGAAAAGAGGTGGAAGAAATAAATTATGAGGGTACAGAGATTGAAAAAAAGGTTATAAATAAAGGGACAAATGCATTAATTGTTAGAGAATTTATGGAGGAATCCATCAAGGATGCAAATGGTGTACTACCAGGCAAAACCATTTTCTTTTGTGCCACAAAAGCTCATGCACGTAGGATGGAGGAAATATTTGATTCTCTATACCCTGAGTATAAAGGCGAACTTGCCAAAGTAATTATCAGCGACGACCCACGTGTGTATGGCAAGGGTGGACTGCTCGACCAATTTACAAATAATGATATGCCTCGGGTGGCTTTGAGTGTTGATATGTTGGACACAGGTATTGATATACGAGAACTCACTAATCTTGTTTTTGCAAAACCTGTCTATAGTTATACCAAATTCTGGCAAATGATAGGAAGGGGTACCCGTTTATTGGAACCTGCTAAAATGAAGCCTTGGTGTACACAAAAGGATGCCTTCTTGATATTGGATTGTTGGGATAACTTCGAATATTTTAAGCTAAATCCTAAAGGCAAAGAGTTGAAACCTCAAATTCCTTTGCCTGTTCGATTATTTGGTGTACGTCTCGAAAAGATTGAAAAAGCAATCGAACTTTCTGAAAAAGAAATTATTGCCAAAGAAGTGGAGAAGTTGAAAAAACAAATTGAAACACTCCCTCAAAACTCGATTGTAATATTGGATGCCAAATTTGAATTACAACGTTTGGAAGATGAAAACTTTTGGGTAAATCTCTCGCCAGACAAAATCGCTTATTTAACTTCAGTAGTAAAACCATTGTTTCGTACCGTTGCCGAAGCTGATTTTAAGGCGATGCGTTT
>CANFLL010000161.1 GCA_947447825.1 Chitinophagaceae bacterium | reverse complement strand
TACGGACGTATCGAAGCGTAGTTTGTCAGCCCCATAACATCAGTATTGCAAATATGGCAGGCAGACGGAATAAATTCAGCATTTGTGATTTCATTTGACTTTTGTTTCAGCAGATTGCTATTGAACTTCAGTTCTTATATTTGGCTTTTAGAATAGGAATTAAGCATTTGTGGTGGACGGAAGGAACATTCGTGACCTGCCACATTCTCAATACCCGTTCGTTAGCTGCTACCCATTTCGACAACAAAATAGTATGAATAATCTCACAAAATATAAAGAAGACTTAAAATCCTTGCTTAACAGAGGGAAGTTAATTGCCGAAGATTTTAAGTATAGAAGTTACAATGTAGAACAATTAAAAAAACTTGATAAAGATGAATTAGAAATCAGAAAAAAGTTGAATAATTATTTTGAAACAAATTATCAGGGTTGGTATACAGAAGCAATAGCAGTTATTAAATTACTAATTCCAGACAGATTAGTCGAATTTAATGAGTTGTATAAAGGTGACAATAAGCGAAAGGACATTTCTGCAACCACATATAATATTCAAGATTGGTTAAAGGGTCAAAGAGTTGCTGTTGACTTGTTTTATGGAGAAAAGCCATTTAACGATATGGCAGCCGTTTCCATGAGATTTGGTAACCAATTCCAAATATTAGCATCTGCTGAAAAAAGATTTACAAGTTCACTTTTAGACATAAAACAATTATTACAGGCTGATTTTTTCGACACAGAAATAGAAGTATCAAAAGAACTTACAAAGAAAGGCTTTTATAGGGCTGCGGGTGTTATTTGTGGAGTCATTATTGAGAAACATTTATCGCAAGTTTGTGCGAATCATAATGTGACGATTACAAAAAAGCATCCTACTATTTCCGACTTTAATGACAATTTAAAATCAGACAATATAATTGAGATTTCAAATTGGAGATTCATACAACGACTTGGTGATTTAAGAAATTTATGCGGACATAATAAAGACAAAGAGCCAACGAAAGACGATGTTGATGAATTAATAGAAGGTACAGACAAATTAATTAAGACAGTTTACTAACTTGGGCAGCAGCCAACAAAAGTGTTTATGAAAGTGATTGCAGACGGAAGTAACTAAGCAATTGTACTTTTTAGGAAGTAGTTTCGGGCCTAACATTTTGGGACAATTGAGCAAGGATTAAGCAATGGAACAAAAAGTAAGCATAATTCACATCGTTAGAGGTAACATTCTTGTCAAGCCCCTTCCCAAACACTCATTCTTAGTGCGTTATGCCAAAACGGAACTTCCGTAAAGCTCAAACGTAGATAATTCCTGTTAAATTTGTACCATGAAGTTTGTAGATATAACTAATGATATAGCATTTAGAAAAATATTTGGGAATGAAAACAAGAAAAAGTCGCTGATTTCATTCTTGAACGCTGTTATTGACTTCCCCAAGAATGAGCAAGTTGTTGATGTTGAAATAACAAACCCATATCAATTGGGCAAACTTAGTGGAGGAAAATCCACAATTGTTGATGTTAAGGCAAAGGACGAAAAAGGGAATGTTTTCATAGTGGAAATGCAAATTGCCGAATTCGATTTTTTTCATAAAAGGATACTTTACTACACTTCACAAAGCTATGTTTCACAAATTGACAAAGGAGTTGAATACCACAAGTTGAAACCTGTATATTTCATTGGAATCCTTGAGTTTGAAATAGGACAGAATCCAAACTATTTCAGCAGACATAAGGTTTTGGATATTGAAACCAAAGAACAGGTCATAGCGGATGTTGAATTCAACTTTATTGAATTGCCGAAGTTTAATAAGACTATTGAACAATTGGAAAGCAGTATAGACCAATGGACTTATTTCATCAAGAATGCAGAGAACTTGAGTTTGATACCCGAAAATGTAAAAGACGAAGGATTAAAAGAAGCCTATACGGAAGCAGACAAGCAAAATTGGACAAAGCAGGAATTGGAGGACTATGAAAGAGCCTCAATAAAGGAACGTGACGAAATAGGCAGGATTGAGTTTGCCGAGAAGAAAGGGGAAATAAAGGGGAAAATAGAAGGGAAAATAGAAGGGAAAATAGAAATTGCAAAACAAGCTAAATCAATGGGGCTTTCTGTATTGGATATTGCAAAATTAACAGGGCTTACTAGTGAAGAAATTGAAAAACTTTAATACGGCTCTACTATCAACAACTAGGTTTTCGTTGCGCACGCAGGGCATGCAATGAAAAACCTGTTGAACGAAACTGATGGTAGCCCTTCAGCTGCTCAGGGAAAATGCTTTTAAAAAGATGCTGAAATATTATTTTTATAGCCTGTAGTAGATGGTCTGCCATATAAAAGAACTGGCCACCAACAGATCCCGATTTACACAACAATATTTCACAGAATGTTTCGCCTCATTGAATGACTCCAGCAGAACCTCAAAAGGGAATATTATCTATCCATTAGTTGAAATCTATATTTTAACAGTCATATCAGCAATGTTTGGAAATAATACTGGGTTGCCATTGCCGAATAAGGTCGCTTAAAGCAGGATTGGTTTCAAGAGTTCTACACTTTCAAAAAAATGCCATCGAATGATGCCATAAGCAATCTTTTTTTTGCGTCTTGGATTCTGAAACATTTAGTGAATGTTTGAGAAATTCGGTAAATGGAATTACCACAAAAACAACTAGTGACGTTGTTGCCGTTGATGGTAAGGCGGTAAGAGTAGAGGCATCCAATGGTAACAAGTTCCCATTTCACATAATTACTGCAACTTGCCAAAAAAAGACGCTGTTTGAATCAAAAGGCGGTTGCTGAAAAGGGTAATGAAATTACTGAAATCCCTTATTAATAATACTAGATAATGCATTCATGACAAGTGAACTGTTTCTTGAAATTTGTAACTTAAAATTAAAATTTTCACCTTATTGTGTTTTCTTTGCTTTCATCACTTTAATATAATAATAAATCTATGGATGCTGATTTGAAGAAAGAAGGAATTGTCAAATATATTTCTCAAGAATGGAAACAGTTGCCGTCTACAGTAAAGCATTTTGCAATTAGGGGGATACTAATTTTAACAATTTGGTGTGGCTTATACTATCCAATTCTTAAACCTGACTCTAGGGTAGATAATTGGTTAACGAAAGTGACCACTCAGGCTATCACCAATTCGCTTAATAGATATTATGGGGAGGGTTTTACTATGACTCCGAAAGTGCATGAATCAAATCCTAATTCAATTGCTCAAACTATTAATTATAATAATGAATATGCACTAGGAATTTGGCATCCTTGTAATGGATTAAACTTATTTGTCCTTTATTTAGGGTTTCTTTTTTGTGCGCCAGGCTCTTATGTCAGAAAAGGTATATTCTCTTTAATTGGTATCGCTTTTATTTTTGTAATAAACGTTGCACGCTGTTATGCACTGGTATGGCTAAACCTTAATAAGCCAGAATGGACAGACTTTGCACACCATTATGCTTTTACAACCATTGTATATGTTTTCATTTTTTTATTTTGGGTAATATTTTTAAATGAAAGAGAAAAGATTCAGACCAAATAGAACTGTGATTGTGTTTATTGTTATTTTATTATCGTACATCTCAGGGGGAATGGTAATTGAGATGAAATTGTTTAGTCAATTTAATGAATTGTCGGTAACCCTATTAATGTTAATGAATTGTATTGTAGGATATTTATATTGGAAAAAGCTTGCCACAGGTTGGCTTACAAAGTTGTGGCTACTCATTTATTCAATTACTATTATTGCATTTATTGGTTATAGCATAGGGTATCATTGGTGGGGATGGGCTAGTCCTTACAAAATGCATCTACTACAACAACCATTGTCGCCAGTATTGTTTGTGGTGTTGTATTTAATCCATAAAATTGGTAAAAGAAGCCAAAATAAAACTATCGATAACATTTTAACTTAATAATGTGTATGAGTACATTCAAATATCCGTTCTTTATCGTTCTATTCTTGCTAGTTTTCTTGTGCTGTTTAAATGCTAATGCCCAGACTATTTCCACTATTGCTGGTAATGGTGTACAAGGAAGTGCTGGCGATGGCGGATTGGCTACATCTGCCCAACTGTTTGTGCCTGCTAGTGTTGCAGTTGACGCCTATGGAAATAAGTACATAGCCGACACATGGAATAATAAGATTAGAAAAATTAACAAGAACGGCATCATAAGCACTTTTGCTGGCACGGGTAACAATGGCTTTAGTGGAGATGGAGGAAAAGCAACACTTGCACAATTGAATGGCCCTAATTCAGTTGCATTGGATTCCAAAGGAAATGTATTTATATCCGATGGAAATAATTTTTGTATTAGAAAAGTAGATATTGCTGGTAATATTACCACTGTTGCAGGTGGTGGCACTTTAGGTTTGGGTGATGGAGGATTGGCTACTTCTGCACAATTGGCTTTTCCTAATGCCATTCAGGTTGATTCTATTGGGAATATATATATTGCAGATTGGTCGGATCAAAGAATTAGAAAAGTAGATACTTATGGTATAATCACCACTATTGCGGGCAATAGTACTGCTGGTTATAGTGGTGATGGTGGCCTAGCAACAAAAGCAACCATTAACTATCCAGCCTGTATTGCCATTGATAATTCAGGTAATCTTCTTTTTACAGACTATCAAAACTCAGTTATAAGAAAGATTGATAAAAATGGAATTATAAGTACCATTGCTGGTAATGGAACTTACTCATATACTGGCGATGGCGGACTGGCTACCAATGCTGGGCTCAATTCCCCTTACGGTATTGCTATCGATTTAAAAGGGAATATATACTTTAGTGATGAACTTAATTACTGCATTAGAAAGATAGATACAAATGGAAAAATTTCAACTGTTGTGGGAAATGGCAGTTATGGTTATGGTGGCGATGGTGGTAATGCATCTAGTGCAATGCTTGAAAGCCCTTATGGCTTATGTTTTGATGCCGAAGGAAATCTTTACATTGCAGATCATGACAATAACAGAATAAGAAAAGTAACCTATTCCAATCCGCTTTCTATTACTTCCTTCAGCCCTACAACTGCATCAAATGGCAGCACCGTTTTCATAAAGGGATCTGGATTCACAGGCACTTATGCTGTTAGTTTTGGGGGTGTAGCTGCTTTATCTTTTTCTGTGATAGACGATAATACTATTTCAGCTATCATTGGTAATGGTGCTAGTGGAAGCATTACTGTAGCTAATATAGATAGTTCAAAAAGTATTGTAGGGTTTAATTATTGTACTCAAGTCACTCCATCTATTTCAATAACTGCATCGGCAACGTCTATTTGTGAAGGTAGTAGTGTTACTTTTTCAGCTACTTCAATAAATGGTGGTTCAAGCCCAATGTATCAATGGAAGAAAAACGGCACAATCATAAGTAGTGTTACTGATCCTTCCTATACGTATTCTCCTACAAATAATGATGTTATTGTTTGTGTATTAACCGCAAATAATGTTTGCCAAACTGCAAATTCAGCTAACAGTAATACTATTACAGAAACTGTTTCTACGAATGTCACTCCAAGTGTGGTGTTAACTGCAAGCCCAAGCGGCACTATCTGTTCTGGCACTGCCGTTACTTTTTCTGCCACACAAACTAATGGAGGTTTATCGCCAGCTTATCAATGGAAGAAAAACGGCATAGCAATCAGTGGTGCCACTTCATCATCCTACACTTATTCTCCTACAAATAATGATGTTATTGTTTGTGTATTAACCGCAAATAATGTTTGCCAAACTGCAAATACAGCAAACAGTAACTCTATAACCGAAACTGTTTCTACAAATGTCACCCCAAGTGTGGTGATAGCTGCAAGCCCAAGCGGCACTATCTGTTCTGGCACTGCCGTTACTTTTTCTGCTACACCCACTAATGGAGGTTTATCGCCAGCTTATCAATGGAAGAAAAACGGCATAGCAATCAGTGGTGCCACTTCATCATCCTACACTTATTCTCCTACAAATAATGATGTAATTGTTTGTGTATTAACCGCAAATAATGTTTGCCAAACTGCAAATACAGCAAACAGTAATTCTATAACCGAAACTGTTTCTACAAATGTCACCCCAAGTGT
>CANFLL010000160.1 GCA_947447825.1 Chitinophagaceae bacterium | reverse complement strand
GCCACCCAAGCAGTTGCATTGTTTGCACCAGTGATTGGGAAAGACCCTGACCAACTGCTAACCGTTGCACCACTAACAGGACTACTGAAATGATGGTAACCATAGCTTCCACTTGTGTAGTGCTGAATGCTTGCTTTACCTACTAATGAACCACCATTTTCTTGAATCAAAGCAGATCCTTTTGCCGTAGAAACCAAGATAAGTTTATCGCTAGTAGTCAAAGTGCCACTTGTCTTTTTCAAGATGCCCGTTACCGAAATCTTATCAGCAGAAGTAGTACCCACATTGTATGTTCCTTGAATTTCTAGGTTACGGAATGTGGTGTTGCCAGTTAATATGCCAGAACCTGCCAATACCACCTTACTTGTACTACCACTCGTGAAACTGCCATTATTGGTGAAGTTTCCAGCAAAATTGATAGTACCATTGTTGGTTAGGATAGCACCAGTAATGATGGTGATACTATTAACCGTTATTGAAGTATTGACTATCGGCTCATTTGTGGTTGCTGGTATGATTACATCGCTGGTAGCGGAAGGCAACACATTGTTTGTCCAGTTGCCTGCCACGCTCCAATCGGAAGATACAGCCCCTGTCCAGGTGTAGTTAGGTACTGGGCAAGTGGTAGGCACATTGGCAATAAAATTACCGTTACCAAACGCAAGAGGAGAACTCCCTACTGTAATGGTGGAAACTACGGTGTTGGTGGCTGTGTTCACTACGGTTACCGTTCCCTCATTTGGGTTGGTAATATAAATACTTGCGCCATCAGGCGTAAAACTAATACTCTGTTCACTACTACCAATGGCAATGGTTGCCACCACGGTATTGGTAGTGGTATTGAGTACGCTTACCGTGTTATCGCCCGTATTTGTTACAACTACTTTTGTACCATCTGGACTAACACTTATCCCCTGAGGACCATTCCCTACCGGCACGGTAGCCACCACGGTATTTGTGGCAGTACTGATGATGCTAATGGTATTGTCGGCATAATTGGTAACATAAACAAAAAGACCATCAGGACTAATAGCCAAGGAAGTTTGCCCTTCACCAATATTACCTACACCTACTTTGGCAATAATTTCATTGGTGATAGCATTTATGACAGCCACCTTATTATTAGCAGAGGTGAAAACATATACCCTTGTTCCATCGGGGCTAACCGTTATGCCCGTAGCCCCTGCATCAACACTCACTGTTGCTTCTACCGTATTGGTGACAGTATTTAAAACACTTACCGTTTCTAAACCATAATCTGATGTATATACCTTTTTGCCATCAGGGCTTGCAGCTATAAAAAAAGAAAAATTACCCATTGTCACAGTGGCTGTAACCGTGTTGGTTGCAGTATTGATGATGCTCACGGTATTGTCGCCAAGATTTATTGTATAAGCCCTAGTACCATCTGCACTTACACTTACGCTAAGTGGAGCACTTCCCACAGGGATGGTGGCGGCAACCGCATTTGTGGTCGAGTTGATGACGCTTACTGTGTTGTCGCCAGCATTGGGAATATAGGCATACCCAGTGTAGCCACTACCTGCTGCAAAGGCGGTGCTGCTGGTGGCACTGCCTTGTGGCGTGGTTACCTTTACTACACCCACACCGCTACCTACCACCGCCGTGATGCTAGTGGAAGAGTTTACCACAAAAGAGGCGGCAGCGTGCCCACCAAAGCTTACGGCAGTGGTACCTAGCAAATTAGTACCCGTAATGAGTATGATGGCACCAGCAGGTACACAAGCCGCATTGGGCGTAAAGGAAGTAATAGTAGGTGGCAATGAGTGAATGGTAAGCACTAGCGTAGCCACACTATCGCAACCTGTGCTGCTTCCTCCCACAAAAGTTTTGGTGTAAGTGCCACTTTTAGTGTAGGTAGTGCCATTCCAGTAGTAACTACCTGTATTACTGCTAACTGTTGTAGAAGAAGTTGGATGATTGATGGTCAGATTCAATATTGCCGTGCTATCGCACCCCTGATAACTCCCTCCTGCAAATAGTTTACTGTAAGTACCGCTTGCTATGTAGGTAGTCCCATTCCAGACATAACTACCACAGGCGGAAATGGTTTGGGTAGATGGGGAAACAGGATTAATGGTTAAATTTAAAATAGCAGTGCTATCGCACCCCGTGCTGCTTCCTCCTGCAAATAGTTTACTGTAAGTACCGCTTGCTGTGTAGATAGTACCATTCCAAACATATCTACATACTGAGGTTATCGTTTGGGTGGAAGTAGTTGCTTGATTTATTACCAACCTTAAAACGGCTGTGCTATCTGCAGAAACATTATAACTATAAGTGCCAGAAGTGGTATAGGTAGTGCCATGCCAAGTGTAGCTACCACAAGCTGAAACACTATCTGGCTTACTGCTGAATATTTTGTACAGATAACCTCCATTAATAGTATAAAGTTGCTTATTGGCTGGTGAGTTACTGATAGCGAAAATAAGATCCAGGTAGGCCGTAGAAGCTAAAATAGGAGTGGCTGTTGGCAGAGTAGCTCCTCCACCATATAAGGTACTTATAATTCCAGTGGATAATTCAACTTTTCTAATTCTGAAATTGTAAGAATCTGCTATCAAAAGATTGCCATCAGCGTCCAATTTTACATCTTGTTCGGAATTAATCTCAGCATTGGTAGCCAGCCCTCCATCACCAGTATATCCTGCAGTTCCGTTACCCGCCAAAAGATTGACCATACCAGAAGCTGCGGTAAATTTGTAAATTTTATTCGCATTGGCATCTGTTAAATATACATTACCCGACGCATCCACAACCAATCCATCCAGAAATTTAAATGTTGCACTAGTTGCAGTATTGCCACTAATGGTTGGGATAGTAGAACCTCCACCTGCAATTACACTAATGACACCATTTGACACAGTTTTTTTAAATAACCTTCCACTGTAATCCGTAAAATACAAATTGCCAGATACATCAAAGCAAATACCCGATGGGAATTGCAGTGTTACGCCACCAACACTTTTGCCTGCAACAGTGGTAATGATACCGGTTGACGTATTAATTTCTCGTAAAACGTCATTGTTTCTATCGGTGATAAAAAGATTATTGGATGCGTCAATTGCAATTCTCCAAGGAGAATTCAGTTTAGCTGAAGTAGCTAACCCACCATCCCCACTATAACCACTTATGCCATATTGACCAGCAACAGTGGTAATAAGACCAGTAGTTACATTTATCTTACGCACCACGTTTTTTGATCCATCTGCCAGATAGATATTACCAGATGCGTCCACAGCAACACCTCGTAATCCTACAAAACTAACGTTGGTAGCTAGCACTCCATCGGCAGTACTGTTGCCACCACCTGCCACTTGAGATATCCATGTTTGCGATTGTGCCTGTAGGCTTGCCGTAGCAAAAAGCAGCATGGAACAGAGAAGCCATAACCTATGTTTAAAAACTACCTGGTGCAGCCTTGCTGCCAACCAACTACCCTTACGCTTGTGTACATTTTTGAATCGCATAACCTGTTTTTTTTTGATGAACTAAAAAATAATGTTGTCTCACTAGGAGAGGCTAGAACATTAGACAGTCACAAAAAAAGGGATTGGAATAGCAAACTAGTGTAGTAAAACGTTGTGTGGGGCAGGAAATGAGTACTGAATTTTAAAATCTAGGACTCATTTGTTTGTTTTGGAGGTTATTTATTTGTGATTTGATTGCCATTTCGGAGAAATCTCTTACGAGTAATTAGATTCCCTTTATGTAGAGAGATTCCTAAGGGATCATAACAAGACGTTCACTCAAACCTCCCCACTATCATCTGTCATTCTGAAGGAATCTCTTACAAGTAATTAGGTTTCCTTTGTGCTAAGATATCCCTCCGGGATGACAACAAGACGCTGATAACAAGGCAATGCCCACAACTCTCGACTGTAATTCAAAAGGAATCTCTTACAAGTAAAAGTTATTCTGAAAACTAAGAAACTGTTTGAATAATTTTTTGGTATTCTAAAGGCGTAACGCCAGTTTCGGCTTTGAAAATAGCGAAGAAATTGGACTTGGATGAAAAGCCCGACAATTGCCCGATGCCCTCAATACTTAGCTGATTGTACTCACCTTCTTTAATTAACAATTGGGCATATTCAATCCTTAATTTATTTTTATATTCAGTAAATGACTGATTTAAATACTGAGAAAAATAGTATCGGAGGTGATGAATGGGTACTTGCAACTTTGCAGCTAGGCTTACTATTGAAAAGTTTTTATCGCAATATGGCTTCTCATTAGCCATAAGCTCAAGTAGGCGAAGCTCTATTAATGGAATTTGGTTTTTTATGTAACTAGACTCTGCCTTGGGGTCTTGCTTCTCCTCCTCAAAAAGCTGATTTTCTTCATAAAAATTCAGTTCTATTTCCTCCTGCTTTTGCTCATTTAAGATTACGTCTCCTCTCTGAATTGTTTGTGAAGATTCAAACACAGTAACTTCTTCTACCAGTACACCAAATTCAATAAACGGTGAATCAACAGTTACCAATACAGTTTCTACTCTTGGAATACCATACATTATCTGTGGAAAAACTAAAAGACACATATTTAAAAGCACAAAGCCCATTGAGGAGAATGCTAAAGGATAAAATGCATGTTCTAAAAAAACATTTTTGACAGGAAACATAAAAGCAAGTAAGGAAACAACAGCATAATTTAATACTATAAAAGATATGAATCCACAAAACAAATAGAGCCATTGTTTCATTACCTTGCTTTGTGCCGCTGATATACCATTATTTGGCGATGCTTTTGAAAAGTATTCTACAATTAACCTCCAATCAACTATTGCATAAACAAAAGTGAGAAGTATTCTTAATGTTAGGTACACTTTACTAGGCATAAAAACACACGGATTAAGTTCTGTAACGTGCCAATTGTTGCTAATAAGTATGGATGCAAGCATTAGTTTGTGGTTCCAATTAGTAGCATAATAAGGAATTAGTCCAATGAAATAAATAAGGAAACAACCAAAATGAATTGAATCTAACCAGCTCAACTTAGCGTTATCCCTAATTACGCTTCTACTATATAAAAAAGAGAATGGCCCTATGAGCAGGGCTAAAGGTGCACAATTGATTGTAAAAATGGCGGTTAGAGAAACTGAGTTACTGTATAATCCTATTCCCTGCGATAATGAAAATATAGAAGATGAGAAGAAAAAGCCTGCCAAATAAAGGTTAGCCGATTTGTATCCTTTATTGAAGAATAAAATTATCAAGGAAAGAATAATGCCAGTAATGCTGATATAAATAAGTGGATACTTCATTTGAAATGCAAATAAACAATTAATTTACCGATTGGGTTAATCATGATATTAAAACTTTTGGTCAACTGTTGTAACAGGTGTATAAGTTAAAACTCAAAAAGTATTCAGAATACACAAGTCGACACCTACCACAAACAACAACGCCCCGAAACATTACTGCTTCGAGGCGTTCAATTATCAATTGTCAATTATTATTTAGCTCTCCTATCTCTCAATTTCTTGATGCCATAAGAAGCTCCTGCACCTAGCAAAAGAGTGATACCTCCATCTATTGGTGCACCTGCTCCACCACCACCACCTGGAGGGGCGGCCATTACTACTGAAGCTGTTAATAACATACTTGCCATCATTAAGGCAGATTGTAATAGTTGTTTCTTTTTCATGTGTTATCTATTTTAATTATGAGTGATGAAAACAAACTTAATGATTAATGGGTGTAGGAGATTCCTTTGAAATAACAAAGAGCCCCTACTCTCCATTGTCATTCGCAGAAATCTCTATTACACTAACCATTTTATGATTACTTCTTTATAAATTCTACTGTGTTAACCTTACCATCTGTGGTGCGAACCCTTAAATGATAAACTCCTGCTGATAGCGAACCCACATTGATGCTTGGGTTATTGGCATCACTCAATGAATGACTACCTACTACCCTTCCCAAATTGTCAACTACCTGAATCTTTGCAATATGACTACCCTTCACAATCACACTACTCGTAGCAGGATTCGGGTAAACAGTAATTGGTAATTGGTAATTCGTAATTGGTTTTGCAAACAAAATACTATAATTATTTGCAGTTTCAGTTGCAGTAGTAGT
>CANFLL010000159.1 GCA_947447825.1 Chitinophagaceae bacterium | reverse complement strand
TAGATGGCTTGAGCTCCCCAGAACAAGGTCATCATACGCTTCTCATTGACAAAACAAAAGAAGAGAAATAATTATTTTTTAACTAAAGAGGTTATCAACAAAAGTTGAAAGTGGGAGAAAAAACGTCAACCTATATTATGGGACCTCATTATACCAACTCTCAACTTTCGACTTTCGACTTTCGACTTTTGACTTTTTTTCCTGCAACTTAAATTTTTCGTATCTCAATCACTTTCACCGGACAAGAAGATGCCGCCTTTTGGTTCATTTCAAATTCGGTTTCCGGAACTTTATTTGTCCAAAAACCTTTCTTTTCCTTGCTACCTATTAAGTTGCTTTTCCCATCTTTTTGGTTCATCTGCCATCTCTGTGGAGCTATCTCCGTGCAATAGTTACAACCAATGCACTTATTTCTACGATATATTATTGTTATCATGTTGTTTTTTGTATGTCATTTGGCTTTATCACTAAGAAAATTAGGGTTTCAAAGAACACAAGGAATTTGGGGGTTCTATTTATATCATCGTGTTCCTTGTGGTTAAACTTCAACTTGCCGATTCCACAATCTTGTAAAGTTTGTCCGAGTTACGCACTTGTTTCTCAGTCTTAAATGAACAATAGTCTCCTTTTTGTGCCATTTCTTTTTCGCCTTCTTCATTAACATGCAAGCAGTCAACCAAGGTTTCTAATACGCCAGTTGTTGGCCCAATCACCATAACACTATCGCCCACTTTTAGGCTATATGCTTCAATAAAGAATTCTGCAATACCCGTCTTTCCAAAATAGTTTGAAGCTTTTCCTAGGTAAATCTTTTTAGTAACTGCTTTAGACCCTGCTGCATTTGTCCATTCGCCCATCTCTTGACCCAAATAATAGCCTCCCCAGAAGCCACGGTTATACACTCGTTCAAGTCTATTCATCCATATTTCCACTTTTTCAGGCGTATAACTTTTAGTATTAATGCTGTCAATAGCTTCACGGTAGCAAGCTGTAACTGTTTTCACATAATCAGCCGCTTTACCTCTGCCCTCAATCTTCAAAACTTTCACACCTGTATTTATCAATTGGTCTAAAAAGTTGATGGTACACAAGTCCTTTGCCGACATGATATATTCGTTATCAATCTCCAGTTCGTGCCCATCCTCCAGATCAATTACTTTATAATTTCTTCGACAGTTTTGCACACAAACGCCTCTATTAGCGGATGAGTTTTGTGTGTGAAGGCTCAAGTAACACTTACCAGAAACAGCCATACACAATGCGCCATGGGCAAATACTTCTATCTGAATCAGCTTGCCAGATGGACCTACTATTTTATCTTTCTTGATGGTGGTGCAGATTTGTTTTATCTGTTTCAGGCTAAGTTCTCTAGAAAGTACCATCACATCAGCAAAGTGGGCATAAAACTGAATTGTTTCTGCATTAGTAATGTTTGCTTGTGTTGAGATATGTACTTCCACTTTTTTGGTAAAAGCATAGTTAATAACCGCTTGGTCTGCAGCAATAATGGCATTAATCCCAGTTCGTTTCACTTCATCAACAATGTATTTCATAAGGCTAATGTCATGGTCATAAATAATGGTATTAAGGGTAAGGTAGCTACGAATATTATTTTGTTTGCAGATAGATGCAATGGTCTCTAAGTCTTCCAACACAAAATTCATGGTAGCTCTTGCTCGCATATTCAATTGTTCCACTCCAAAATACACTGAGTCGGCACCACCATCAATTGCAGCCTGCATTGCTTCGAAGCTTCCAGCAGGAGCCATTAGTTCAATTTTATGAGTCATAATTTTATTTCGGCGCAAAATAGGAGTGGGGATGTTTATGTAAAATGATAAAAGTCAGTAAAATAAATTTGTCATCCTCAATAATTGCTCCAATGGGAATGTTTATAGGTTGCCCTAATCAATCTTTCTTTAAATAATTAGGGAGAATGTCTCAACCGCAAAGGAAAAGCAAAGAAGAAGAAATAATAGTGAGGCAGTTTATTCAAATTGTGGTTTACTATAACCATTAATAAATACAAACTTATCTTTGTCTTTCATGCAAACAATAAACATACTCATCATTGGTGGCGGCCCTATTGGTTTGGCCTGCGGAATTGCAGCAAAAAAAGCAGGACTTAGTTATGTCATCATCGAAAAGGGATGCCTCACCAATAGCCTTTATAACTACCCCACTAATATGACTTTTTTTTCCACTCCCGATAAACTAGAGATTGGTGGAGTACCTTTTATGAGTCTCAATTCCAAACCCAATAGGAGTGAGGCTTTGGAGTATTATCGTAGGGTTATGCAATTGCATCAATTGAAGGTAAATCTTTTTGAATCTGTTGAAGCCATCAACCGATTAGCAGAAAACAACTTTTCTGTATCCACTTCAAAAGGAGATTATCTAGCTGACAATATTGTGGTAGCCACCGGATTCTATGATATACCCGTACAGCTAAATGTAGAAGGCGAGCATTTGCCAAAAGTGAAACATTATTACAATGATCCGCATTACTATGCATTTCAGAAGGTTGTAGTGGTAGGGGCAAATAATTCGGCAGTTGATGTGGCACTGGAAACATGGCGAAAGGGGGCTGAGGTTACTATGATAATTCGTGATGCAGAAATTGGTACAAGGGTGAAATATTGGGCAAGGCCAGATATTATTAATAGGATTAATGAGGGTAGTATTAAAGCTTATTTTAACTCGTCCATCAAAAGTATTACACCTACTTCTGTTTTGGTAGATACTCCCGAAGGAACAATAGAAATAAATAATGATTTTGTGTTGGCTATGACGGGGTACAAACCCAACTTTAGTGTGCTAGAGCAATTGGGAGTAACACTTTCTACAGATGATGTTCGGCAACCCACTTACAATTCCGAAACGATGGAAACCAATCAACCCAATGTCTACTTAGCGGGCGTTGTGTGTGGTGGAATGAATACGCATAAATGGTTTATTGAAAACTCCAGAGTACATGCAGATTACATAATAAAAAACATTTTAAAAAATAGCTAGTGTTGTATAACTATAAATTGAAAATCAATAAAATAGCATTCACAGAAAAGAAAAAAGCCCCCACTTCATAATTAGTTTCAAATTCGTATTAAACACTCCCAAAATCAATTACCAACGTTGATGAACCGATGGCTTGATATACTTTTCGTATATAGATTGTATACATTTTAGTTGCTCAACCGTAATATCTGGGATTGAAAGACATTGTAAATTTGATTGAACTTGTTGAGGAGATGATGCTCCTGGGATAATGCAACTAACTGCATCAAATTGTAATATCCATTTCAAAGCAAAGGGTGCCAAGTTTGGTTGATTAGGAAATACAGTCTTTAAAGCTTCCACTGCTTCCAACCCAGTATTGTAATCGATACCCGAAAACGTTTCTCCCTTATCAAAAGCTTCCCCATTACGGTTAAAATTGCGGTGATCTCCAATTGAAAAAGAAGAAGCTTTGTTGAATTTACCAGTAAGCAGTCCACTAGCCAATGGCACACGTACAATCACGCCAATATCTTTCTTTTTTGCTTGATCCAAGAACAGTTCAAATGGTCTTTGTCTGAACATGTTGAAGATAATCTGAACAGTAGTTACATTATTGTATTCAATACCTTTCAAAGCCTCCTCAACTCTTTCAACACTTACACCTAAGTTTTTAATCTTGCCTTCAGCCTTTAATCTATCGAACAATTCAAATATTTCAGGGCGATAAAAAACATCCGTAGGCGGGCAATGCAACTGAATTAAGTCGAGTGTTTCAAGCCCCATATTTTTTAAACTGTTCTCTACAAACTTACGTAGAATAGTAGGTTGATAAGCTTCACTGATATGAGGATTTAATTGCCTTCCACATTTGGTAGCTACATAAATTTTTTCTTTTCTGTTACGAACAAAATTGCCTATTGCTTTTTCGCTTTCTCCATCCGAATACACATCAGCAGTATCAATGAAGTTTACGCCATTGTCCACCGCAGCTCCCAAGATTCTATCCGCATTGTCTTGGCTAAAATCGTCCCCCCATTTACCACCTACCTGCCAAGTACCCAAACTAATTGCTGAAACTTCAAAACCTGTTTTACCTAATTTTCTGTAAATCATTTGTTACCCTTTTTTCATTTAACAATAATCGTTATTCCTTATTTCTTAGCTCCTTTTTTTATTGGCTTGCCATACTTCTTCATCATTTTATCTTTATGGCTTACTTTAACATTCACCTTACTATTCTTAGCAGATTTAGGATGAAAGGCTGGGCCCACAGCCTCCTTTTTTGGTGGTTTTACAAGGAAAGTTTTCATTTTAACTTTTGGCTTTTCATCTTCGGTAAGTACATCAGATATAATTAAATCTGTAGGCAATGCAACAACGGGAACTTGAAAGCTCATCAGTTCTTCAATATTTCCTAAAAACTCTTTTTCTTTTTCTGTTGTTAATGTAACAGAAATGCCCTTTTTATCAGCGCGTCCTGTTCTACCAATCCTATGAATATAACTTTCAGGCACTTCGGGAGTATCAAAATTAATAACGTGCGTAACCTCTGATATATCCAATCCACGTGCAATAATATCGGTGGCAATTAAAAAATTACATCTACCTTCTTGAAAAGCAATAACCGTATTTAAACGATGATTTTGGTGTTTATTAGAGTGAATAACTCCTACTCTTTCAGGAAACGATTTCTCAAGTTCCTCATAAATCTCGTCTGCCATTTTTTTCGTTGCCACAAACACCAAGACCTTCACCATGTTTTCATCGTTTGAAAGTAATAACCGAAGAAGATTTACTTTGGTGTGAAAGTTAGGAACATGATATACTTGCTGGTCAATGTTAATAAGAGGCGTTCCTACGGGAGTAGCTTCAATGGTTATTGGTGCATTGAAAAATGTATTTATCAACTCCTCCACTTCTTCAATCATGGTTGCAGAAAATAGAAGATTTTGTCTTTTTGTAGGTAATGCATCCAAAATGTTTTTCAACTGGGTTCTAAAACCTAGATTCAACATTTCATCTACTTCATCAACAACCAGTCTTTTGATGTTTTTAGTTTTGAAAGAGGCATCGTAAATCAAGTCAATTAATCGGCCGGGCGTGCCAACTAATATATCTACCCCATCTTCTACTGCCAATCTTTGAGTATTAATATTTACACCACCAAAAACGCCAACCACTCGCAATGTAGTGTAACCTGCAAGAGATTTCACCGTGTCAACAACTTGAACAACCAATTCCCTTGTGGGGACTATTATTAATATTTGCGGATTTCTATCCTTTGTAAAGTTCCAAAGTCGTAGGCAAGGCATCAGATAAGCTAATGTTTTACCCGTTCCTGTTTGGGCAATTCCGCACATGTCACGTCCAGACATAATTACCGGAAAAGCTTTGTGTTGTATGGTTGTAGGGCGGCTATAGCCAAGATCGGCAATAGCTTTTCTGAGGGGTGCATTTAAGTTTAATTCATCAAAAGTCATAATCAAAGTACGCCTATTATTTCATTAGTCGGAGAGCAAATGTAAATTATTGTATTATCAAATGTTTTTATACTTTTTTACAATATCGTTTTATCATAGGAATGGTCATAAAGGGGTATATATGCCATGTTTTATTATGTGCATGGGAATAAAGGAGTATTTATTTAAAAAACAAACCGTTTAAAAATGGGAATGTGATAATTTACTTAACCAGTGCGCATATAAAATAAACCATTTATAAACTACATACACGATTTTTCTTCTGACTGAATCGCTGTATTTAAGTTGGATATTATTTGGTTTTATGAACTCCGTTTTAAACAATCCATTTCGGTAACGATTGCACTATTATTTAATTAAAAATAGTTAAAATTGGGGTTGTAATTCTCTTGCAAAACAGGCTAGAGCACATACTCAAAAGCTATATTTGTAAATTAAGTAGAAGTAGTAACGCAAGTAGCATCATCTGCAATAAGTTCTATTTTATCTGAAATTTATTACTATCGATTTAATTAAAGTAAGTTGCCATGTTGAAGAAAATACTTTTGATACCCATTTTATTAATTATTCTAAATCAATTATTTGCAAATAAAATAATTGTTGAAAATATACAGCAATTAATGCAAGCAAATAACACGGCTAAACCAGGAGACACTAT
>CANFLL010000158.1 GCA_947447825.1 Chitinophagaceae bacterium | reverse complement strand
TTTAAGGGAAGCAAAATAGATACTACAGATTTCTATGCACGAAAGGATCAGGATAGTAAGGATGAAAGCAATTTTGCAGTGTTTGGGGTAAAGCACACGCTTGATATTGGTAACAAATCTTTTCTCAGAACATCAGTATCCTATTCTACTGTTTTAAATAACTATTATGCTTACCAATATCCACTACCATTTGTTGATTATACAAATCGTTATGCTATTTTGTCAAGTGAAAACAAGCAAAATACGCTACGGTTCGGAAGCTATTTTAATAGTAAATCTAATGCAAAGTTTTCTTGGCGTATTGGCTTTACTGGTGAACAAACGCTGTTTAAAACGCTCGTATTAGACAGAACAGGAAAGCTGCCAACAGATCCGTTTAAAATAGTAAGAGACTATAATAATACTTCTTTGTTATGGCAATATTTTGCCCAAGTTAAATTTAAGCCTACAGATAAAATAACTCTATATGGGGGTCTTCATGGCACTGATTTTACTTTTAATAATACTAATGCCATTGAACCGAGGGCTTCCATCAGTTACCAAGTAACCAGTTCGGATCAAGTGTATTTTAGTTTTGGATTGCATTCGCAATTGCAACCATTCCCTGTTTATTTATATCAAGACACCTTGAATGGAAGTCTTAATAAGGATAATCAAAAGCTTGGTTTCACCAAAGCTGCTCATTATGTTGTTGGCTATGAAAAGCGTTTTTTTACTGATTGGCGCTTTAAATTGGAAGCCTACTATCAACAGTTGTATGATGCACCAGTGGAATCAATATCTAGTGGATTTTCTATCCTCAATAGTGGGGCTAGTTTTGTTTTTCCTGATAAAGCAGGATTGGTTAATACTGGAAAAGGATTGAACAAAGGGATAGAAATTACTTTAGAAAAGTTTTTGAGTAAAGGATACTACACCTTATTTACAGCTTCCATATTTGATAGTAAGTATAAAGGCAGTGATAATATTGAACGTAACAGTTCTTTCAATTACAAAAATGTGTTGAACATATTGGCTGGTAAAGAATGGAAGATAGGGAAGGATAAACGTAATGCTTTTACTGTGGATGTTAAAATGACAACTATTGGTGGTACTTATACAACGCCCATCGATTTAAGTGCTTCGATAGTGGCTAATAAGCAAGTGATAGATGAAAATAACTACAACTCACAGAGGTTAGCAGGCTATTTTAGGTTGGATACAAAATATGGGTTCCGCTTTAATAGCGCAAAACACAAAAGAAGTCAAACTTTGTATTTAGATCTGCAAAATGTAACCAATCAGAAAAATGTATACTTGCAGAATTATAATCCAGAGAGGCAAAGAATAGGAACTGTATATCAAATAGGGTTCTTCCCAGACATTTTGTATCGGCTTACTTTTTAAATATTTGGGTTCTGGGTTATTGTAAAAAAGCTACTTTCCCATCATTAATAAAAAACGGTGATGGAAAAGTAGTTTTCTATTATAAACAACATCAAACCTTTGAAAAAAGAGCGGTAACATAATAACTAAAACTGCAGATGCCTCACGGTTGCACCATTGTTTATCAGTTGTTTTAATGAATCCATTCCTATTCTAATGTGGCGTTCCACAAATTCGGTAGTTACTTTCTTATCACTTTCTTCAGTTTTAACACCATCAGGAATCATAGGAGAGTCACTTACCAACAATAATGCACCTGTTGGAATTTTATTATAGAAACCAACCGTAAAAATGGTAGCCGTCTCCATGTCTATTGCATAAGCCCTAACTTTTGTAAGGTATTCTTTAAAAGCATCATCATGTTCCCAAACACGTCTGTTGGTAGTGTACACAGTTCCTGTCCAATAGTCAGTGTTATAATCACGAATGGTTGTAGAGATAGCTTTTTGCAAAGCAAATGCAGGCATGGCTGGAACTTCTGGCGGAAAATAATCATTACTAGTTCCTTCTCCTCTGATGGCAGCAATTGGTAGGATTAAATCACCAATTTTATTACGCTTTTTTAATCCGCCACATTTGCCTAAAAACAAGACTGCTTTTGGTTTAATAGCACTCAACAAATCCATTACTGTTGCAGCTCCAGGGCTACCCATACCAAAGTTTATGATCGTAATTCCTTCTGCGGTTGCGCATTGAAAGGAACGATCTCTGCCCACTACAGGAACTTTATTCCATTCGGCAAATAGTTCTACATATTTCATAAAATTGGTTAGTAAAATATACTCACCAAAGTTCTCAATGGCCTCACCTGTATATCTAGGTAACCAGTTGTTTACAATTTCTTCTTTTGTCTTCATTATTAAAATATTTATAATTTATTACCTTGTACAATGCTAAATTTGCACAAATTTGTGTGTGAAAATAATGTTTTACTTTTATTTATGATTAAAATTATTTACCCAGCCTTTAAATACAGAATAAAAGAAGAAGAAAATAAGGAAATTATCTTTGATGAAATCCGAAAACAGTGGGTTCGTTTAACGCCTGAAGAATGGGTTCGTCAAAACATGATTCAGTTTTTGTTGCAAGTGCCAAAATATCCAGCAGCTTTATTCAGCATTGAAAAGGAAATTAAATTGGGAGAATTACGAAAACGATGCGACATTATTGTTTATAAAGAGTCTGCTCCTTGGATGATTATTGAGTGTAAAGAACATAATGTGCCAATTAATGAAAAGACTTTACAACAAATATTGAGATACCATCAGGCATTGCCTGTACCATATATATGCCTTACTAATGGTACTGATGTTTATTTGTTTGAAAAAACTAATAATTCGTTTATTGAAATAAAGAATTTTCCAAGTTAAAATTCTTTGCTTGTCTAAACTGTTATCGGTTGCAATAAATAAAAAAATGTAAAGAATATAATAAAAACAAATTGAGCAACTTTCACATAAAGTCAGAGCAGTTTAAACTTATTACTTACAAATTATTACCTATAACGTCCTACGTACAACTTCCTTAAATGTCAATAGTTTCTAGTCTTTTTTCATATACCCTTGCAGGAATTCCCTCTTTATATATTGCTTTTCCTGATTTATCATAATAAGTGCAGCTCATTTCATCAATTGAAACTATCCATTTATAAACACCAGCATCCGCACAATGCTTACAAAAAGTAAGGTAATCAAATTTGTCTTCATCATATTCATAGAGATGTTTTAAAAACTGCTCAGTATTGCTAACTTCAGCTACATCTATGCCCACATATCTTTTTCCAATGGATGATTTGTATCCATTCTTACTGTAGAAGTGTGCCTCACCATATTCTAAAAAGTTTTCATAGTAAGAGATACCTAATGACTTTAAGCTCTCTACATAAACAGGAAATCCTGCCCTGCCTTGAATATTACTTTTTGCATTCTTGAAACTTTCTGATGATAACATACTTTTTGTTTTTTCTCTAGTTAGTTGTGTTTATTAGCTTATCACAAAGGATAAAGATAGGAAATGATTTAATAGAATTAAATCAAAAATGAGTTTATGTAAAAACTTGTAGTATAATGACTATTTTTTTTGTAGGAATATTTGTTGTTTTTAATATTCAAATTAATGATAAAGAGAATTTATATTCTGCTCTAAAGGATTGTTTAGCAAAAAAAATCCATACAAGCAATACGCCTGTATGGATAAAAAAAGAAAACGAAGATAATGACTATCTAAAATAAACAAGTAAATCTTCCCATTTTAAAAGGGAATTCGCTTTTTAAATTTTCAGAATAAGTTCGCTTTATGTGTCATCCATTTAATAACATCATTCTTCTAGCATTAAAAAGCTATTTCGTCTCTAAATACATCCATTATGTCGCATAGTTGGCAACATTTTATTATTTCTAGCTTTCTCTCTCTACTTTAGCAGCATGAATAACGGCAGATACAAAAAAGGCTTTGTCATTTTAATACACATTACCGCATGGGTAGTGTTGTTCACACTTCCTTATCTTCTTCGCCCGTCTTACCATGCCAATAATCAAAAATATCATGAGCAAGAAGACACTGTTTTAAATTTTTGTATTGGAAGAACAATTGATCTATTGCTCATCGGTTTTTTCTACCTGAATGCGATTGTATTAATTGAAAAATTATTCTATCAGAAAAAATATACGCTCTACACGCTCTCAATTTTAGGCTACTTCTTCTTCTTTTGGCTTACTTCTTGGAATCTTTTGCGAGCATTTACCTACACTGAAAATGCTTTCTCCCTACGCAAACATCTTTCCTTTTCCATATTTGTATTCTTGTTCATATTTGCTTGTAGCATCGCTTATAAAACAATAAAGGACAAGTTCTATTTTGAAAATCTTGCCATAGAAAGAGAAAGAGAAAATCTTAAAACAGAGCTATCACTTCTTCGTTCGCAGGTAAGCCCTCATTTCATGTTTAACGTGCTCAATAATATGGTTGCACTAGCCCGAAAGCAATCAGATTTACTAGAGCCATCTTTAATTAAACTTTCGTCATTGATGCGTTATATGTTGTATGAAGCTGGTGAAGAAAAAGTGTCGTTAGATAAAGAAATAGATTATTTGCAGAGTTACATTGACTTACAAAAGCAACGGTTTGGAAAGCGATTAACGGTGAATTTGCAGTTGAATCAATTGGATAAATCGTACGAAATAGAGCCTATGTTGCTTATTCCTTTTGTAGAAAATGCTTTTAAACATGGAACAGGGATAATTGAACAACCTAGCATTGACATTAGTTTGCATGCAAACAACAATATCCTTTACTTTCAGATTGAGAACAAATATAATGCGGCATCTGTTGAAATTAAAGATACGGCTAGTGGCATTGGGCTAACAAACGTGAAACGTAGATTGGAATTATTATACACTCAAAAACACGAACTATCAATTGCAAAACACAATGAAAAGTTTATTGTATCACTACAAATACATTTATTATGATTCGCTGTATTGCCATAGATGATGAACCTTTAGCCTTAGAACTATTGCAGGATAACATTAGCAAAGTGCCTTTTTTGCACTTAGTTTCCGCTTGCGATAATGCCATAGAGGCACTACAAATTTTGCAAACGCAAACAATAGATTTAGTTTTCACCGACATACAAATGCCTGGCCTAACTGGCCTTCAGCTCATCCAGAGCATGAATGTGAAGCCCATGTTTATCTTAATTACAGCTTATGAAAAATATGCTTTAGACGGGTTTGGGCTTGATGTAATTGATTATTTGCTAAAACCTGTGGCACTAGATCGGTTCATAAAAGCTTGCTATAAGGCTAAAGAATTGTTTGATTTAAAGAATGCGTACAAAGAAGGTAATGCATCCATGGCCACCGCACCCTACTTTTTTGTTAATGTAGAATATAGTTTGGTAAAGATTACCGTTGCGGACATTATATATATAGAAGGTTTGAAAGACTATATTAAAATTCATTTAAAAAGTTCTGCCAAACCAATCGTTACACGAATGCCTATGAAATCAATTGAAGACCAGTTGAGCGAAACACTTTTTATTCGTATTCACAAGTCCTATATAGTTAGCATTGCGTTCATCACCTCCATCAGGAAATCAAGTTTATTTATAGATAATCTAGAACTCCCTATAAGTGAACATTACAGAGAAACCGTAACGGCACTAACTGCAAAATGAATATTTCAATTCAATTTAGGATTTTAACCTCAACGCGAACAATGAAAATCCTGCTTAAAGTTGCAATAGCAATAGGGAGGCAGTCCGAGATTCATATTTTGCCAACTATCATTTCGGATATGTATTCAGATGCAACATCAACAGCTTCATCTGTTTTGTTTAAAAATTCAGTTCTTTCAACTTTTATCCCTAGAACAAACCTTTTAAACAATAGGGGCATTTTCAATAGGTCGCTTTTGCATTGAGAATAACGATTGAGTGTTTGGGAAGGGGCTTAATAAGAATCTTCCTTCTGCAGATGTACAATTGCTCAATTCTTGTTGAATTGTTCCAATTGTGATATGTCCAAGACTGCTGCTAAAAGAAAGCAGAATTGCTGAATTACTTCCGTCTGCAAGCAAAAATGAAAACCAAACCAACCAGTCAAAAAAGCAGCAGCCAAAACTGCCTACTAAACCAATAGTAACACAAACGACAACTCCATAATAAAAGAGGATTGGAAGGACTACCGTATGTTTCGTTCAACAGGTTTTTCATTGAATGCCCTAAGGGGCGCAACGAAAACTT
>CANFLL010000157.1 GCA_947447825.1 Chitinophagaceae bacterium | reverse complement strand
TGCTGCATGTTTGGGATAAGCTTCTAGAATGTTTAGAACTTTCTGAGAGTTGGAACGGGAGGATAAAAATTTATCGCTTTTCCTCATGAAATTAGCGGTAGAGCTTCTGAGGGATAACAATCATTTTAATTTATCAAAGTAGAAGTAGTTTGGTAAAGTAATTTAGGTTAACTCACTGCTGATAAGAAATTTAGTTATTGATTGTGCCAAAATTATAAATTCAAAACGAAGACAATTGTTTTATTTGCATGGCAAAAACTATTAGATATTGTTGGTTTATTAAATAAAAATATGAGAAAAGTAATCAGATTAACTGTTGTTGTTTGTTTGTTTGTTGTTAGTATTAATGCCTTTTCGCAATCGAACCTCAAAAGTACTTCAGGTGTCAAACTAGAGAAAAAGATTAGTGAGAACCTCTTCGGAATCTTCTTTGAAGATATAAGTTACGCAGCGGATGGTGGTTTATATGCAGAATTATTGCAAAATCGTTCTTTCGAATATACTTCCAATGATAAAAATGGCTGGAATCCTCTCACAGCTTGGGAATATGTAAACAAAGGTTATGGTTACGGCACTGTTTCGGTGGAAACGGCTTTGCCCGTTTCTTCTAATAATAGACATTACATAGAATTGAATGTTGAGGAAGTGGGTAAAGAAGGAGTTGGATTAATAAATTTCGGTTATGATGGTATAGCCGTTAGGGTAGGAGAGAAGTATGACTTTTCTTGCTTCATTCGCCAGATTTCTGACAAGTCAATCCCGATTAGAGTGATACTCCAAAATAAAAAAGGTAAACTTCTAGGGGAGGCTACTTTTAATACCAATTCCACAAAGTGGGAAAAATATTCAACAGTCATAACAGCTACTCAAGATTATGATAGTGCAAGATTTGTTATTCTGGCAAAGTCTACATGTAAATTTGCTTTGGATGTGGTTTCTCTTTTCCCTCATAAAACTTTTAAAGAAAGAGCTAATGGTATGAGGGCAGATTTGGCAACAATCATCGCAGATTTGCATCCTAAATTTATGCGATTTCCAGGGGGATGTCTAGTTCATGGGGATGGGTTAGCAAATATGTACAACTGGAAAAATACTATCGGCCCAATTGAAGAACGTGTGGAACAACGAAATATTTGGAATTATCACCAAACAGCTGGACTTGGGTACTTCGAATATTTTCAGTTTTGTGAAGATATTGGCGCACAACCTCTACCTATTCTTCCAGCAGCAGTAAGTTGTCAAAACTCTGGTGGCACTTGGGTTGTTGGTGGAACTGGACAAAGAGCGTTGCCACTGAGTGAAATGAATAGCTACATTCAGGATATTAACGACTTAATAGAATATGCTAATGGTGCTGCAACCACAACTTGGGGAGCTAAAAGAGTTGCCGCAGGTCATGCTGCTTCTTTTAACCTAAGATATGTTGGTATAGGTAATGAAGATAAAATGACACCTGAATTTAAAGAACGCTTCGAGCTGATATATTCGGCAATAAAGAAAAGTCATCCTGAAATTACGGTGGTAGGCACAGCCGGTCCTGCTCCTTCTGGCGAAGACTTTGAAAAAGGATGGGAAGTGGCAAAAAAACTTTCTGTTCCTGTAATTGATGAACATTACTACGAAAAGCCTACTTGGTTTTTGTCCAATACTCATCGATATGATCAATACGACCGTAACCATTCTCAAGTTTACATTGGCGAATACGCTTCGCAAGGAAACACATTATTCAATGCGGTTTCGGAAGCAGTTTACATGACATCTATTGAACGAAATGGCGATATTGTTAAGATGGCATCTTATGCACCCTTATTGGCCAGAATTGGTAATACCTCTTGGAATCCTGATTTAATTTACTTTAATAATGTGCAGGTAGTACCAAGTGTAAATTACTATGTTCAACAACTTTTCGGTAGAAATCAGGGTGATGTTTATTACAATAGTGTATTGTTTGGCACCGATGCTCAGGATTCCACATTAGGATTATCTTGTGTGAAAGACAGTAAAACTGGAGACCTGATCCTCAAAATTGCAAATGCAGGGACTACAGCTAAAACCGTTACAGCAAATTTGAAGAAGCTGGGTATTGCAAAAACAGCAGTTGCGCAAAAGCAATTATTGGTAGGTCAACCTAACGAACAAAATACTTTGTTAGAGCCTAAAAAAGTGATTCCTACTTCCACAGATCAAACAATTGGCAACAGTTTTACTTATGAATCTCCCGCCTTTTCATTGACAGTTTTTAGAATTAAAGCAAATGAGATAAAGAAATAAGTATCATTTTTTAGTGTGATAACCATAACAAATTGATGTTGAGTATTACTCAAGTGAACAATGGGGGGCATAAATATTATTGTTCATAAATTAAGAAGGCTTCGAATTATTAGGGGCCTTCTTAATTTATATTGCAATGATTGCTTAGTTGAAGTTGTAAAAGTTTTGTGTATATTGGTAACAGATGTTAATTCTTACAATACAAAAAGCTACCTTGCCGCAACTCAAAATTTATTTACTACTTTGCTTAAAGAAATTATTATAGCGTTACAGGCTTATTATAGAGCACATTTATTCATTAAACAGCATAAACTCTGGTTTTGGATACTTATTCCAGGGCTAATTTATACCTTACTTTTTTTGGTAAGTATGCACTACTTTGGTCAAACTTGCAACCAATATATTGAGTGGTTAAGTTTGAAAACAGGATTAAAAAACTGGTTAGATAAAATTGATAGCGGTTTCCTTGGCTTCCTATTTACATTGGGAAGTTTAATTCTCTGGTTAGTGATGATGCTTTCTTACTTTTCCTTATTTAAATATATCTTCCTCATTATTGGTTCCCCCATATTTGCATTTTTAAGTGAAAAAACGGAAGCCATACTTGAAGAGAAAGAATATCCATTTAGTATTCTTCTTTTAACACAAGATATCTTTAGAGGTAGTAGGGTTGCTATTCGCAATTCTTTATGGCAGTCTGTTTACATGCTTTGCATTTTAATAGTTAGCATCATTCCAGCCATTGGATGGCTTACACCAGTGATGGCTGTTTTGGTAGAATGCTACTATTTTGGATTTTCAATGCTCGATTACAACATGAAACGCAACGAGAAAACCACTAGTGAAAGTCTCGCTTTCATAGGCCAACATAAAGGATTAGCCATTGGCAATGGAATTATATTCTATCTACTCAACCTTACTATTGTTGGTTGCATAATAGCCCCAGCTTATGCGGTGGTTGCTGCAACCCTCAGTATAATAGCCGTAAAAAAAGAAAATTCGAATTAGTGCTTAGTTGTAAGAACCACTAACTAACCACTATCAATTAGCCACTTATGCTCTACCTCATTCCCATTTTTTTGCATGAAGATGCAATAGAAACTATACCAGCTTATATTCTGGATACTGTGAAGAAATGTACTGTTTTTTTTGTCGAAGATGAAAAAACGGCACGTAGGTATTTAAAAAGTCTGTGGCGCGAAATGGTCATTGACGATTATAAATGGTACACTATCCACAAAGCAGAAGAACAAGTGATGAAATCGTTTGTTCAACATTTAAATGCTGGCGACACAATCGGTATCATTAGTGAAGCTGGATGTCCTTGTATTGCGGATCCAGGGCAGATATTGGTTAATAAAGCCCAACAGTTGGGCGTAAATATTAAGCCTTTGGTTGGGCCTAGTTCAATATTGTTAGCTTTGATGGCAAGCGGAATGAATGGACAACAATTTCAATTTAATGGTTATTTGCCAATAGAAAATCTGGCTCGTAAAAAGGCCATAAAAGAATTAGAAAACCAATCGATGAAAAATAATTGTACACAAATTTTCATTGAGACACCATATCGCAATAATCAATTAATAAAAGAAATACTTCAAACCTGCAAAGAGACTACGTTATTGTGCATTGCTGTTGATATTACAGCTCCATCAGAAACTATAAAAACAAAGACCATAAAACAGTGGAATTCACAACCTTTAGACATCCATAAACGATTGGCTATTTTTCTTTTGAGTGCAGGATAGTTTTAGGTTTGAAATTGGTTTGTTTATTGTTTCTTCGATTGATATTCTAACAATTATTTAGAATGCTAGCCCACCTCTTTAAAGCAAATTGCGTTTTAATTGATAACATTATCTTAATGTTTGGTACTCTTTTTGATTATTCATCTTTCAAATTTTCTGCTGCACACCTTATAGTGTGATTGTATTTTGCCAATATTCATAATTTGGATTGTTATGAAATCATTTTTTACTTTTTTATTTTTTGTTGCATTACTTCAACAATCATACAGTCAATATTATTTAAGAGGACAGGTATTTAGCGATAAAGGAAAGACTTTATCGGGTGTAAAGATTTATTTGAAATCAAAAGGACCTATCGATTTCACTACAGGCGATGATGGAAGTTTTGGAATTCCTACACCTAAATTAGTCGATACTATTACTTTAATGCTTGATGGGTATGAAACATACCATAACCCGATACCTTCTAAAGACTTTCAGAAGCTAACCCTTAAAATGAGACAAGGAACAACTATGGAGATTCAGAATAGGTTAGTTTCGTTTACCAAAAACCTTGGCATTAGTAAAGATGTAATAGTTCATACAGATATGGGAGAAAGCTATAATAACTTAATTGAAAATGCTTTTGTATCAGCCAATCAGAACCCCGAAACTGGCTTCGCTTTAAATATTGATAGGGCTTCTTATAGTCATGTAAGACGTTTTATCTATAACAAGTTCAATGTTCCTACCGAGGCAGTTCGAATCGAACAGATGTTGAACTATTTCAGTCTTCAACCTAGGGCTTTCTTTCAACAAAAACCATCCTCCAGATTCATTTCTAATGCTGTTTTAACTAATTGCCCATGGAGTAATAACAATCAACTATTGTTTGTTAGTCTTCATGCGCCAAAACTTAATCTGGATAGTGTGCCACCAAGTAACCTAGTGTTTTTAATAGACATTTCTGGTTCAATGGATCAAGCGAATAGATTGCCTTTATTACAAGCTGCGTTCAGGTTATTGGTAAATAACCTTCGTGAACAAGACAAAATATCAATCGTAACTTATGGGGGTGGTGTTCAGGTAGCTTTAAATCCTACTAGTGGTGCTGAGAAGAAAAAAATTATGGATGTAATTGATGGTTTATCTGCTAATGGAGACACGCCAGGTAGTGGTGCTATAAGAACTGCATACTTTTTGGCTAAAACAAACTTTTCGAAAGAATTTAATAATAGGGTAATTCTTGCAACAGATGGTGATTTTAATGTTGGTCAGAGTAGTGATGAGGAGCTTGAAAATATGATTGTATCTCAACGTCAAACAGGCATAAGCCTTACTTGTTTAGGTGTAGGAATGGGTAATTTTAAAGATAGCAAACTGGAAACCCTTTCTAAACAGGGCAATGGTAATTATGCTTATATAGATAATGTAAATGAAGCAGAAAAAGTGCTTGTAACTGAATTTACAAAGACGCTATACAATGTAGCTGAAGATGCGTATGTAAATATTATTTTTAATCCTGCTTATATTAGTAAATACAGATTAATTGGTTTTGATAATCCAAGAGATGTAATTGCGGACACCTCGAATAAAATACAAGGCGGCGAGGTAGGAAGTGGACATAGCATGATGGCCATGTTCGAAATCGTGCCGACCAATAACGTTGTTCAAGATATTCAAAACCAAAGCTTTGCAACTTTAAATCTTCGATATAAACTGCCCAAGACCCGAGAACAAATAAAACAATCATTTGCCATACCATATACACCCAAAAATCTAATGCTAGTAGATTCTGTTTATCGTTTTGCTACATCCATAGCCATGTTTGGCTCTATTCTTCGAGGCTCAAATTACATTAATGGTTTTGGTTTTGAATCTGTCTGGCAAATGGCACAAACCGCTGTTAACCCAAATAACGTTTCTCAAAAAGAGTTTTTAGATATAGTTGATAAAGCAGACACTATTTACAATCCAAAGAAAAAGAAAAAGAGATAAGAAGGATGTGAAATGTAAAAAAGTCAAGAATTGGAAGTAAAAACTAGTTGTTATTCTTCTTCACTTTAGACTTGTAACTTTAGACTTTACTTTTCTTATTGTGGTCTACTGTAATCCATTACAGGATGTCTTTCAAAAGGATTTTTTGCTTCATCAAATATGTAACGGTACGTTACAAGATGTCTACTTCTATTACCATTTAAATTCTTATAAATACTCAACATTCTTGGATTCCAATCGCCAGACCACCCCATTTCATACTCATTATACCAGCCCTTATCTTGAATAAATAAACCTACTTCTTGAATTATAAAACTATCTATTCCTAATGCCTGAAACTTAGGAATTACGCCAAATGCAAGTCCTGTTGCTTTTTTACAATAGCCTGTTTTTTTCAACCAT
>CANFLL010000156.1 GCA_947447825.1 Chitinophagaceae bacterium | reverse complement strand
TATTTCAGGCAGATAAAACGCTTCGCTTTAAGGTCACATAGCGTTGTAAGCCTGTATATCCCCGTCTATGTGGCCTTAAAGCGAAGCGTTTCCTTACTGAACACTATGTGGCTATGTGACTATGTGGTATATTTTATCCAATTAATTTTGGTGCGTTTGCCCTGGAGAATAGGGCTGCAACTTGGGTTAAGTCTCTCCTTTGTACAACTTAGCCTCTTTATGACTTTGTATTGGAGAAAAAATGTTTGTACACTTTTATCTAAGCTATAGAATCAAAAACAGGAATCCCCCTAATTTCTAACTTTGGTAATCAGCACTGCTAACGTTGGGGTTAGTTCTATCTTTCCTAATTCT
This sequence comes from Chitinophagaceae bacterium, assembly GCA_947447825.1. Taxonomy (GTDB): domain Bacteria; phylum Bacteroidota; class Bacteroidia; order Chitinophagales; family Chitinophagaceae; genus Parasediminibacterium. The sequence continues at coordinate 6,076 of CANFLL010000156.1, read as the reverse complement.
TAATTAAAACAAATCAACTACTAACAGCTTTTGGGTAATAGCATCAATTTTATCCCTCAAAGTAACTTTTCAATCATTTAATCACCATTTCCATTTATTTTTATCCCTATGAAAAAAATACTATTCCTTAGTTTCCTTTTGCCGGCAATAGGTTTTGCCCAAAGTAGTGATGATTCCATTTTTATTAAACGTATAAGCGACGATATTCTACAAAACGGTAAAGCTTACGAACTACTGCGTCAGCTAACCAAAAATATAGGCGGACGTTTAGCAGGTTCGCCAGAATTTAACAAGGCCGTTCAATGGGGTAAAGAAACCTTTGATAAAATGGGAGCCGACAAAGTTTATCTTCAACCCTGCATGGTGCCACATTGGGTGCGCAATGGCAAAGGAGATAAGGTTTCTGTTACTGACGTGAATGATAAAACCCTAATTATTCCTTTAGATGCGTATGCCCTTGGAAACTCGTTGGGCACCCCAACAGAAAAAGGTGTTACTGCTGAAATATTTGCAGTAAACGACTTTGATCAATTGGAGAAAAACAAGGATAAGGTGAAAGGGAAGATAGTTTTTTATAACTACCATTTTAACCCGACCAATGTATCTACTTTTTTATCGTATTCGGACGCTGGAAAGTATAGATGGAATGGTGCAAGTCGTGCAGCCAAATATGGTGCGGTGGGTATGATCGTTCGTTCGATGAGTATTGCTACCGACAATAATCCACACACTGGTTCAATGGATTATAATGATTCTTTCCCAAAGATTCCTGCCGCTGCAATCGGCTTGCAAGATGCTGACAAACTTTGGAAGTTGGCGGAACTGTCAAAAACAGTCAAAGTAAATATCACTACACATGGGCAGATGTTGCCGGATGCGCCTGCAAACAATGTGATTGCTGAACTGAAAGGATCTGAACATCCGGAAGAAATTATTACTGTGGGCGGACACTTAGATAGCTGGGACGTGAACGAGGGCGCACATGATGATGGCACAGGCGTGGTACACACCATGGAGGTATTAAGGGTTTTTAAAGCTTTGGGATATACGCCTAAACACACCATTCGCTTTGTGTTGTTTGCCGATGAAGAAAAGAGTGGAAGAGGCGCCGAAAAATATGCTGCCGAAGCAAAAGCAAAAGGAGAAAAACACTTGTTTGGCTTTGAAAGTGATGCTGGCGGATTTACGCCACGAGGATTTAGTTTTCATGTGGCACCCCAAACTTGGTGGAAACTAAATGCGTGGAAGCCCTTGTTTGAACCTTATGGGGGCAGTGCTTTTGTGGCTGGCGGTGGCGGTGCAGATACCGAACCCTTGGAAGCAGCTTTTAATACACCAGTGGCTGAACTGAATCCTGATAGTCAGCGTTATTTCGACATTCACCACGCACGTAGTGATGTTTTTGAAAACGTGAATCGTAGAGAATTATTACTAGGTGCAGTTAACATTGCCGCACTAATTTATTTGGTTGATAAATACGGACTTTAGCTTAGTGAAAAGTCGAAAGTAATTACTTGGAACTTTTACCGCCAACTTTTAACTTTTAACCCTCAACTATTATTTTATGAAGAAAACGATAACAATAGTTACATCCATTGCCATTGTGGCTTTGTTGATATTTGTTTATGCTAGGTACTTTTTTGTTTTTGCAGAAGGTACAAAAGCAGGACATCTGAACACTTTTCAACGGAAAGGGTATGTTTTTAAAACATGGGAAGGCATATTAATACAAAGTGGTTTTAGGGTAAATGTGGAGAGTAATGTTTTCGAATTCAGTGTAGAAAACGAGCGTGTATCTAAAGCCTTATTGGAGAATGCAGGTAAAGAAATGGAACTGCATTATAAACATTATCTAGGTGTGCTTCCTTGGCGTGGCAACACCGACTACGTGGTGGATAGCATCTATTATATAAACAAATGATTTGTGGTTAATGATGATTAATTGTTTACCACTAATCATTAAAACAGTGTTTCTAAAAATAACAAAACGTAAAACAATGAAACAGTAGGTTTGCACAAAATAGAAAATTATGAAAAAGTTGTTATTGGTTCTTTCTCTCTCCACCGTGATGGCAGGGTTTTCACAGTCGGTTAAATTACCACAGCCTAGTCCCTCTCAAACTATTAAACAAAATTTTGGATTGGGCTTTATTGAACTAAGTTATAGTCGCCCATCATTAAAGAAACGTAATGTTTTTAAAGATCAAAGTGAACTAGCCCCAATCAATGCAGTATGGCGAACAGGTGCCAATGGTGCTACTACCCTTTATTTTAGCGACGATGTGGTTATTAATAATGTTGCTTTAAAACCCGGCAAGTATGGACTACTAAGCATTCCTGGCAAGAAAGATTTTACCTTAATTATTACAAAAGATACTACTGTGAATCAGCCTAATCTCTATAAAAAAGAAAATGATTTGGTTAGGGTTATCAGCCCCATAATAAAGACTAAAGAAGAGTCGGAATTGTTTACCATTCAATTTGCTAATATCACTTACGAAAACTGCGATTTACAATTAATCTGGGGAAACAACCAAGTTGTACTTCCTATTAATACCAACATAAAGGATCGAGTCAAGGCTGATGTTGAAAAAAGTGTTGCTGGCGATAAACCATCATTGGGAGCAATAACTACCTATTATTACGAGATTGCAAAAGATTATCCAAATGCGTTGCTTTATGCTACTAAAGCTGTAAATGTAAGCAAGCCTGGTTTCAATTCTTTTTTATTGAAAGCTAAGATAGAAAAAGAGTTGGGGGACAAAGTAAGTGCTAAAGCAAGTGCATTAAAATGTATCGATTTGGCAAAGGTTTCCCAAAATGATGATGCAGTTAGGGCTGCTAAAGAATTTATTAGTAAACTCTAGGAAAAAGAAAGTCAAAAGTAATAAGTTGATAACTAACTGAACTACAAGACACATTTCTAAACATATTTTCATTTTATTCCACTAAATATATTTAAGGGATAATAATAGAAAAAACAATATTTCACAAGGAGCACAATTACTTTAATATTTGATTTGAAGTATTTGTGTTCTTTTTTTTGCGTTTTATTGTATGAGAATAAGTATTCAGCAAAGAAAAAAAACTATGAAACTAGAAATGAAGTAAGTAGAGGCAAAATCTGGAATTTAGTAGATGGTTGCAGAGTTTAATAAAGTTTTTATAAAGGCAATAAAACAAGGTATACAGTAAGTGATTTAGTAATTAGTATTTTTTTGACAATTGCTATGAGAATCTACTTCTCATTACATTCTCATAGAAAAAAAATGTTTAAATAGCTAGTTATTACATTTTAAATGAAATAAGATTTGAGTGCATCAAATTGTTTCATCTGTAAGCAATTTTCTTGGGTTAATGGCTTCTCAAAAAAACCAATTACTTGCGGATACTTTGCAGCTTTCCTTTTATCTATCGTATCAATGGAAGAAGTAACAATAACTACATTAACTTTTGGTGGATTTTGAAGCTTACAAAGACTATCCAGAAACTGCCATCCATCCATTACAGGCATATTAATATCAAGTAGTACTAAATACTCTATATCCTCAGATTCCTTTTTAGTAATTACATCCAAAGCCTCCTGACCGTTTAAGGCAGAAATAGGATTGTTGGCTAACTTACTATACGACAGAATTTCGGTATGCAAAAAAATCACTATGTCGCTATCATCTACAATTAAAGTCTGCAATTTCATTTTTATTAAGGGTTAACAATGGAAGAAGGTACTAAATCAGAAACGCTAAGTTAATAGTTTTTATGATTTACAAAACAGTTTTTTAACAAACACTTTTTATGACATAAAATTCAGTACTTCTTAATATTTTAATAAGTCCCAATGTTATAATTTATCCCTACTTTAAAATAATTCTGTGTGTTATCAGTATATGTTGTGGGATGCTTAATGATACCTGCTACAAAATAATTATCTGCGTAGTTGATTGTTGCCTTCCATTTTTTATTAAATTGAAACTCTAAGGTTAACACTGAAGTAGACGTTCCTTTAGAAGGTGTTTCTAAGAAGATTGCTGGTCTTAAAAACGAGTTCCCGCCATTCCATTGATATTGTATTCCACCACCAATGCGGGTAAGATTATATTCATAGTTTGCTACCTGTTGAGTCTTCCTATTCAATACCGTTACATTCTTACTCCAACTTCCTTCTCTGTAAATTATTCCGCCTTCAACAAAAAGTTTAACTGGCGCATTATATTTCAACCCTGCAAGCAATCTAATTACGCCACCACCAGTGAAATGATTGCCGCAAGTGCCACTACCAAGGTTTACTCCATAGCTCGCAAAAGGATTCAGTTGAAAGGAAACTGGTAAAGAATCGAAAAAGCTAAAAGTTGCACCAGCCAGCAAAATAGGATGAGCAGAAGCATCAGCAATTGAAAGTGCCTTAACGCTATCCTGATTTAAAATTAATGGTAAATGTTCCCAACCGATTCCAAAGTAAGGGGTGGTGTTAATTATCTTTTTAGGTTTACTTTTTTTTTTAGTATAAGGTACAGCTTGAATCAGTGAGTCTTTGTTTGCATCCACCATCTTTGATAGACGTGATTTTAAATTTATCAGAGAGTCTTGAAGCGTAATATTCCTATCCTTTAAAAAACCAACTATACCAGATAACGAATCATACTTTTGCTTATAATTAGGTGCATCTGAACTGTTTTGAACAACTGTTGAAGTGATAGATTTACGTACCGAAGCAGCTTGGGAAACCTCAGTTTGCACAGCATTTGATTTAACTTGTGATGAACCTACACTTTCTACTGTTACATCTTTCACATATACGTCTTGAATCCTATTAGTAACTGCATGTTTGGGTGAAGTAAATATCTTCTTTCCCGCACAATCCTCTTTTTTCACAACACCAGTTTGACTATTACTACTATCGGCATAGTTACCCCCTGATGATTCCTGATCTGGGGCTAAAGTTGTAGAGAAATTAGATACTATTTCAGTTCCACAAAGTGTTTTAGCAATAACCTTTCCTGAAACAACAACTGGATAGGCGTTATAATTTTTTATATAAACTGAAAAGCCTTGACCGCCATCAAGACTATACTGGTGTCTCCCAAGACCCAAATAGGCTCCATTGACAGTTTGATTGGAAAGCTTTTTCCAAGGACTATTTTTTTGAGAGAACGCGATTGATGTTGAAGCAAGAAACAAAAGAAATAATGACGCTCTTAAAATTTTAATTGTATGGGGCATAGTGATCATTTTTGAGAAAGCTTAATTTAAGTTATTGCAAATCTAGGGTTATATTCAAAAAAAGTAAACTTGAACTTTCAGCTATTATGTATGATCGCCATTTGAAGGTTCAATGTGGTTTAGCAAAAACAAACATCCTCATAAACCTAAATAATTATAGTCGAGTAGGCAAGGGCATTTCAGCCCAAGCCTCCCACAGAACCGTGCTTGAAAGTCTCCCTTCACACGGCTCTTCTCATTCTGCATAAAAGGAATTTTACGCATTATTGAGCCAAACTCGTTCATCCCTGTATTAATTCAGGTTGACTTTCTTGGTACAAACGAATGAGCTGAATCCTTCGCTCCATCCTCATTACAAGAACTTCTTCACTACTACAATTCAGTCCGCCACTTTCTGACACATCCTCATCCGCTTTTGTACGAATGGTTCGGCAACGATGATGACCCCAGCTAAACCAATAGCCTTGGTAACGACAAATCGCTTTTCGTTGCTGCTCGATAGCACATTGTCAGCGAAGTTTCTCACGTTTCATATAAACGCCTGTGTAATGTTCTTGCCACCTGAATACCGGAAGACTTGTAACCAATAGACAGCCACCCGTTACAATTGTCCTGACAGCCCTTGCCAACATCAGTTTTGTCTTCGTCTTTGTTGTTTCGATACGTCATCAGTGGTTCATTTTCATTCAACTCCATTACACTCACCTGATGCCTTTATGACACCTTTTAACCCCAACGTTCAATACCTTACCTTTTGAATAAAGCACCTTGAGGCGGTTTGTACACTCCTGCTGTAAAGCGTGTACGGAAGACCTACTTCCATCATTCATACAATTGCGTAATAATCGCTTTCGCT
>CANFLL010000155.1 GCA_947447825.1 Chitinophagaceae bacterium | reverse complement strand
TATGGAGTTGTCGTTTGTGTTACTCTTGGTTTAGTAGGCAGTTTTGGCTGCTGCTTTTTTGACTGGTTGGTTTGGTTTTCATTTTTGGTCGCTTACTGCCGTTTTCTTGTTTGGTTTGCCACATAAATTCCCCTACCCATTAACAAAAGTGTTTAGGAAAGTGCTTGCAGACGGAAGTAATTCAGCAATAGTACTTTCTTTTAGCAGTAGTTTCGAGACATTGAATGTTGGTTTGTATCTATATCTACCGATAGTTTTAGAATCTAGTTTCAACCTAGTTACTAAAAGTTAAATATTGAAAGTCGTACAATAGCTGTTAGATACTGATAGTTAACTGGTAAGTTCAAAAAACTTAGCTTCTAGGCTTTTCTTTTTTAATAATAGATGATTGAGCGTTATTCCATTATCGAAACAGTGTTTATTGATAGATTCTAAATTGGCTGAACCTAGCTGTAGGAATAATTGCAAGTATTCACTAGTTTGCTTAATTCCAGTAACAGAAGGATAATGATTAAACAATTCTGTCAATCTATTAAAGTCCGATGCCCCAATCTCCACAATATCCTCATTGCGCAAAACCTCATCTACTGCACCTGAGGCAACTAGATTTCCTTTTTTCATGATTGCTACATGACTGCATACTTTTTCAACTTCATCGAGTAAATGGCTTGCCATAATGATGGTTGTTCCACCTTTTGCTAATCTCAAAATCAGTTCTCTTATTTCTGAGATACCGACAGGATCCAATCCATTGGTAGGTTCATCTAAAATGATTGCATCTGGCTTTGCTAATAATGCAGCAGCAATAGCAAGTCTTTGTTTCATGCCTAAACTATATGTGCTAAACTTAGAGTTCTTACGTTCACTGAGTTGCACAATTTCCAATGACGCATGAATATCATCTAATGTACCCCTTTGGTTGATAGCTTGCGTAATTTTTAAATTATCAACGGCAGATAGATAATGATAGAAATTTGGTGTTTCTAGCAAAGCACCAATCCTTTTACGACTATTGGGGGAGCTGGGGTTATTAAACCATTGGAAACTGCCAGAATCTGGTTTTAAAGCATCAAGCACAATGCCTAACATAGTTGTTTTACCACTGCCATTAGGACCAAGTAAACCAAATACACTGCCTTTTGGTACTTGAAAAGACACTTCGTTTAGTGCCTTTACTCTTCCATAAGATTTACTAATGGAATTTAAACTAAGAATAGGTTCTATCATTTATGTAAGTTATAAGTAGAAAGTTTAAAGAAGTAAGTTTTATGGTGTAAAGAGACTTTATTTAATTTCAATAGCTCAATGTATTTATACAAAAAACTGAAAGTGAATGCTGAGATTAAATTAACTCATAAAAATTTAGTAAATGAGAAAAGGAAAAGAAATAATACATTAAAGCTCAACACCTATTAAATCTCGTATAACAACACTTGCAACGCAGCAACCAAAGATAGCTGGCATGTAACTTATTGTACCAATCAACGACTTTTTGGGGAACGCTTTTTCCGTAACGATTACCTTTTCGGCATCAATATCTTCCGGACTAAACACAACTTTCAACCCATTATAAATACCAACTGAATGGAGCCTTTTTCGAACATATTTAGCCAAAGTGCAGTTGTGTGTTTTTGAGATGTCAGTAATCTGCACCAAGGAAGGGTTGAGTTTTCCACCAGCACCCAATGAAGTAACTATGGGCAGATTTCTGTCTTTACAAGCCTTAATAAATTGAACTTTAGGCCCAAGTGTGTCAATACAATCCACCGCATAATCGAAATTGCCTTCATCTAAAATGGAATCAATTAATTCATCTTGAACGTATTTGGTCAAAACTGTAATATTTAAGGCTGGGTTTATGTCCTTCAAACGCTCTGCCATGACTTCTGCTTTAAGCTTTCCAGCAGTTGAGTGCAGTGCTGGGATTTGGCGGTTTGCATTACTAAGGTCCACAGTATCGGCATCAACAATGGTCATTTTGCCAACCCCTGCACGAGCAATCATTTCGGCACATATTCCGCCTACGCCACCAAGTCCAACTATTAAAACATTCTTAGTGAGTAATGTTTCAATTTTTTCATCGCCTAGAAGAAGTTGCGACCTACTCATCCAATATGGAATCATGATACAATTAATTTAATATGGCACGAATTAAAGATAAATAGTGTAAATGATTCAATAAATTTAAGTTGTTTCCAAATGAATAATTGTCTGAGTCTTCTTTATGTGGTTCACGTTTACTAGATTGTGGGCATTTTACATAATTGAGGTATTAAACCTTAAATGTCTAACAATAAATTGAACACGATTAACCATAATTCTTACAAAGAAGAAATACTGTATCTCAAAAAAGAAAGTTTATAGCATATAAAAGCCCTTGAAAAATATACTTCAAGGGCTTTTGTATGCTGACAATTTTAAACAAAGCATCTAAGCTTGGTCTCTGCCATTTTCTAGTTTAAAGAGCAGTTGTGTATAAATTGGTTAAAAAATCTTTTATAGATAAAGGTTTTCTACCCAAAAGTTTTTCTAAATTCGCACTCTCGCCATCCAGTTCTCCTTTTGCCTGCGCAACTGCAAAACTTGAGAATATACCAATTACTTCAGCAGGAACACCATACTTTGCCAACGTATTTCCATAGTCTTCTGCCGAAGGAGAAATATAGTTGATAGTTTTTCCTGATGCCTTCGAAATAGTTTCGGCAATCTCTTGATACGTAACAGCTTCAGCATTTGTAAAGTCGTACTCTTTGCCTTCATGGCCTGTAGTAGCTAACACGCTTGCCGCCCCTTCTGCCATTTCAGAACGTAGAACAGCACCTACTTTGCCATTTTCTGCGGGCACATATATAACCCCTGATTCCAATACTTTTTCGCCGATAAAGCCAGGCAAAAAATCCATGTAAAGGTTATTCTTTAAAATAGTGTAGCTAATGCCACTTTCCTTCAACCATTTTTCCGTTTTAATATGTGATTGTGCAACCATCCAGAGTGGTGAAGTTTCCGTTTCATTTTTACGCTGAAAACTGGTATAAACAATATGTTTCACCCCTGCTTCTTTGGCAGCATTGACAACATTTTCGTGTTGAGAAAGTCGCTTTGCTACATCACTTCCTGAAATGAAAAGTAGTTTTTCTACACCTTTAAACGCATTCACCAATGAAGCATAATTATCATAATCACCAACAACAACACCTATACCTCTTTTTTTAAAGTCATCCCCAGACTGCTCGATTCTAACCAATGCTAAAATTTCATTGGTACTTACTCCTTTCTCTAATAGAAAATTAATGGTGGCATTACCAAAATGCCCTGTTGATCCTGTTACTAAAATCATCTTTTTGTTGTTTTAAAAATTCATTAATACATTTGTTACACAAAGTAACTATCAATAGTTAATATAAGTAACTCGTTACCTTTTGGTAACCTTAAAATTAGTGGTAACAATATGGTAACTAAAGTAGAAAAGTGTACTGAAAATAAGTGTCCAGTAAGTGCGATGCTCGAATTAATTGGCGGCAAATGGAAGCCAGTGATTTTATATTGTTTAAGATCAGACAAAAGGCGTTTTGGGGAATTAGCCGCTAGAATACCCAATATATCTAGAAAAGTGTTGACGGAGCAATTGAAGGAATTGGAGCAAGACAACTTGATAAAAAGGGAACAGTTCAATGAAATACCACCCAGAGTAGAGTATTCATTATCAGAACTTGGCAAAAGCGTTGGCCCTGTTCTGGCTGAAATGGAGAAGTGGGGCATGGAAAACATCTTCAATAAACGATAAGGAAGTTGTAAATACTAAGTTTTAGTTAATAAGCCATAAAGATACACCATGAATCATTAAGTTATTCAACAAGTATGCTTTTTTCAGAGAGCTTATTATGCTATCCATTACCTACTATAAATGTAATTGCTTGTTTTGCATTGTATTTTACATGATGACCTTTATATATAGCTGGCATCCAGTTCGGACTTTTTTTCAATACTCTTACTGCTTCCTCCGCAGTGCCATAACCAGGATTATTTATCACTCGAACATCACTTACAGAGCCATCTTTTTCAATTGTGAATTCAGTATTAACAGTATATCTTCCTGCAGGTGCTCCTTTAGCTGATGCAATATTTTGATTTAAATTTCTTGTTAAATACATTATCCATCCTTTATTACCCCCAGGAAATTCAGCTTCAATCTGCACACCGGAAAAAACAAATTTTGATGTATCTGTATTAGTTTTTTCAACTACCAAATCTTGATCCGACACTTTTGTATTTTCTCCTAAAGAATCTTTATTGGATACTATAAATTGTACAATCTGTTCTGCATCAAAAACAGTTGGTCGCCCCAATTTCAAAACTGGAACATGCCTATGGAATTCCCGGATTACTCGTTTAACTTCTTCCGCTGTACCAAATCCGGGATTAATTGGAATAGTTAATCTTGATATTCCACCATCCATATCGATAAAGTAAGAAACTCCAACATCATAATGACCTACTGGAGCATCGTTTAGTGTAATTAAAGATGTGTCTAGATTATTTGCTAGATATGTATTAATACCATCATATCCATTAGGAAAGTCTGAAAGATTAATGACAGATACAGAAATTTTCTTCCTTCTTGAAGAGATTGGCTTCTCAAATGTTTGTGCCGATGCAGCAATTGTCAACACAACAAAGGCAATAATTAGGGTTAACTTGTTTTTCATATTTAAATCTTAGACGGCAATATTAAAACTAAAGAATTAGGATTCAAATTTATTGTATTCTTTACACCATCTATTTTTCAACCGTATCTATCAATATACAATTATAAGATGAAGTTTTTCCTAGATGGGATTAAAAATCCCTATCATCTGCTAGTTAGCCATGCGCTTCGCTTAACATGGATGAAGAGCAAATGCGAACAGCACGCCTAGCTTTAGACCCAAGCGAATCCACACGCGAAACGCGTGCGGTAGCCTTAGTAGATATTAGCGAGTTATGCGGACTAGCTGGGAAACCAACTGCCAAGATATCTCTTTGCAAATCTGTGCATTTCGCTTATTCTAAAGCGACGTTCTTCAATCATTGAAAAAAAGTAGATTGTTAACACTTCCTCGTCTGTAAAATCTGGAACTGCAATATTACTGAAACGCTTACACACATACTTTAACTCTTCTCCATACTTTTCACATATGAAAAAGTAGATTGCTATTAATTTATCTTCATACATAATACTAAAACGTATTATGCTATATGTTTAGTATTTCGAAATCCCTTTTTTTTCAACCCTTGATTCGCATTAATAAGTCATATAAAACATACAGACCTGCTAGTGACCAATTATTTTAACTAGGATGGCGGAGAAATTGTATAATCTGCAACAACAAAATGCACACTATAATTATACTTATATTTTTCTTTTATTGCATTAAAAAAAGCTATTGCATTTACTTTTTGCTCTGGTGATAAACAGTTTCCCAAGATTATTCTTTTAATGATAATTCTAGGATAAGCAAAATACCATTCATCAACTTCAGTAGGGTTTGATGAACTTATTGACAACACATCCTTCCTTCCATCTAACAGTAATTTGAAAAAATGCTTCACTTCATTGTTTGGTGTTATATCCTGATAAATAAATGGGTAATTATGTGATTCATGTGGTTCCTTATCTCGCCTTACAAACAATCTTATTTCATTTTCAGGTCTATATTTTTCAAGTTTTAAAAAGGCTAGCAATTCAATTAAACAGGTAACCATACTATTTGGAATAATGCCATGCTCTTTTTTAAATTCTTCAACGAGTTCTTTAATTTCATCCAAAAATTCGTATCCATCTTTTCCGTAAAGGACTTTTCCTAGCAATATCTGATTTGCGCTACATGGGGATAACTCAAATTCAATAACTGCCCCCATACCGTTTTTTCCATATTCATACCACATAAAAGGGTCGATGATATTCTTTTCGGTAGAAAGCATTGTAGAAAGCTCGAAACAACATTCTTTTAATTGCTTTATTTTTTTTGGGATTAAATTACTGACTGTTTCTATATCCTTAAGTATATCCGTCCCTACATACATTTCATTGTTATCTGATAGATAACTAAATTCTGACATTCTTACAAATCCATTTCTTAGTATAGTAGTCAAGCCCTGTAGACTCGTAAAATGACAAAGTAATTGTGTTTTATCAACATCGAATGAAGTGTCTTTAAATAAATCTTTATAACCTAAATGCCCTCCCCAATTGCCAAAAAAATAAGAATTGAAAAAATGAGCATGAGTAAATTTTTGTTTTAAAACTTGTTTGTTAAACCGTTCCATCAATTCTTCTTCATTTGATAAAGTTACTTCATCCATTTTTTCGAACTTTAAGCTGAAAGTTATTTTTTCGCCGTTGTTTGGTCTTCATAACCAACTTGAATATGAATTTTACCTTATTCAAATATAGGGCTTCTGTTTTTACAATCAGCTATCTCTTCAATCAGAAAAATTTCTTCATATCCCACAAATATTAGTTC
>CANFLL010000154.1 GCA_947447825.1 Chitinophagaceae bacterium | reverse complement strand
CTTCCACAAAGAACACAAGGATTGTGTTGTATTATTTCATCAGAACTACCATTGGAGGACTCTAAACCTTAGTGTACTTAGTTTTTTCCTATTGTACTTCGTGGTAAATAACCCCTGAAGAGTTACTTTTTTTATAAATAAGCCTTTCTATAAATTTAAGACTTACATAGGCAAAGAGTTTCATTGAAAAGAAATCATGAAACTAGATACTTTGTGTACGATTTTGCTTAAAGTGCAGCATTATAATATTGATAAGCTAATCATTTGGATTAACCAAAATTATTATGAAGCAACATAAAACAGGCAATCTGTAAAGGAAACCTTTTTAAACAATATTACTTAACTATACTTTCTCGGAATTTTCTCGCAGGAATTTCAATGATTCTATTAATAATAAATGAAAGGATGAACGTATTTATAATGGATATGATTAACATTAAATTACTTTCTTTATCGATATAATTGCTATAAAAGTAGGTTTGGGTTAAATGAATGGTTATCTTATGAACTAAATAAATTGAGTAGGAAAGCCTCGCAATTGTGCCAGTTAAAGATGAGCTTATGTTGAATATAAGGCTTGAGGGTACTATTGCGCTAGTTACCACTAGTCCGTAGCCCAAACTAACAAAAGGAAACCCGAACACAGAAGCAACAAAGCTTTCTTGGTTTACACATAAAAAATATCCGCAAATCAATACGAATACTCCTGCAATTGTTAGGAGGTTTCCATTTAAAAGAATCTTAGCCTTACTCTTTTCGTAGTAGCAAAATAACCCTGCAATGCTAACTCCCACTAAAAGCCCATCTAATCGGCAAAATGTGGGATAATATATCCATTTGTACCAATTGATAACAGCGGTTGAATCATCTGTTAAAGAATGCACTTTCACATTCCAACAATACATTCTTATCAGCAACCCTGCAATAAACAGAAATACAATTAGTAGATACCCCATTTTAAGATTCTTAAAATGGTAAAGGGCGACTAAGATTAAGGGCATAAAAATGTAGAATTGCTCTTCAATACACAGCGACCATGCGTGCGAAAATGTGCCGTTTGTGCTAACATCTAATCCAATGTTTTGGGTGAATGTGAGGTATTTAATTAGTGGTGCAAGAGATTCCCTCTCCCTGAATGACGGAAAAAGAAAATAAGCTAGTAATACAAGAAGATAAGGCGGCAATATTTTGAAAAAGCGTTTGATATAAAACTCTTTTAATGAAATCCCTTGCTTATGAGCCAGTTTTTGGAGTAGTTGGTTTGTTATTAGGTAGCCACTTAACACAAAAAACAAGTCAACACCTGTCCAGCCAAATCTGCTTATATTATATGTCCATTCTGGGTGAGGAAATAGTCTCCCATAATGAAATATAAACACCATAATGATTGCTATTGCCCTTAAATGGTCAAGCCCTAATAATCTTTCTGAGGATGTGCTCTGCTGTTCAGTCATGTAAATAGTTAAGGAAGTTGAGAGTAATTAACAATCAAATTAAAAGTCATCAAAGCTTCCATATACAAAAACAGCCCCTCTAGTTAGAGGGGCTGTATAATTATTAAAGCTTATCGAAGTGATTATTCTACTACGATAGTTTTTGTTGTATTGCTGTTACCATTTGATAACTCAACAAAGTAAGTTCCAGCAGTTGCGCTAGCAGGCAAGCTTACTTTGTAATTAGCAGTACCACCTACGTGAGCAATTGTTTTAGCTACAACTGTTTTACCTAAAATGTTAGTTACTTTCAATGTGTAGTTAGCTGCATCTGTGCTGATTGCAAAACTCAATTGTTTGTTTTTAACTGGGTTAGGATATACAGAGATGCTGCTGATTGAAGCAACTTGTTTAGCAGAAACTACTGAGCTATAAATTGTTTTACCATCAATATCAGTTGCTTTAATTCTGTAGTAGTTAATTCCAGCTACAGGAGAAGCATCGATGAAAGAGTAATCAGAAGATCCTTTAGCAACGATTGATCCTTTAGCAGAGAATTTAACACCATCTGTTGAAGCTTCGATTGTGTATTTAGCAACACTCAATTCGTTAGCACTAGACCAGTTAATTTTGATAGTCTTGTTAGCTAAAGCAGTTGCAACTACAGCGCTTAATTTAACTGGAACTAAAATTGGACCAGCAGTTCCGAATACATAACGACCGAAAGTGGTGTCATAATCTAAAGTAGTAAGGGTAATTGGAGAAGTACCATCAAATTTGATTGGACCAGATTCTGCAGTATATAAACCATGGAAATAATGCGCCAATACAAGGCTAGAATCTATGTAAGTAGCAGAAGGTTTGAAAGTAAATGAAATTTGCGCAGAAGTATCAGCACCAGCAGTGTAAGCAGAAAGTGCCACATTGTAGTAAGAAGTTAAATCGATAGAAGTGATAGTAGTGCTATCAAGTTTAGTGCTGTTAGATGTTTTAGCTGCACCAAAAACTACTGTGTAAGTTTTAGCATCAGCAGTTTTAGGAGTGATTGTAACGCTTCTTGCAGAACCAGCACCAGCAATAGTTCCACCTACATAATAAGTGAATGGAGTAGTTGAATTAAATTTCTTAGCAAAAGGGCAAGAAACATAATTAGTATCTACAGAAGGAGTAGTGAAAGTAGCATTTTCATTTAAAATTAAGTATCTAGCACTGCTGGTAGAAGTTACTTTACCACTTTGTAAAGTTAAATTACCACTAACATAAGCAGGAGCAGAAACTACAGTGCTTGCTGCTGCAACTTGGTTAATTAATAGGTTATTGTAAGACCAGTTATTTCCACCGCCAATTCTGTTGCCTTGACCTTCAAGAATAACTGTTGAACCTTCTGTAGCCACTGGAACGCTTGAGTTGAAAGCTCCGGTACCAATTAGGTGTAAATTACCAGAAATAGTTTTTGTTGCAGGAGTAGCATTACGGAAAGCAACAAGACCTAAAACACCAGGATTGTAGAATGGAGTAACTGGTTTAGCAGTTGTTCCAGCAGTTAGGGTGAACACGTTTGCAGTAATGGCAGAAATTTTAGCTGTTGCAACTAAATTTGGCCCTGCAATAGGATCAAGAACAGTTAAGGTATCATAGTTAATACTTGGATCGAGTGTTAAAGTATAATTAGTAGCATCATAGCTGGTTGCATATACTGCGTCTTTGTTTGCTCCATTGGTAACTACATATCTAATCTTCACTGGGGAACTCAAAGTGATAATAGAATCTTTAATAGCAGTAATGGTTGTAGCCGTATCCAACAAAATGTTGTTAGTAGCTGCTGTTAACGTGTTAGTACTTATTTTTTGGCCAACTTGTAAATCTCCGTTAGTTTGTGCCAAAGTGATAGTGCTATTTGCGTAATCAAATGCAGTAACGTTTAAAGGAACCCCTTCAGAAAAAGAAACATTGAAAAAGGTTTTATCATTACCCACACTTTGAGCTTTTAAACCACTAAAATTCAAAGTATTTCCTGTTGTTGTAGTACCTGAACGAGTGTAAGGAATTGGATCAAGGTTAGAAGTGTTTGTAAACTCACCCCCTACAAATACAGATCCTTTTAAACTATCTGGAGCAGCTTTAGTTCCAGATATTTTTAAGTTGTAATAAGTTCCTGCTGGAATTGTTTGAGAACCAGTCCCGTTAAATTCGATGGTAGAACCATACAAATTAGACAATCTAGTAGTAAATCCACCTGCAATACCCACAGTTGCAGTTGGGAAAGAAACAGAAGAAGATAAAGTTCCAGAGTTTGCTGCAACACTCAAATTGTAATAGTTGAATGGAATTACTTGTTGAACTACTCCGTTTGAGTTTCCAGCAAATCTAACAGTACTTCCTGTTCCTAAACTACCCAAAGAAATGGTAGATGTATTTCCTTGTTGAATGTAAAAAGTAGACTTATTTGCATAAACATCAACAGTACCACTAAAATCTGAATTGTTTCCTAATGTGAAAGTTACAGCAGAATCAGCAGTACCAACTACTAACTTGGAACCAGTTCCAGAAATAACTAAAGGTGCATTAACTGAAAAGCCTGATGATTGAACATTGAAAATTTGGTTTGCAGTAACAAAATCTGCAGGGCTAGTGCCGCCCTTTCCACTTGGGTCGGAGGTCCAATAGGCAGGCAAATCAAGTTTGTTTTTTACAATTGCAGTGCCTGCTGCGTTCATAGAATCTAATCTAACATAATAATTCGTTTGGCTGAACGATGTCAAACCAAACGCTAACAACAATCCTGCAACAAACCCTGCTTTTTTTGCGGTTTGCTTCTTTGCAAGAGCAACAACTAGGTTTTTAAGCCCATCTGTGTAAATCTTTTTCATAAAAAGCTTTAATTAATGAATGAAACTAAATGATTAATAGACTTAACAAGCTGTTGTGAATGAAGTGTTTTTCATTACAAATTTTATCGAGTGGCAAAAGCAATGTAAAATCGTTCAGCACACAACCGTTTTTTAAATCTTGTCGCAAATATAACGATGTAGCTATTCATTTTTTACCTGTCTCGGTATTTAGTTTTTTTCTTTGGGCTGATTTTCCTAAAATAAAAAATCCAAGCAATTGTTTTTATAAAAACTTGTTCTGCGGCTACCCACAAAAAGTGTCAGAACGACATTAAAATCAGCTTAAATACCGATAATATTTGACTTTAGTCAGTTATTTAAGTCGAGAAATGATTTTTATGAAATTGGAACATCTTTATATTTTATAAAATAATTAACATTTTGGCTTGGTAAAACATAACTTCTAGGAAGTACTAATGAAGCTTTAACACAAAAAAGCCCTTTCCTATTGCGGAAAGGGCTTTTTTGTGTTAACAACTAATAACTAACCACTCATAACTAGGTTACTATCTTTTTCACCATCACCACATTCACCACTTTGGCAACACCGTCTTCCTTAACAAAGTCTACCATTTGGTCTTCATAACCTGATAGAGTGGCTATTAACTCAATATCTTCATACAGGATGGTATTAATAATATAATTTCCGTCAATATCAGATTTTTCTCTGTGCCCTACTCCCTTTATATGTATCTGCACATTGGGCAATAATGCATGAGTAATGCTATCTGTACACACACCCGTAATTTCAGATGCCACACCTCTGCTTTCAAATCGTGCGCCCCATTGCCTGCAAAGCACTCTTTGTGGTGCAGGAGCCACCAAACTATATTTCGATTTTGCATCATCCCAAACATGCTTTATAACATCATTTATTTCCACATTTTGTTTGTTTAGGGCATTTTTTGCATTGGTTAAAGTAGTAAGCGCATTGCTAATAACACTCATAGCTGCGTGGGCAGCATTATAAACAATTGTGTATTCGGCTATTGTGGGTGTGGCAATTGCAATGCCGCCGGCAGCAATGCGTACTATATCGCCACTAAGCACTAATGCACCCATGGCCATTAGTTTGTCGTCGGTGGTAAGGTTGGGTAGGTTATCATTAGATATTGGCAACCCATAAAGGGCACGTGCAGAGGCTAATATTTTCTTTATCCTAATTTCACTACTCATGGTTGTAAAATAAGTATCTATATAATCTTTTAGAAGCACCCGATGTGGTCTGAAAAGATCTACCTTCTCATGATAAATGTGTGCAGCGGCGGCAATGGCAGCAAAGCCATTATCGTAATTGTTTGCAGCAGTGGTAAGCCGGGATGCCGTGTCTGTAGTTAACACATTATCGGCAGGCAGCACACTGTCCATCTTTGCTTTTCCTTTGTTCAATGCCCTTTTGCGATCGATGTTTGATTGAGGACGTTTAATGATAGTACCCATAACAAGTAAATTTAACGTGATGAAAAAATGATTATAATAACATTTAACCAACCATCGCGATATCCCCTGTTGCGGCTACACTTTTGATATAGTGGAGTAATAACCTAATAAGAAACGACAATCTTTTTTTTAGAACACCACAAATATAGCTTTTATTCGACCTTTCCAAATTAATTCGGGTGTAAATAAGTTTTTCGCTGACTGTGAATCCCTATAAGGGTTTTGAACCCTTATAGGGTTGGCAATTCGGTTATCAAGCGATAAACTTATTTGCACCCATTAATTCAACTATTTGTAACAGTTTAGGGAGGTATTTACCCACAAAGTGCACAAGGAAAAAACTAAGGACACTAAAGTTTAGAGTCCCAAAATGGTAGTTCTGAAGAGATAAGTACAATACAATCCTTATGTTATTGGTGAAAGCCTTTGTGACCCTATTGGTTAAATATCCACTAAATAGTTACGATTTTTTAAAATTATTTTCAATCAAGATTTAACCAAATAATACCCACTTCTTAAGGCTTTGTTTCTCTACTAACGCCCAATATCTACGAAAGTGAAAGTTTGAACCCCTATTCCAGTTGCCGGATTGCTCCTAAATTTTATTACAGGTACTATCCGAGAAGCGGTATGGTGCCTGAATTTTATTTTAGACACTATTAGGCGAGCGATATGATGCCTAAATTTAATTTAAGTACAATTTGGCAAGTGATAAAGCACCTAAATTTTATTTTAGGCACCATCCAGTAAGTGGTATAGTACCTAAACTTTATTTTAGGTATCGTTATGCCAAAAGAAAATGGGTTTGTATTTTGGTATGATAAGAATTAG
>CANFLL010000153.1 GCA_947447825.1 Chitinophagaceae bacterium | reverse complement strand
GGTTTCTCTATATCTCCAATGGGTAAATAGTAGATATAGCTTATCTGATTGGGGCTTGTTTCCCAAGTATATAAATTAGGGATGTCGGTTTGCTTGCTTCTTAAACTAATTATGGCCGTAAAAGAGGCATAATTGTAAACTGTATCCTCATTGAATAGCGGTTTATAAAACTGATTAAACGTGTAGATACTCGTCTCGAATTTATTAAGATAGCCCGTAAAGTTTTCATTAAGAAGGCTGTCTTTAATCTGTTTATTACTATTTTCTGTCAATAAACGTTGATAGTTGTCTGTCAGTATTTTGGTATTGATATTAGAAACAGCAACGCCAAAAACATTTTCTCCATTACTTACATTTTGTAATACTAGCCTTTCTGCCAACTTTTTTCGTTGAGCCAAACTAACAGACTGGTTTTGCCAACAGATGAGTAAGGTGATGGAAAGGGCAAAAAACATTACCCAGAAAATGAATAAAGGAGATTTCTGAATAGATAAATCAATGTCTTTGTTTCGTCTATTTATGATAACTAAATAAACCAATACCCAAACAATGACCATTACATTTAATATAGAGTTGCTATTAATGAAAAAACTAGCATACAGCAGACCAGTTACTGCCGTAACAACGATTTGAAGATATAGGCGGGTATGTAGCGCAAAAACGGGTCTCAACAAAATGTGTGACAAATGATAGAACGTGATTCCCAGAAAAGTAAGGGTAACCAAACCTACCACACTGAAATAATTTAAACTAAAAAAGTGTGTTACATCAAATGATATTTTAGAATCTAGCACCATCGTGCTTACCACATTCGTCATTCCAAAGGCAACCATCAATAATAAAATGATATTTATATACTTTGTAAACTTGTATTTCCTATAAAAAGAAGAAGGGGTGTATTCGATTGAATTGAATTTCCAATAGCCAGTAATCCAAAACATTAGAATAGTATTTATCAATAAATCCCCCAGAGATGGGTGCAGAAAATTTGAAGCATAAACGGAGGGATCAAATAAATCGAGTCTGCTATACTCAAAAGGGAAGGGAAAAAAATAAGTTCCTGTTCTAAATATTAATATGAACAATACGAACAAGAATGTTGCCAGCTTCATGCCATATTTTGTGCCTAAATCGCTAACAAGTTTATTGATAAACATGATTAGCATGAGGACAAAAAACAAGCGCAGAAGAATGGTAAAAGAGTCATAACCAAAATTTGCATGGCCTTGTTTTAAACTTATTCTGAAAAGGGTATACCCTTTTGAATTTATGATGGGCAAAGCATCTTTGTCAGTACAGATTTCATAGCGTTCACTAAAATCAGAGAATCCATCAA
Organism: Chitinophagaceae bacterium; assembly: GCA_947447825.1. Lineage (GTDB taxonomy): Bacteria > Bacteroidota > Bacteroidia > Chitinophagales > Chitinophagaceae > Parasediminibacterium. The sequence continues at coordinate 5,418 of CANFLL010000153.1, read as the reverse complement.
AGTCATTGTGCAGGTATTTGTTCTCGATAAAGTATTTCCATTCAATTGGGATTACTGCCATCAAAATGATTCTTTTCCCATTGATGTTTAAAGTTTGTTTGATGATTTCTTGTTTGCCATTCTGATTTATTGCGTAGTAGTAATCGTCATTCTGTTGTAGTTCCTCGCTAGAAATGGTGTAAGTGTTGCTATTCCAGTAAGACAAAACAGGGTTTCCAATATCATTAATTACATACAGGTATAAACCAAAAGGCTCATTTACCATTGCAAGCTTTTTCTCGCTAGCGGAGTTGGTTAATAGACTTTCAATTAATTCAGAATCGCCGATAACTTTTTGCACTAATCTTTCATTTCCAATAAGTTTTGTTTCAAGTTTATCCTTCACTTTTACTGGAGACGAATCATAAGCCCAATAGTTAGTAATGATAAAGGAAATAGTGTACAGCCATGCTGCAATGATTAGCAGATAACCATGTTTGTAAATTGCTGTACGAATTGTGTTTATCAAGTAATTCTGTTTATTTTAATTATTAATTAATCGTCCGTCTTCTTTTCACCTCATTCCAAAGTTCATCCATTTCAGCTAAAGTCATATCTGCCAAGTTCTTACCGCTTTCATTTGCTAAGGACTCCATCTGCTTAAACCTATTTATGAATTTCACATTCGTTTTTTCTAGAACTCCTTCGGCATCAATTTTCAAAAACCGTGCATAATTTATTAAACTAAACAAAACATCTCCAAACTCCTCTTCAACGTGCTTTTGATCAGCCTCTGCAATTGCTTCATGTAATTCTGATATTTCTTCTTCTACTTTTTTCCAAACGTCCTCTTTATTATCCCATTCAAAGCCTACCTGTTTTGCTTTCTCTTGAATTCTAGTAGCTTTAATCATAGCGGGCAAGGATGCAGGTACTCCACCCAAAACGCTTTTTTTTCCTTTTCCTTCTTTTAGTTTCAGTTGCTCCCAATTGCGTTTGACGTCATCTTCATTTTGAACTGTAACGTCACCATAAATGTGCGGATGACGATGAATTAGCTTTTTGCTTATTCCCTCAAATACATCTTCCAACGTAAACTGCCCTTGTTCAGCACCGATCTTACTGTAAAAAAGCAAGTGAAGCATAATGTCTCCCAATTCTTCTTTTATTCCTTGCCAATCTTCGGCAGTGATGGCATCTGTTAGTTCATACGTTTCTTCAATGGTTAGCGGACGAAGTGTTTGAATGGTTTGTTTCATATCCCAAGGGCATTTTGCACGAAGGTCATCCATAATTTGAACTAGTTTTAAAAAGCTATCTGAAAGCATCTTACAATTTGAAAGTGAATAATTATTTGGTGATAATAGAAGTTGAAAACTATATGTGAAAATTATACAGACACTTAATGAAAGTGAATGTTCCTAAACTCATTTTTGAATAGAATCCAAAAGTATGGTTTCTAGTTACAAAAAAGGATGTCCATTTATTAGTGGACACCCTAAAAGAAATTCAAAACTAAAAACTATTGTTTAGAATGGTAAATCATCAGCCGATTCAGTAATGGCTGAAACTGGAGGTACTGAATAAGTTGGCACGTTTGCCGATGCACTTTGCAAAGAAGTTGATGGAGACGATTGAGGAATGCTACTTTCAGTGCTGCCATCAGCATTTTTGGTTCCTAATAACTGCACATTCAATACCCTCAGGGTTAATGATGCTCCGTTTCTGCCATCTTGAGTGGTGTAGTTACGGACATCAGCATTTCCATCAGCATATACCTGCGTTCCTTTTTTGAGATAAGGAGCGATGGCGGTTCGATCCGTCCAATAAGAACACTCTACCCAAATTGTTTTATCAATTTGCATACCTTGTGCATCTTTATACTTTTCAGAATGTGCAACCGTAAAGTTGATTACATTCCTTCCATTAACTGTGTTCACGGTGGCATCTTTACCTAGATGTCCAATAACTGAAAGCTTAAGCATAACTGTTAGATTTATGATAACCTGAGAATAAAAAATAAAGTTAGGCAAAGTAATGTTCCTAAAACAATAAATGAAAAACAAAGTATTCACATGCAAATAAACCTAAGGAAGTTTAAATTAATGAGTGAAAAGAGGATATTCTCGTGGAATGAAACAAAAAAGAAGTTTAGTAGGAAAAACTTCATAACTGTTCAGGAGCTTTACCACAAAATTCACGAAGAAAAAACAAAGGACACAAAGGATTTGTACTTGCATACATCATTTCTTATTAAGCCATTCTACCAATCCTTGTGCTTTTTATCAAATACTCAATGTTCTACCTTTAACTTCTTTTAAAGAGAGTTGAATAAAGTTAAATTGCCCCTAATTGCACTTATGCAACCTATAGTGTTTTATTTGTTTTTATTAGAGCAATTAGTGGCAAATTGATTCTTCTCATTGATTATATAAATTGAAAACATTTGGCCAATAAATTCAGACTTTAAAATTAAAACACATTGAGTTGTAACAAAATTTCTTCACGTTAACCATTCTTTTGACGAAACTTTCAATATAAATTATTAATTAATCACTAACTTACCACATATTCAATGCGGTAATCGTTGTAGTGCCATTTGTATGGCAAGGGCTAAAATGCCTCCACTGATATATAATAGGTATTCTCTTCGTTTTATCTTTAGTAATTCAACAACGAAGAAAGAAAAGAGTAAAATACAGCTTATTATCATAAATTGTCCAACTTCAAGGCCTATATTGAAAGCCAATAACTGCATTAAAATATTATTATCTATTCCTATTATACTTTTTAAATAATTACTAAAACCAAGTCCATGTATCAGTCCAAAAAATAAAGCTAAGAAGTAGATTAACGGAAATTTACTTCTAAAAACAAAATTATTTACAAACAAGTTGTTTATAGAGGTAAGCATGATGGTGATGGGAATGAGAAATTCTATAAATTTAGTTGAATAATGCATCATATTTAGTACACTCATTAACAATGTAATGGAATGTCCAATAGTAAAGGAGGTAACCAAAATTAATATTCTACGCCAATCATTCCACTGATATCGAATACAAAGTGCAGTAATAAAAAGTATATGATCTAAGCCCTGCCAATCTGTAATATGTTGCCTGCCAAGAGCAAAATAAAAGGGAACGTCATTCATTAATTGATAATTTACAATTTGTTTTTTATACTTTAATATCTTATTTCATATATAAGACTATATAGAAAAGTGATGAAATATAAAAGTGTATAATAAATAAAATAAGCTTGAAAATATTCAGCACTTTTGTATTGAATAATGAAATTAAAATGAATGGTAAATATAATGGTTAGATGGTTAATGATTCCACTTTTGGTTTGTTCATTCCCCAATCTTAATACTGAATTGAGAACTAAAAAAGGATGGCATCCATTTTACCTATCCATGATTGAAATTAAACATAATGCTAAAGAAAAAACGGCGGAAGTAAGTATAAGAATTTTTACCGAGGACTTAGAAAACACGTTGAAAAAATATGGTAATACAAGAATTGACCTATTGAAATCTATCAATAAAGCGGCTGTCGATAGGTTATTAAATGATTACATTCAGCATAAACTTCAAATTCAACTAAACGACAAAGCTGTTTCGCTTCATTACATAGGTTATGAACAACAATCAGAAAGCATTTGGACTTACTTAGAAGTCACAGATATCCCTATCATTAAAAAAGTGAGTGTAAACTGTAGTTTATTGTACGATTATCAAGACCAACAAATTAATATCTTTCACATTAAGGCAAATGGAAAAGAAAAGACATTTAAGCTGGCGTATCCTCAAACGAGCTTTTATATAATCAACCAATAACTACATCCACACTTTGCTGTAATTCGTTTAGTAGCTACTTTTGCAAAAAATATTTAGTATGCCATCATTTGATATAGCTAGTAAAGTGGACATCCAAACATTGGACAATGCAGTGAACACAGTGAAAAAAGAGATAAGTGGACGATTTGATTTTAAAAATTGTCATGTAGTTATTGATTTAAATAAAAAAGATTATTTATTGAAACTAGAAGCAGATAGCGATATGAAACTCCAGCAAATTATTGATGTCTTGATTAGCCGTAGTGTGAAACAAGGCATTGATGCTAATGCATACGACTTTGAAAAAGAGGCTTATCCTAGCGGAAAAGTGGTAAAAAAAGAGGTTGCTGTTCGTAATGGTTTGAAGCAAGATGATGCAAAAAAGATAGTGAAACTAATTAAGGAAAGTGAGATAAAAGTTCAAGCTGCTATCATGGACAATATCGTTAGGGTGACTGGCAAAAAGATTGATGACCTGCAAGCTGTAATGTCAAAATGTAAATCAGCAGGATTAGGCTTCCCATTGCAATTCGACAATATGAAGAGCTAATATTGAGTAGTTTGATCTACGTTTTAGGAAATATAATTTCCTAAAACGTAGATTTTGTTGTTCTTGTTAAATAATAAAAACTTAGTACATATAATCAATTCTTCCTAACCCATATAGATTTCCTTTAACTATTCTATCCTCCATTTCGTCTTTCCCTATATTTGTGGTAAAGCAACAATATGCGTATACATGAGGTTACTAATACTACTTTAGAAAAAGAATTCGTGGAAATAAATGCCACAATGAATAAACACAATCCTTCCTATATACGTCCACTTGATAAAGAAGTAATAGATTATTTTAACCCTAAATACAATAGACATTTCAATCATGGTGAAGCAATAAGATGGATTTTAACAGATGATACTGGCAAAACCATTGGAAGAATTGCAGCTTTTGTCAGCACAATGTATTTAAATAAAGGCACTGACTATCCTACTGGTACTGTTGGTTTTTTTGATTGCATCAATGACCAATCAGCAGCTAATCAACTCTTTGACACTGCTAAATCATGGTTAATCTCTAAGAACGCAGAAGCTATGGATGGGCCTGTGAACTTTGGTGACAGAGATAAATGGTGGGGTTTATTAATAGACGGATTTAATAAACCTCCGGTTTATGGAATGGCTTTCAACCCTGACTATTATCAGAATTTAATGGAAGGTTATGGGTTTAAGAATTTCTACAATCAGTACTTCTACACAATGGATGTTAACGCTAAGTTTAATGACAAAATTGTAGAAAGACACGCCCGGTTTAAGTCTAAACCTGAATATAGTGCAAGACATGTAGATTTAAAGCATATTGAAAAATATGCATCTGATTTTGCAACTGTTTATAATACAGCTTGGGCACAACATGGAGAAGCAAAAGAATTGACCAAAGAACAAGTTTTAAACTTGTTTAAACAGATGAAACCAGTGATGGATGAAAGACTTGTTTGGTTTGCTTATTATAAAGAAGATCCAATTGCAATGTTTGTAAACATTCCTGATTTAAATGAATATTTCAAATTATTTAATGGCAAACTTGGAATCATTCAAAAGCT
>CANFLL010000152.1 GCA_947447825.1 Chitinophagaceae bacterium | reverse complement strand
GTAGTTGTAGGTAGGCTTTCTGAACTTGGAAAGTGATATATTCTTTCGTCCTTTTTGTTTTAAGTTGATATATCTCTGTTTGCATCGCTGCACCCTTGCGCATATACCACATATCCATATTGATTAATGGTTGTAGCACTTCAAGTTTGGTAGTAAAATCGGGTGTTCCATTTGGATGATTCAACAAATCTGGGTTGAAGTCAGCTTGCGAAATAGATTTCTGTTGCAACTTAAAGCCGAAGGCATTTAAAGGGTTGTTGGTACTCATTGCCGTGTACGAAAGCCCAACCTGTGGTAGATAGATAGCATCCGTTTGTTTGTAATTGTACGCTGCAATCTGTTCATCTAGTTTTGATAAGTTTACTGCCCTATTGTTCAGTGTTGCCTTGGCAATAGCCTCTGCTAGAGAAAGTGGAGATGTTTTTAATTGACTATAAGACTGAATTAAACATATCATCAGCCCTAATAACCCTACTAATTGTTTCGTGTAACCCATATCCTTTTTTAATTAGGACACAAAACTATCTTTAGCAAGTCCAAACGACTGTGACATTAGTTACTTTGAGGTTTTGGTGGGAAAGTTAAAAAGATAGAGGGGGTAGATATTACTCAATTTTATGTAAGCCCCAAGATTGGGTAAAAGTGCTATTTCCAACTCTTTGTTGCGGGTGCACCCGTCGGGGATTGCCGTTTAGTTAAGGATGGCTTCGCTTTAAGCGAAACCTTCCTTTGTATTTAGAATTTCACTTAACTAAACGGCATTGAAACAACATCATTCAATCACTACACAACTAGCGCATTCAGCGTTTTGTCGTATGCAGTATTGTCTATAAACATTTGAAGACCTTGTTTGGTGGTTAGGTATTGATGGCCTTTTTTGTTGTTAATTATGGATATTTTATATAGATAAATCCAGTGTCGTATTATCTCTTTCCAAGCAAAAAAGATGGAATGATTTGGGTCGTAAATATGGGTAGGATCAGCTCCTGCACCATTGAGTTCAATAATACTAAAACTTTTTCCTTGTAACAATTCTTCCCATGAGTTATAGCGAATATCCATCCTGCCGTAATAAAAACCATCTATCTGCTTACAAACTATATCCATCTGTTCTGTAAGTTGCTCACTAATTAAATGGCTTAAATCAATGAACAAACACCCTCTTGCATGGTTGCCATAAGGAAGCAATACGTGTTTTTGATTCTTGGGAAGTATGGTGTTTAACTCTTCTGCCAACAACTTTTTAAGCACCGGCAATTGAAGTATGTAGCGTTGGTTTTGTTCTAACAATTGAAGGATCGTACAAGTGCCATCACCTGTTACTTGCAAAAATTCTTTACCCACTATGCCTGTCACTTTTCCTTTTGTTTCGTTTGGCATACGCACATAAAACAACCCCATTTCTTTTGGATAAGGAATAAAGTTTTGAACAATGTATGGCACGGTATATAATGGCAGAACCTCTGTAAGTTCCTCTGCATTATTTACTTTTCGCACCCCTCTCCCTCTGGCACCATTATCTGGTTTAACTATTAAAGGGAAGATTATATTCTTTTGTTTAATGCTTGCCAATACTTTTTCTACCGCTGTTCCTACTTCAAATAATAAAGTAGCGGGCTTGTATTGTTCAGGAATTAATGGATCAATATCGCTCTTTGTCTCCATCAAAAAACCTCCATTTTTAATGGTAGGATTTGCTGCAGCAAAGAAGAAAAAGGAACGTGCCCTCAATCCAAATAATAAATAAACAAGGTACATGGGGGCATAAACCACGTTGAATGGCCAGTATTCCCAATGAAATAACCTGATAAAGAATGGGTGTTTATTTAAAGAACCAAGTAATTTACGCATGTTTTACAGTTTTGTTTGATGCTAATTTTCTAATTGAGGGTTAAGAAATGTTTCCAATAAGTAGAGACCTATTCATAAATTTCATGTAACTCTTCAGGGGTTATTTACCACGAAGTACACTAGGAAAAAACTAAGTACACTAAGGTTTAGAGTCCTCCAATGGTAGTTCTGATGAAATAATACAACACAATCCTTGTGTTCTTTGTGGAAGCCTCGTGAACATTGTGGTTTAATAACCCCCTGAAGAGTTACAATTTCATTAAAGTAATAAAAGGTGTTCAAATGCTCTTTTTCAGTTAAGCCTGTGTTTTGGTGGCAACCTTTTTTCATATTGCCTTGTGTATCTACTGTCACTACACAATGTAAACAGCAAAAGAGAGCAATTTCTGAAGTGTCCGAATAATAAATCCTATTGACTACACACTTTCCAAATATGCCTTCACATATTCCAAATATGCCTTCACACATTCCAAATATGCCTTCACGTATACCAAATATGACTTCACGTATACCAAATATGCCTTCACGTATACCAAATATGACTTCACACATTCCAAATATGCCTTCACATATACCAAATATGCCTTCACGTATACCAAATATGCCTTCACGCATTCCAAATATGCCTTCACACATTTCAAAAATGCCTTCACTCATTAATATATGGTCTGGGTGGCAAGTTTAATGGGCAGTCTATTAGTTGTACGCAGATCATTTAGGCAGTCTACATATTCCAATTGGGTATTTTTTTTACCAATTGAAGCCGAAGTAATACTCACCGTAAGCATGGTATTATCCCTGTTCATCTTCAATCCATAATGGTTGTTTCCATTGCCTGTATGGGTATGAAAATCGATGATTTCTTGTTGAGTAGGATTGGGATTATTGTTAATAAATGCAGAAAACCATTGCTTCCGTTCTGCAATCATCGCCTCATTATATAATGTTACCGATGACCATATATAACGCTCCCTTTCATTAAGACTAGTAATAGCCAATTCATTTCCATCCCAAATACATTCCCTCAATCTACCACTGATATACAGTACTAATGTACAGTTCTCAATTCCATTAAAGTTGAATGAATGCAAAGCACCCCAAAGATTTTCAACATTAAATAATGCGGGCAAAATACTTCCACGGCTATGTCTGTAACTTGATTGGGGTTGGTGTTTTTTATAAGCACCATTCAATAATACGCCCACATCTCCATTTGTGTTGGCAATAAACCAAGTGCCGCCAGCTTGTGCATCAACAGGATAATAGATAGCACCATCGGCAGTAGACATCATTTTTTCAGGAGGCAATGCCGCAGGACGAACTATTTTCTCGTCTCTATTACTTGTAATAATTACTTTATTTCCCGAAGGGATAAAACTTACTGTGCACATGATTGTCGATATTTTATGGTGGAAGGTGCCACGCCAAATGTCTCATTTAGCTGATAACCGCCTATCTCATTAACGCCTATTCTTATCAAAGCCAAATGGTGGATGGTATGTTCGTCACAGTAAAAAAGCTCTCGTTTATAGCTAGTAGAAAAATGCGCTTCATTATTATAAAGCGTCAATGATCTATCGCTTTTTTCAATGCCACTAATAATGTTTTGTAAACAGTTAATGGCATATTCTGGCGAGCTTTCTATTAGAATGTCACGTTTGCGTTTGCCATAATCTATTAAACCAGTTTCGTATCCAAGAAGCAAACATTGATACATTTCAATAGAGTGCCTCACATGCTGCCCAATGGTAGCTTTTGATAAAATTTCGGAGGGTTTTGTGTAGTGTTCTGCTTCTACAATAAACAGAAAATCTATGAGCGTTTGAACTGCGGTGGTTGTCATAAAGCGCTAGTTTAATTTTTCTTGATTAATGATAAAAATTGTGTTCTGCCGTTCCAGATAATGTTTAAAGAGGCGATGGTTACCAAAACTGCATAAATAAAAAGCTGACCATGATCGCCCATTACTTCAATGCCCAAAAGGGTAAGGTGCGATGCGATGGCTCCTGCCATTACACCCACGGCCAATACTGCGCCGTAAACGGAGGTTTTGGGAAAAAGAATTAGCAAAGAGGCAATTAATTCGGCAATGCCAGAACCTATTCTGCCGGGTGCACCCAAACCCACTTTATCAAAAATGTAAACCGATTCTGGTGCTGCGGTAAACTTAAAGAACAGCGTTTGTAACATGATGATAGCGGCTACCAAGCGGCTAATCCAAAGAATGATGTTTGTTATTTTCATTGTATTACAATTTGAAAGTCGAAAGTAGTTAGAACTGAATCCCTGTAAGGGTTTTTAACCCTTATAGGGTTGGCTTTTCGGTTATTAAGCGAAAAACTTATTTGCACCCATTTTGACTTCCGACTATTGACTTTTGACTATTGACTTTTGACTATTGACTATTGACTATTGACTATTGACTATTGACTACTTGAACTATTTAAATATCTTTCCCCAATTAGTGTCAGCATTTTTCATTAGATGAGCTTCGTCTTTATCCCAGCTCTTTTTGGTATTGGTAAAATACTTGTTGTAAAATAGGTAAAGTTTACCGTTAGATACTTTAAAGGTTTCAGGGTCTACTTCTACTTTACTACCATCATTGCCCATTGCATAGGCACACCAACCCCCATATTGTGGTTCGTATTTGGTGGGGTTAGCCTTAAATAAGTCCTTGTTTGCAGCAGTTTCAAAGTAGTAGTTTATGCCTTGATAAGAAGTGGTGATAGATGGTTTTCCTTCTTTGGCTTTTCCTTCGGTGAAATAAGCTACAGGATCATACCCTTTGATGCCTGTTTGTTTACTAGTCAAATTGTAGTTAGCGGTTCGAGTAGTTGTTTTATCTGCTTGCGCAATGGATGCCAAACTGAATACTACCATCATACTTAAAATAAATACCTGTTTCATTGATTACTTTTAATAGTTAATAAATTGTATATCGTTTTATACGAATCAATCATTGTAACCTTACAGCATTATGAAAAATATTTTTTAGTAGAAATGATATTATGATTCAGGAAGAATGAAATCAATTAAACAACTTCCTATAATCAACTCATGAAGCATTTTAAAAGGTTCATAAAAGCTTTTTCAATTTAAATACAAATTACTCCCGCCACATACATATTAAGTGAAAGGTGCATTTCCGTTCACTTTCTCCTACCCCCTATTAGTGAGTTATTACTATTTATTGTTTTAATACAGAATACGTAAAACACCTTGTCTTAAAATGCTCAATTTATTTTAATAGATTACTAACGGGCAATATCCATTTTCGTTTTTATCTATTTACAGCACAGATTTCACAATCCAACTATAGAAATAAAATCATCAAATACATTAATCAACCATTTTTATTGAACTCAATCTCCAATCTTATATAAGCTTCTGTCTTTTTTCAATTTTCATCTTTTACTAAACTAAAATTGCTTAAAACAATAAAATAGTATATGTCTTTATTTTATTTAAAAGGCATTATCAATGCAATTAATAGCCACTTTATTTTGTTTTTCAATCAAAATAATTTATTGATAATCAAAACGAAAACTTTTTTTATATAAAAAAGTCATTGGCTCTTAAAGTCTTAATTTAAAATAATAAACAACAATATTTCATTCAATCAAACAATAAAATAGTAATATTTCTATTATGACAAACAACAACAACTTAAGCACAATTATGGAGCATTTTAAATGCACAATTGAGCAAAAGAAGACTACTTCATTTGTTCATCAAATTGCTAATTTCATTTTCGCAATCACCTTACTAACGGGTGTATTTGGCGGTAAAAGTTGGGGACAAACAATTGTAACCATTGGCGGTGGAGCCACAGTAACTTGCCCTGCCACCCCTACGGCAACATACACAACCCCACCAACTGGAGTAACATTCAGTAACTGGTCCAGAGGAAGTGGGGTGACATGCGGCTCTTCTACCACGGGTTTAAGAGGTTCTGGATTTACATCTACAACAGATGTTGCGGCACTAGCGGCAGGTCAGTATTTTAGCATTACCATTACCGTTGATGCAACGCATACGCTTTCTTTAAGCTCCGTAACATGGTTAACAAACGTAAGTGCTGGAACAGCAAGTTTTAGCATGTACTACAGCAACGATGGTGGAGCAAATACAATATTTGGTACAGGCGGGCAGACGAATACAGCAACAAATACCTTTAATGGATCTGTTTCTGTTGCATCAGGAAAATCTGTTGTTTTATACTTTGTTCCCTATGCAATGACAGCAGCCGCTACCTGTAGATTAACTAACAACTCAACCATTACTGTAACCTCAAATTCTACAGTAACATTCAACCCTAGTGGAGGAAGCATAACTACCAACACCCAAACAGCTAGTACAGCAACTGCTCTTACGAGTGCTACTACCCTTGGTTTAAGTAAAGCAGGCTATACTTTTGGTGGGTGGGCTACAAGTGCTGCTAATGCAACAGCAGGAACAGTTGCTTACGCCAATAGTGCCTCTTACCCATTTACGGGCGGAGCTGCTACATTGTATGCAATCTGGAATACAACCGTAACATTCAATGCAAGTGGTGGAACAATTACTACTACCACACAAACGGCAAATGTGGCAACTAACTTAACGGCTGCTGCTACTTTAGTACTTGCTAAAACTGGTTATACTTTTGGTGGGTGGGCTACAAGTGCAGTCAATGCAACTGCAGGTATTGTTGCTTATGCTAATGGTGCTTCTTATCCATTTACAGGTGGTGCAACCACTTTGTATGCAATCTGGAATACAACCGTAACCTTTAATGCAAGTGGAGGAACAATTACCACTACCACACAAACGGCAAATGTGGCAACTAACTTAACCAGTGCTGCTACTTTAGTACTTGCTAGAACTGGTTACACTTTTGGTGGGTGGGCTACAAGTGCTGCTAATGCAACAGCAGGAACAGTTGCTTATGCTGATGGGGCTTCCTATCCTTTTACGGCGGGTGCAGCAACATTATATGCTATCTGGAATACAACCGTAACCTTTAATGCAAGTGGAGGAACAATTACCACTACCACACAAACGGCAAATGTGGCAACTAACTTAACCAGTGCTGCTACTTTAGTACTTG
>CANFLL010000151.1 GCA_947447825.1 Chitinophagaceae bacterium | reverse complement strand
TTACCTCGCTCAATGTAAGTGCCCAAAGCCCTGCTGATGATCCGGGAATTAATGGGCCAGGTTCTCCAAACAATGGACCTAGTGGCGATGGTAGCCCAGTAGTTCCTTTTGATGGTGGCATGAGTTTGATGCTTGCTGCATCGGGAATTAGTTTTGCAAGTAAAAAGCTGAAAATGTTGGTTTAGTCGATTGGTTAAATAAAAATACAATACTACCATTGTTATCTTTAGCAAAAAGGAACTAAAAAATTCGGTTGCCATTTTGAAAAAATTGACATAGTTATCTTACGGTAGAATGCCTGACAATTAATTCAGTAGTTAATGTTTTTATGATGGAGGAGGAAAGGCTAAGTTCTTTATTAATTAACTTCAGTATTAGCTCAGCTGCTGTTTCTCCAATTTTTTGAACTGGCTGAGATATTGTTGTTAGAGAAGGTTCTATTAAGCCAGAAATTTGGTCATTACTAAATCCAACAATTGCAATATCCTCTGGTATTTTGAGTCCTCTTGCTTTAATTACTTGAATTGCTTCTACAGCAGTAGGGTCGTTTATTGCAAATAGTCCATTGGGTGGATTTGGTAAATCAAGGAGATTGTGGATTATCGGTTTTACTTTATCAATTTGTAAGTCGTAGGGAATAATTATATCATCGTCAACTTCAATATTATATTTTCTAAGTGCAGCTAAATAGCCATTTAACCTTCTTCTGCTAATTGATAAGTTATCCGGACCAGCCAAATGGGCTATTCTTTTCTTGCCAGTAAGTATTAAGTGTTCCACCGCCCTAAACGAACCATCATAGTCGTCAACCACTACCTTTGGAACTAGCATATCCTCACATATTCTGTTGAAAAAAACTATCGGAATTTCCTTACGTTTAAAAGCCATTAAGTGATCAAAAGTCTTAGTTTCTTTAGTTACTGAAACTATGAGTCCTTCTACCTGGTTAGCCATCATAACTTTAGCATTGGCAACTTCTGTCTCAAAGTTTTCGTTGGATTGTGCTATGATGGTGTTGTACCCAGCTTTAGATGCTATATTTTGAACTCCAATTATCACTTTTGGAAAATAGGAACTCATAAATTCTGGAACAATAATTCCAATGGTATTTGTTTTGTGCGTTACTAAGCTGTGGGCAAAAATGTTTTTCTGGTAATCTAATTTTTGCGCTAGTTCTAATACTTTTTTCCTTGTATGCTCATTTACATTAGGATTTCCAGTTAAAACTCTAGATACAGTAGATTTTGAGATGTTTAATTCTCTAGCAATGTCTTTAATCGTTGTTTGATGCAGCATCGTTTATTATTAAGAGTATTAGTTTATGAAAAGTACAGCAAAGAGAGGCCTACAATCTTGTGCAAACTTAATTGCTTTTTCATTATATCCTTTTAATAAAAGATAATATCGAACTAATAAATATAAATTCAAGTGAATTAGTTCCCATCCAAAAGCATTTTCTGGAACATGACTGTAATTTCAAATTTTATTTACTTCAAACACTTGGGAACGTTCCCTCCTCTTGGGAACATTCCCAAGTGCTTTTGAGATTGATACTTGCCAATTGAATACATTATTGTGAATAATTTTGTGTTTGAAATTATTACGAACCTTTTAACAGGGTTTAATAAAATATAAATTGATTTGCCATGCGTTTCTTGTTTATTTATCGAAAGTGCCTAACTGTTTTTGTTCTTCTTACTATTACTATTTTAACTCCTTGTTCAACTCTTTTGCTTGCGCAAAATGGGGCATTAAAAGTTATTGGTACAGTTAAAGATGCTAAAGGGGTTCCAATTACTGGTGCGTCTGTTAAGGTAAAGAGCCAAACTAAAGGTGTGCTGACTGATTCTAAAGGTGAATTTAAGTTAACTGTTCAGAACGAAAGGGCTGTTATAGAAATTTCGCACGTTGGATTCGAGATGCAAACAAAAGAAATATCTAAAGACAGGGTATTTAACATAACTCTTATTGCAACAGCTACGGATATGGAAGATGTAATTGTTGTGGGCTATGTAACACAAAAGAGAAAGGATTTCTCTACCTCTATTGCAAATGTTAGTACTAAGAATGCTACTGAAGGGGGGTATTCCAACTTTCAACAACTTATAGGTGGACGTGCGGCTGGTGTTATGGTTTCAGAAACTAGTTCGGAGCCTGGTGGTGGAATTAATATTGAAGTTCGTGGTGCCGGTAGTTTGAGTTTTTCTACACAACCTTTATATGTAATAGATGGAATTCCCTTCGAACCACCTAATTTGAATCTTACCTCCAACACCAATGTAGGAGCGGTAGTTGGAAATAATGTTGCAAATCCATTATCAACCATTAATCCAACTGATATTGAATCAATGGAGATATTGAAAGATGCTGCTGCTACTGCTGTCTATGGAAGTAGAGGGGCAAATGGGGTGATTTTAATTACTACTAAAAAGGGAAAAGTAGGTAAAACAAGGGTTAATATTGGGTTCAATCAAGCCTACGTAACCCCTCAGAGATTTGAGAAAATGCTGAATGCCAAGGATTATGCTGTATTTGCCGATGAAGCTTGGAAGTATCGTCAATACGTTGGCACCTATACTTCTGCAACTTTAGTTCCTTTTGCAGAAAGTGAAATTGATTCATTAAAAACCTATGATCATCAAAAGGAATTACTACGGGTTGCTCAATCTACCGATGCGAATGTTAGCATATCAGGAGGTTCTCCTATGTCAAAATATTATTTGTCTGGGCAATACTTTTATCAACCAGGTATTATACCAAACACCTCATTAAACCGGTATAGTTGTAAGTTCAATTACGAAGCAACTCTTTCGCCTAAATTAATTATGACGGCTAATATTAGTGTAAATAACACAGAAAGAAATGGTAATGCTACTTCAACTTTGATAGGGAAAGCAAAAAGTTGGGCACCAAATTCACCATTTATCAATCCAGATGGTACATTCAACCATCTTTCAACTTATTTATATGGTTACGGAAATGGTTATTACAATGACTCTATCTATGGCTCTATTTATTATAACCCTAGATTCCCAATTAGTACAATTTTAGCTTCTAATGGAACCACAAATTCTAATAATCCCTTAATATATACATCTTCTAGAGGTGTTAAAAATATTAATAGTTCTACTCAGATTCTAGCAAATGTTAGCCTTTCATATTCAATTTCAAATGCGCTGAAACTTACAGGAACAATGGCTCTTACACAGTTTAATTCTATTTTGCAGACCTATATTCCAATTTCAATTGTGCCAACTTTTGGTACACAGAAAGGCGATGCATCTGTTGGTAACTCTCAAAACAGATCAGCTTTGTATCAGTTAAACCTGAGTTATAGAAAGTCTATTAGGTTACATTCTATTTCATTGGCCGCCGTAGCATCAGCCGAGAAGTATACTTCGGAAACACAGAGTGTTGGCAGCTCTGGTTTTACATCGGATATAACCTCTTTTTATTCTATTCAATCTGGTGCAGTGCCAGGTGTTCCAAAAGCAACATACAGTGCTTTTCAGTTAGTATCATCTGTTTTACAAGGTGTTTATTCATATAATGGTAAATACATTCTAAATGCATCGGGAAGGTTTGATGGTACTTCTAAATTTTCTGGCAACAACAAATATGGGTTCTTCCCTTCAGCAGGCTTAGCTTGGAAAATTGATAAAGAAAAGTGGTT
This sequence comes from Chitinophagaceae bacterium, assembly GCA_947447825.1. Classification (GTDB taxonomy): domain Bacteria; phylum Bacteroidota; class Bacteroidia; order Chitinophagales; family Chitinophagaceae; genus Parasediminibacterium. The sequence continues at coordinate 3,812 of CANFLL010000151.1, read as the reverse complement.
TAAAATTGACAAATCAATAATTAGTGAGTTAAAATTGCGTACTAGTTTTGGTATTGTTGGTAATCAGGGGATAAGTCCATATTCCACTATGTCAACCTTATCAAGTACATACATGGTTTATGGAAATAGTACCGCAAATATTGGTTATTATCCTACAGTATTGGCAAATCCTGCTTTGAAATGGGAGCGTACCCAATCATTTAATGGTGGAGTTGATGCCTCGATTTTGCGTGATAAAATATTTATAACCATTGACGCGTACAGCAGATTGACTAAAGACTTACTAGTAAATGTAACACCACCCCTTACTTCTGGATTTACTAGCTATACTGCTAATTTGGCAACGATGCGTAACGAAGGAGTAGAATTCTCAATAGAAGCTAAAGTAATAGATGGCAAGAAATTCAGAGTGACTGTTGGTGGCAATATTGCTTTTAATCGGAATTTAGTTGAAAAATTAACAGGTGCTGCAGGTGAGTATTATAATCCATCTGAAGGTGCCATAGGAACAGGAGGCTATATAACTAGAATTGAACCCGGTAAACCAGTTGGGCAGTTTTATGGTTATAATGCAATTGGGATATGGAATGACTCAACTATAAAAACAAAAGCAACAACCTTTATGCCCTCAGCTAAAGAAGGTGACAGGAGATATGCAGACTTGAATAAAGACAATCTTCTGTCTGATGCAGATAGAACCTACATCGGGAGTGCATTGCCAAAGTATTTTGGAGGATTTAATTTGTCAGTTAGTTATTTGTCTTTTGATTTAAGTAGTTTTTTTAGTTACTCTGTAGGAAGCCAAATATTTAATACATATCAGATATCTTATGGAACTATGTCCGGAAGTTCAAACATCAGGAAGGATATTTTTGATAAAAGATACAGAGTCATTTATCCTGATACTGATCCTAAATTAATTGATGCCATCCGTGCTAATAATCAAACCACAAAGGTATCAGTAGCTGGTTCAACGCTTGAAGCTAGAGAAGCCACAGACTATTATATTGAAAGTGGCACTTTCTTGAGGTGTAGGGATGTTACTATTGGCTACAAATTGCCTAATAAGCTGTTGAAAAAGGCTGGTATATCATCTATGAAAGCTTATATAAATCTACAGAACTTATTTATGGTAACGAATTACACGGGTTTAAATCCAGAAGTAAGTTCCCGTGGTGGCCTAGTAAGAGGTGTTGATGATGGTTCCGCACCACTATCTAGAGGGCTTAGGGTAGGGTTTAATGCTAATTTTTAATTTGTAAAACAATCAATATGCTCAACAATAGAACTTACATAATCTGCCTAGCTTTCATTTTGGGATTTAGCTCTTGTAAAAAGTTTTTACAGGAAAGTCCCAATGGATTAATTACAAATACAAATTTCTATCAAACAGACGACGATGCTATTACAGCCGTAAATGCAGTTTATAGTGCAATGCGCCCAGATATGGCATTGGGACTACCCGGAATCTATTTGACAGAAATGATTTCAGATGATGGAACAATGTCGCCTACTGCTACACAAGTTGGAGAACGGTTAGAATTGGAGAATATGATTTACAGCTCACAACATGGGATTATTAAAACAGTTTGGACAAATGCGTATGTTGCAATTAATAGAGCAAATACAGTATTGAAATATGTGTTTGATAGTAGTAAAATAAGACCCGCTATTGTTAGAAGGGTACGTGGCGAGGCTTGTTTTTTAAGGGCATTTAATTATTTTAGATTAGTTCAGTTATATGGCGATGTGCCATTGGTTTTAACTCCTTCCGAAATTGGTGTTTCTAATCTTTCTCCGTCAAGAGCTCCAGTAAAAACTGTTTATGATAACATTATAAGCGATTTAGAATATGCTGAACAAAATTTGAGTGATTATTATAATTACAATGACGCCAAAAACGGGGGAAGGGCAACCGCTGCTGCCGCAAAGGCTCTTTTGGGTAAAGTTTACCTTACAATGGCTGGATACCCTTTAAATGATATATCGAAGTACCAGCTTGCCGCAGATAAGCTAAATGAATTAATAGTAAATAAGAGTTCTTATAATCTTGATTTGAATACTTCCTATTCAAAAATATTTAGTGCTGTTACTGCAACAAAGGCAGCTGATAATGAGAGAATTTTTTATTCTAGGGGCACGAGCGGTATGGCTCCCGACTATCAAGCATTTACTAGGATGAAATCAACTTACTTACAGTTTAAGTATGCAGTGCCATCAAAGGATTTCTTGCCCTACACTACTTCTTCATCAGTTGGCCAATATTTTCCAATATCTGGAGGAACAGAACTATCTTCCATAGAAGTAGATGATGCAATCACTTCTTCTATTCCTATTGGGTTCTCATTCAATTTTGGAGGCGTATTGTATGACTCTTTTTACATGAGCAGTAATGGTTTTATAAGTTTCAAGAATAGAAGCGCCGCAGCACCAAATATCTCATCTGCCACAGATCCTATAGTAGGGCCATTGATGGATAACTTAAATGGAACAGGTGGAACTGCTAGTTACTTACTCTCAGGAACTGCTCCTAATAGAGTCTTGACAATTGAGTGGGCAGACTGGCGTTGGAAAACGGGCTCTATAGTCGCTAATAATATAAGTTTTCAAGTACAATTGTATGAAGATGGTAGAATTCAGTTCAATTATAGCAGCTCAACCCCGGCAGTGAATAGTGCTGCTTCTGCCATTGGTGTGCGATATCCCAATTCTTATTTAGCATTTAAAAACACTAACACAACAGGGGGCTTTAATTGGGTAGCTAGTAATTCTGGGTATTCGTCAACAGTTAATAAGTTTCAATACGATAATGGGGATTCTACCACACAGTTAACAATTGCTCAGAATTTAAGATCAGTTTATGAGATCTCCGATGCAAGACGAACATATACAACAGATTTCTTGGGTACAGTAATAAACAAATACAGCGATGCGGTTAATGCTGGATACAATGATAACGCCGATGATTTTATATGGCTACGTTTCTCTGATGTTCTATTGATGTATGCTGAAGCATTGATGGAGATTGGGGGGACTTCAAATTTGGATATTGCTTTGGCAACTATTAATTCAATAAGAAAGGCTCATGGAGGTACTGCAATTCAAGATTTGACATATACCACACAGGACGATTTGCGCCAAAAAATAAGATTGGAACGCAGAAGAGAGTTGGCTTTTGAAGGACATAGATGGTACGATTTAAAACGATGGAATATTATAGTGGAAACTATTAAGGCTAACCTATCATTTCAATATAACAGGCCGCAATCCTACTATGATTTCTTAAATGATAATGTGAAAGTATTACCAATACCTTATGCAGAACTGGCAAATAATCCAAATCTTACTCAGAATCCTGGCTATTAAAGAATGCTTTGTCGGGCTGAAGTAATTGAAATTGAATTTGGTGGAAATTTTTATTAATTCTAAGTAGAAAAGTTTCATTCAGCCCTTTTAAGGAAAAACAAAAAAACTTGTATGATACACGATGAAAACAATGAGGTGAGACAATTAAAACAAGTAAATCTAGAAACAGATTTAGCGATAATTGGTGGTGGTCTTGCAGGGGTTTGTACAGCAATTACGGCTGCTAGGCAAGGTTTGAAAGTAGTCTTAATTCAAGATAGACCTGTTTTAGGGGGCAATGCCTCAAGTGAAGTGCGTCTTTGGATATTAGGTGCTACTTCTCACATGGGAAATAATAATCGTTGGGCACGCGAGGGTGGTGTTGTGGATGAACTGATGGTTGAAAACATGTACAGAAACAAAGAGGGAAACCCTGTAATATTCGATTCTATACTCTTAGACAAAGT
>CANFLL010000150.1 GCA_947447825.1 Chitinophagaceae bacterium | reverse complement strand
CATTATCCTGGTGTTAATCAAAATGGAACACTTGCTTTTGAAGATAACTGGCCTACTCAAGGAGATTATGATATGAATGATTTAGTAGTTAGCTATCACTACAATTTAATTACAAATGCAAAAAATCAAGTAGTGGAAATTAAAGGCGACTTTGCCCCAATAGCTGCTGGAGCAATCTACGAAAACTCATTTGGTGTTCAATTGCCGTTCTCTAGTTCGGCTGTAAGTTCAATAACTGGTCAAAGATTATCAAGTGGTATCATAAAACAAAACAGTAATGGAACTGAGGCAGGGCAATCAAATGCAGTCTTTATACCTTTTGATGGCACAAGACAAATGATACAAAACTCAAATGGTTCTCCTTACATAAACACCGATCCATCACTACCAAAAGTAAAAGGTGATACTTCTCACATAGATATATTGTTAGCTTCTCCTCAAAGTGATGTTGATCCAGCAGCTTTCAATCCATTCCTAATCAGTAATAACAGAAGAGGTTATGAAATTCACTTGCCAGGATTTGCACCAACTAGTTTAGCAGACAAAACATTGTTTGGCACTGGCGACGACGCATCAGTAGCTTCAAGCGGCATCTATTATGTTACCAAAAATAACTATCCATTCGCAATCAATTTTGCTAGCTCATTTAGTTATCCAATTGAGCGGACTCCAATTTACAGTGCATACTTACATTTCTACGATTGGACAAAATCTGGCGGTACTTCATACCTTGATTGGTATAAAAATACTGCGAGTGATTATCAAAATAGTTCATTGATTTACGCTAAATAAAATCAAGAAAAAGAAAAAGAGAGGGTTTTAGTTTGATAAAAAGGGTTGTCTGAACAGGCAGCCCTTTTGTCATTTATCTATGCCTTCAAATGAAAAAACACCAACACTTTGAACTGTTTTCCTTTTTGATAAAAGCAGATGCGAAAAATATAAATATTAGCTTTTTTACTATCAATCCCATAAGGCATAAGCTGAGTTTTCGAACGCTGAGTGTTATCGAATTGTATTGAGGCTAGATTTTCAAATTCTAGTCAAATCTGTTTTTACTGAAGGATAATAATGATTAGGGGTTTCTGGAAATATTGAAAAAAATCATTTCTTTGATTCCAATCATTTTATCATTATTAAAAATAAACCATCATTCAAACGATTTCGTATAAAAGAACACTTTGTTGTTTCAACATAAGCAGCTATTTTCGCTTCGCAATACGATTGGAATGGCGGCCAAACAAACTGCCACCTTTCACTTTAAAGTAATCAAAAAAATATTATGGCATACGATGTAATTGTTTTAGGAAGTGGACCAGGTGGTTATCCTGCTGCTATCCGTGCTTCTCAGCTAGGTTTTAAAGTAGCTATTATCGAAAAAGAAAGCTTAGGCGGTGTGTGCCTAAACTGGGGTTGTATCCCTACAAAAGCGTTGTTAAAGAGTGCTCAGGTTTATGAGTATTTAAAACATTCTGCCGATTATGGTATTACTTCTACAGGTGTTCAACACGATTTTACAGGGGTTGTAAAACGTAGTCGTGGCGTGGCAGACAAAATGAGCAAAGGTGTTCAATACCTCATGCGCAAAAATAAGATTGATGTAATAATGGGCTATGGCAAAATAAAAGCCAAGGGTCAGGTAGAAGTTTCTGCTGCTGATGGAACTAAATCTATTGTTGAAGCAAAATACATCATCATTGCTACAGGTGGTCGTGGTCGTCAATTACCAAATTTACCTATTGATGGCACTAAGATTATTGGATATAGAGAAGCAATGGTTTTGCCTTCTCAACCAAAAAGCATGATTATAGTAGGTAGTGGTGCAATAGGTGTTGAGTTTGCTTATTTCTACAATAGCATGGGAACAAAAGTTACCATCGTTGAGTTTTTACCTCGTATAGTTCCGGTAGAAGATGAAGACATTAGCAAGGAATTAGAAAAAAGCTACAAGAAGCAAGGCATTGAAATAATGACTAACTCTTCTGTAGAAAGCGTTGATACAACAGGAGAAGGCGTTAAGGCTAAAGTGAAACTACAAGATGGTAGTTATGTTACACTACAGGCCGACATCGTACTAAGTGCTGTAGGTGTTGTTGCTAATATAGAAAACATTGGCTTAGAAGAATTGGGCATCAAGACTGAAAAAGGAAAAATTGTTACTGATAAATACGGTCAAACCAATGTGGCTGGCATACTAGCAATTGGCGATGCAACGCCTGGTCAGGCTTTGGCACACGTAGCTAGTAAAGAAGGCATTAATGCTGCTGAATTTATTGGTTATAACGAAAAGAAATTGCACCATTTGCCAGATGCTATAGATTATGGCAACATACCTGGTTGTACGTACTGTTTACCAGAAATCGCTAGTGTTGGTATGACAGAAAAAGCTGCTAAAGAAGCTGGATATGAAGTAAAAGTTGGTAAATTTCCTTTCATTGCTAGTGGTAAAGCAACTGCTGCTGGAAACACTGACGGATTTGTAAAAGTAATTTACGATGCTAAATATGGTGAACTATTAGGTACACACATGATTGGTACTAACGTAACTGAAATGATTGCTGAAGCAGTTGTAGCTAGAAAATTGGAAACAACGGCTCACGAAATATTGAATGCGGTGCACCCTCACCCAACCATGAGTGAAGGCTTCAAAGAAGCTACAGCAGTAGCTTACGGTGAAGCAACTGATATTTAATAAATTGGTTTTAGGTTTTCATAATGATTAACCCGATGTATTCTTACATCGGGTTTTTTATTTTTATATTTAAATGTTTTGTAGCTATTTAGGGGATATTTAACCACAAAGGGCGCTAGGGTTTTCACCAGGAACACAAGGATTGTGTTGTATTATCTCTTAAGGACTACCATTGAGGAACTCTAAACCTTAGTGTACTTAGTTTTTTCCTTGTATACTTCGTGGTAAATAACCCCTGAAGAGTTACAATGTTTTTTGCTATAATTACGATACAAAATTTATTTCCAAAACTTATTACATTCATTTGGGCTTAGGCATAAAAAAAGCCTTTGTAGGAATACAAAGGCTCATAATAATTTTAGTAACAAGCTAATTCTAAAAGAAAAATTGTTCTGTAACAATCTTTCCGTCTTTTACTTCGAATACAGCAATTTCTTCCATGTTCATGCGATGTCCATCTTTCATCGTACAATCCATACCCATTGCCACACTAAAAAAGCTACCACCCACAATTGGTTCGGTACAATAGCCGCCGTGCATTTCGGCAATTCCTTCATTAAAAGCTTTACCTTTTGCTTTGATGGCTTCAATACCCTTTGTGATAGTTGGCATTCCCATAGCGGCAGCATGTTCTGGTTCAATACTAACAATGTTTTCACTGTACAGTTCTTCTTGAATCTGATTCCAATTTCCTTGTTTTTCAAGCTCAATGTAACGGCTTGCTACTTCTTGTGTTGTCATAATTGTTTTTTTTGAAGAATAAAAGTAAGGTTAAAGTGAAATAAAAATACAATTTAATGATTAAATAATATGAAATAACTTGGTGGGACGAATGTGAATACTAGGTTTTTACCCAGAACAATAATGGAATACTTAAAACATAGCTAGATGATTAGGGGAAAACTATTACTAATAAGTCAGTGCCTTTATTTAAGTGAAATTCTAAATTCAAAGGAAGGTTTCTCTTCAAGCGAAGCTTTCCTTAACTAAATCATTGACTCATTAGTACTATAATTCCGTTAATACCGATTGTTGAAAATGCACACTAGAGGCAACAAATCTTTAATCGATGGTATTAATTAATAGGCAGCAATTATATTTGTCCTTAAACCCAGCTATTTTGCCTAGGATAATACTTACAGTTACAAATGATTTAACCTACGATCAACGGATGCAACGCATCTGTTCTTCCTTGCAAAAAGCAGGTTATGAGGCAGTGTTAGTAGGTAGAAAATTACCTAATTCTGCCCCTCTTGCCGATTGGTCTTTTCAACAAAAGCGATTGAACTGCACTTTTACAAAAGGACTTTTGTTTTATGCAGAATATAATATTCGCCTTTTCTTCTTTTTGCTTTTCACCAATGCAGATGCCTATTGTGCTATCGATTTAGACACTATCATTCCCTCTTTTTTCGCTTCTGTTTTGCGCAATAAACCAAGGGTGTATGATGCACATGAACTTTTTACGGAACAAAAAGAGATAGTGACCCGAAAAGTTATCCATCAGTTCTGGTTGTCAATTGAAAAATTTGCAGTACCTCGCTTTGCAAAAGGATATACTGTTAATCTGTTTATTCAAGAAGAATTTAAACGTAGATATGGTGTTCAATACGGTATTGTACGAAATATGCCATTGAAAAAAGAACTGAATTGTTCTGCTAAGTTTGCGGAAAAGACCATTCTTTATCAAGGTGCGGTTAATGAAGGCCGCAGCTTCGAAACGTTGATTCCTGCCATGGCACATGTGAAGGCAACACTTTTGATTTGTGGCGAAGGGAATTTTTTAGAAGAAGCTAAAGCCATTGCAAAAAAGTATTCTCTTGAAGATAAAGTGGTGTTCAAAGGGGCAGTATCTCCTAAAGAGTTGCAACTCATAACCCAGCAAAGTCATATTGGTGTGATGCTTTTTGAAGCTACTGGCATGAACCAATATTACTCTTTGGCAAACAGATTTTTCGATTATATGATGGCTGGCATACCTCAACTATGTGTGAATTATCCAGAGTATGCGGCCATTTTAAAGGATTATCCTTTCGCTTATTTAATTGATGATACACAGATTGACACAATTGCATACGGTTTGAACAAATTATTGGCTGATAGTGTTTTGTATGAAACCATTCGGAATAATGCGCTGTTTGCAAGAGATGCTTTGAATTGGAATGAAGAAGAAAAGAGGCTGATTAGTTTTTGGAAGCAAATCTTGTGATAAATAGGCAATGTTAGTTTAAAATATTAAAAAAGAATGACCTATTAATCGTCTATTAATCGTAGTTATCGATTGCAATAGAAGGAAGCTCCCACTTTACAATTTTCCCTACATCACATAATTAAACACTACTATTTTGGATAAGCACTTACATATTATTACCCTAAATGTTCCTTACCCAGTGGATTATGGAGGGGTTTATGATTTGTTTTATAAGCTCCCTGCACTACAAGCGCAAGGCGTTAAGATTCATTTACACTGTTTTGAATATGGGCGTGGACAGCAAGAAGAATTGAATAAATATTGTGTTTCTGTTAATTATTACACAAGGGCAGAGGGGCATAAAAGTATATCTAACAGCATACCTTACATTGTTGCTAGCCGAAGAAATGAGGAACTTTTTGAGAACTTATTGAAGGATGAGTATCCCATTTTTATGGAAGGTATTCATTGCACTTATGTTTTGAATGATGCACGATTTGCTGCAAGAAGAAAGTTTGTAAGGGTGCATAATGTGGAGTATGAATACTACCATGAGCTGCAACAATCGGCCACTTCATTGTTCAAGAAATTATATTATTGGAGAGAAAGCAACTTGCTGAAAAAGTATGAACACTCCATTGTTACCAAAGCAACTGCTTTTTGGGGCGTTACGCACAAAGATGTAGATGTGTATAGAAAAGAACTTGGTTGTAAATCAATCGATTATCTATCCTTGTATTTGCCAACGGATTGGGAGGTAAATAGCCCATTAGGCACGGGTTATTATTGTCTTTATCAGGCAGACCTTAGTGTGGAAGTTAATGAACGGGCTGCTGTCTGGTTGTTGAATAACGTTTTTAATAAATTGAAAGTGCCTTTTGTTATAGCAGGAAAAAATCCTTCTAAAAAGCTAACAGAATTGGCATACAGGGAGCAGCATACTTGCTTAGTGGCTAATCCGGATATTGATAAAATGCAGGAAATGATTGCTAAAGCACACATAAACATTTTGCCGTCTTATCATTCTAGTGGCATCAAACTAAAACTATTGAATGCCTTATTTAATGGACGACATTGTTTGGTGAATGAGGCCACCGTGGTGGGTAGTGGGCTAGAAAGCGCTTGTCATATTGGTAAAGATGCCAATGAATTCATCCAGATTATTACAAAACTTAATGATCAGCCATTTACCAATTCCTCTGTCACATTGCGAAAACAACTTTTGCAGGGTATGTTCAACAATGAATTCAATGCAAAGCAACAGGTGAAATGGATTTGGGGAGAGGATTTGTTTTAAGTTTTGAATTTTAAGTAAAATGTCAAAACTTAAAAGGTGAGGGTGATACAAAGCAAAAATATATGTTCTCCATTATATATATATGGGTTAGAGCTATCGATGTTTTTGTTATTTAATCAGCTTATGTCCGCATGTTTTGAATGCACTTTATCTCCCCAAAAGATGGTTGCTTTATTGTTGAAGTCAATGGTAGAGTCTGTGGTATAGAAATCAATTGTTCCTTCTTTTAGGCATTGTTCTTCCATTGTTGGATGGCGTTTTAAATAGTCCACCAAACTCTTAGCCACAATGTCGCCTTGCGAAACAATCTTTATATGTGCAGGCGTAAACTTTTTCAATTGTTCAATCAATAACGGGTAATGCGTACAGGCAAGTAATAAGGTATCGATATCTGCATCTTGGTTTAATAAATTTTTAAGGTGATGTTGCACAAAGTAGTCGCCGCCCGGATTGTTATATTCATTGTTCTCTATGAGTGGAACCCACATTGGGCAAGCTTCCTGAAAGACTTTAATGGTAGGATAAAACTTAGCAATTTCAATAGGGTAGGAGCCAGAAGAAACGGTGCCACTAGTGCCCACAATGCCCACTTTATTGGTTTGTGTATAGCTTCCAATTACTTCTGTTGTAGGTCTAATAACGCCCAAAACCCTTTTTGAAGGTGCAATTAAGGGTAAATCTTTTTGTTGAATAGTGCGAAGTGCTTTGGCAGAAGCAGTATTGCAAGCCAGAATTACCAAGGAGCATCCTTGGTTAAAAAACCATTCCACACATTGAAGTGTGTATTGGTGAACAGTATCGAAACTGCGAGAACCATAAGGGGCACGCGCATTATCCCCAAGGTATAAAAAGCTGTACGCTGGCAATTTTTTCACAATTTCCTTCAGCACGGTAAGTCCACCATAACCACTATCAAAAACACCGATTGAACCCTTCATTAATAGATAATTTATAATTGATAGTGCAAATATTAATCGTTAGTTGTGTTTCACAACATTGTATCTGGTTGTTGATTATTGTTTTCAAAAGTAATATTCTATTTTAAAATCATTTAGGTTTATTTTAATTACCTGCAGGTTTCTACTTTATTACGGTAAACAATGGTACAGAAAAACAAACCATTAAATGGATAAAAGCACAATAGTGTAGTTGCTTCACTCACATTCTCTATCCCCTGCTATCTGTGGATAGTGGGGGCATTTTTTTATGTAAATTTTACTTCTCAAATCTTCAAGATTGCAAGAACTCAGTTCTAATTCTTATCATACCAAAATACAAACCCATTTTCTTTTGGCATAACGATACCTAAAATAAAGTTTAGGTACTATACCACTTACTGGATGGTGCCTAAAATAAAATTTAGGTGCT
>CANFLL010000149.1 GCA_947447825.1 Chitinophagaceae bacterium | reverse complement strand
TAGCAAGTACTCACCCACTAATCTTGTTGTTTGGTATTGAGTTCTTTCAAGGGGTTAACGGCGTTAAATACTCCCTTAGAAACAGTTCTTACAATGCGCTCGGTATTATAAAGGTGAGCGGGATTTAGTGGTTAGTCGTTAGTGGTTAGGTATTAGTCGAGAGTCGAAAGTCGAAAGTCGAGAGTTTTGGGTATTACGTTATACGTTTTAAGTTTCACGTTTAAAACATTGGTTATGGAATTGGAATTGGTGCGGGAGTATTTTCCGAATGGGGTTAATGGGCTACCGTGTACACACATCTTTTCCAATCATAAATCCTTCATAAATGAGATAGAATCTTTCAATTCCCTTTATAATAGTCGTCATACCCGCTTTTCTTTGTGACTTATATCCTTTCCAACCACCTAGTCTAGCCAGTATCCATCTTGTCCAATGTATTGTTTTAGGGTTGTAAGGATTTTTCTGCTTTTCCGTTTTTCCTTCCAATGTTGTATTGAACTGCGTTAAACAGCTGAGTTCGTTTTCGTTAAATGAACTGATACTCTCCAATGTTTCCCCCTCTTCTATGTTGCTTACGATGTAGTACTGGAACAACTTTACTGCCGTATCTATAGCCAATATGCCCAAGTTTCTCAACCCTTTACCAGATTCCAACTCACTGCCCTCTATGTTTAGATTCTCTTTCTTCACCACCCTGAATAATTCCTCTATATACCACCGACATTCATACCATTCAATTATTTGAAGTGCATCCTCAAGTGTTAATACTGCACAGTCTGTAAGCAGTCGCCACAGCAAAGGGGTGACACCTGCGGGGGCATCAATTTCCTTTGTTTCTACCATTGTTACTGTGGTGTACAATGGCAGTTTTTTATCGTCACAGTTGTCGGGTCGTTTTATATTCACTTTTCGTACCCGTATCTCCATCTTTGCCGTCCTTGGCTTCCGTTTGCTGTGGCTATCGCCTGATATAAATAGATTGTAGGAACCTATCACTTCCGATTCAGAAACGGCATCCCAAAGCTTTTCATCCCCTTCAGTTTGCCTGTCCCAACGGGAGCGGATGATGTAAAATTCCTTTGGGCTTGTGCCGAAGTTTACTATTTGGTCATAAATGTCTCCCTCCCTATCCTGTACATGGATTATCCTATCTGCCGCTGATAATACTTCGTTACTTTTTTTGCAGCCTAAATCCCATTTATTGGATTCGTTCGATTCAATAGTTTTTGATACCACTTTTGGTTCCGTGTCCGCCTCCTTTTGTTGTTTTGACGCTTCTTCCCTATCCCTTTTCCAAAGCAATAGGTTACTGACTCCATAAGGAAAGCAACTTTTAGCATCTATTGCAACCGAAAGGTGCATTTTAAAACCTAAACCTTTGCTGTCATCCAAATAGCCTAGTAAAGGATCGTCAGGTGCTATTCTGTTTCTATGATTGCGAAAATTCGCCTCACTTGAATCATGGAGACATAAGACAGTCTTGCCTTTAACTGCATTTGAACATCGATGTTGCATCTCTGTAATCAAAATATCTTCTGTCACAGATTTATTACGAAGAAAACGATAACTACCAATTTGATCAGATCGAGTTTTTGATATCGACAAGATACTCGTAGAGCTATCACTAAACATATTGCGAACTAAAATTGAATGACGATTTACTAATCTTTTATCTAATGAACCCCCGAAACAGGATTGAACCATTTTTGTAAAATTAAAATGGCAAAGCTAAGTGACATAAAAGATGTGTGTACACGGTAGCTCGTGAGGGGAATTGCACCCGAACTGGTTGTAGAAGGTTTTGATTTTTGTATTGGGATGGACAAATAATGCTGCAAATTGTAAACTTAAAACAGGATTATCTAAAACCCACCTCCTCCAAGGATGAGAAGTGCGAATGGGTTGCGGATAATGTGAGATTTTTACATTTATTTACGCTTATTTCTTCGCTATTATCTTGCAGTTTTTCTGCTTGGAGGAGGTTAGGTGGTGGGTTGAATAAATATTTTTCACACAATATCATTATTTTGTCAAATAATGCCGCATCTTTATAGCAGGTTAAGGAAGCGTCCGTTGAAAATCTGTCCAAGAGAACCTTCTTTTCCTGAAGTTTTATTTGAGCGAGTTCCTGTTGTGAATTGGTTTGAATATTACACAATAGTTTTATAAGAATGGTTTAGTAACTGAAAAGCCCATGACGGGAGTCATGAGCCAGCACCTTGATTTTCGAACAGTACTTTACGTGTTAGGGTTTCATGGGCTAGATGGGGAAGTGATGGGAAGATATTGAAGGAGGGCGTTTGTTGTTTGTCGGTTATGAATGGATTGCAAATACTTTTGCCGGCTATCAAGCGACCTGTATTGTGATAGGGCTGCAGATAAAAAGAAAGAATATCATAGCTTGATACCTTGGCCAGTATGGCTTCTTTACTAATAGACATTTGCCAAGAATTATTTCTTAAATGCTTTGTTGTAATGCTTGTTTAATAAAGCTTCTACATCGGAAAGGCGGTAGTAGATTTTGTTTCCAACCTGAGAGAAAGAAATAATGCCATTGTCCCGGTAATGCTGCGCAGTCCGTTTAGAGATTTTTAGCAGCTTCATCAACTCGAGGTTATCTAGCCATTGTTCTTTTGGCTCTTTTTCTTTTGCATCGAGTCTGCTATTGATTGCTTCGATTTTCTCAACTATTTGAGTGAATGCTTCTGACTGAATTGTTACTACTTCCATTTTTAAAATTTTACAGTGTATTTGAAATATAGAATAACTATTTGCCCTTTAGTTGCATGTGAAAAAACATGCTTGAGCCCATAGTTGATATGGAATGGGTAACTACCCCCAGCAATAGAAGTATAGTTTTTTTAGTTGATCTGGAGACTTGTGAGCGATTTTACTTTGAAAAAGTTTACAGCAAAATCATCGATACTACTACAGCCCCTTAAATAAATGGGTATAGGTCATTATTGAAATTCGAGTAGATCAGATACTTAGTTTTGCCGGATGTTAGAAGATTTATTCGATCCTTCATCAATTTTTATTGTTGGAATAATTAGTTTTTTTGTTTGTTTTTATTTACTAATACGTGCCTTTAAATTTAAGAGTGCACCTCGTTTTGTACTAGGAACTTGTTTTGCCTTGGTATTTGTTATTAGTTCTTTTTATGTGTTTATTTCGTTTAGCGAATCTAATTTTTATGTTGCAGATGAAACTGTATCGCCTAATGCTCCTAGTTGTAAGTATTAAGTCGAAAGTCGAAAGTCGAAAGTTGTAAGTCATAAGTATTAAGTTTTAAGATATAAGTCGAAAGTTGTAAGTATTGAGTATTAACTTTTAAGTGATATGCAAAATAAGACAATGTGTTTAAATCAGCGTTGCTGAATATATACTAAGCTCTATTGGTGTTTTAGGTGTGAGAGATTTCTGCCAATGAAAGCAAGCCCTTGCACCATTTCTTTATAATTTGTTTTGGAGGCTGGATGAACCCGTTTGAAATAAACGATATTGTACCCTTGGCATTAAGCAATTAGCACAACATTGACGGCCTCTCTACTTGCCTTTTTAGTTGATTGCTTTAGAAATTGGGGGGTATTGAAATTATTTTTCATACCGTTGCATTATATTGTCAAAACAATCCCTCATCTTTGCGTCAGGTAAGAGAAGTGTCCATTGAAAATCTATCCGAGAGAACCATCTTTTCCTGAAATTTTATTTGGTCGAATTTTAGTTGTGAATTGGTTTGACTATTACACAAAGGTGATCTACGGAAGAGTTGTGTGAGTGGAGAGTGGAGGGGGTGGTTTGATTTGGTAAGATTAAAAGACCTTAGCGAATGCACACGCCACAGGCGATGCGCTAGCCCTTATAGATTTTAGCGAGTGGCGTGGACTAGCTGGGAGAAGCGCGAATGGGGGTGCGGATAATGTGAGATTTATACATCCATTTACACTTATATCTTCGCTATTATCTTCTAGTTTTACTGCTTGGAGGAGGTTAGGAGGTGGGTTGAATAAATTATTTTTCATTTCATATCATTATTTTGTAAAATAATACCGCATCTTTACAACAGGTTATAGAAGCGTCCTTTGAAAATCTGTCCGAGAGAACCTTCTTTTCCTGAAGTTTTATTTGAGGGATTTTTAGTTATAAATTAGGTTGACTAGTACGCAATTAGTTCTTCGGAAAAGTTGTGTGAGTGGGGAGACGGGATTAAAATTCCTTTTATTGGCAGTTCGGGATGCGCTTCGCTTAACATCCACGAACAGCCGTTTTAGCGAGTGGCGTGGACTAGCTGGGTTTGTTGAAAATCAGATTTAAGAAACTCCTTTTAAAAAATAAAAAGATTATTTGTCATGGTCATAACTGTATTTGGAAGTTGGTTATTAGAAAAAGTAGGTTCGAAAGCCTTAGAACAATTCATAGATTTTAGCAATAAAAAAGATATAATAAACCAAAACTTTGATAAAATAGTTCGAAAAACGTCGAAAGCTTTACAGAAACAATATCCAGATGCTTTAGGAAATAGCATAGAAAGCTTTTTTACAAATAATGAAATTTATGATGAGCTATTTAAATTACTCTTCAAATCTTCTAAACTTGATTTCGAAATCATTCATGAGAAACTCGATGAGGCAACCCTTCCGGTTAATTTTATAGAAGAATATATCACCCTTTTAAAGAAGAATTGTTCAGAAGATTTAGTAATAGACAAAGTTTTATCTGACAATCAGATTTTTATTGCTGCAATTGGAATTGGAAATGATGTAGCAGAAATTGCAAAAAAAATTAGTCTAACGCATGATGAAATAACTAAAATAAAAACACTGCTCCAACAAAAGCTTAATGACTCTTTCGTTTTGGAGGAATTTTTAAACCAATATTCAAAAGTCGCTTTTCAGGTATTATCTGAAATTAATTTTATTGGGCTTGGACTTAAATCGCATATAAAGAAGAATAGAAAGAAAATAGAAGATGTATATGTTTTACCTGAATTAGCGTTGATAGAGGAAAGTATGGATTTGACTACTGTCGAAAGTCGGGAAAACTCAGAATATTTTGAAACAACCCAAATACATTTAAAAGATTTATTTCAACTAGATAAACATATTGTTATCCTGGGTAATCCTGGATCGGGTAAATCATTGCTTATTAGATATATTATTTGTTCTATAATCAATAGTACTAACGGATTTACGAAGATTGAAAAGATAGTAAAAAGAATTCCTTTAAGAATTGAGCTAAGAAAATATTTACAGCATAAAAAAACATGTGGCGAGGGTATTGTGAAATATCTTGCTAAAACGCTTGAAACTGATTATGGATTGTTACGACTTTCATATGAAAATATTTTAGAGATATTAAACACTCGTGAAACGATATTTTTTTTTGACGGATTAGACGAAATTTTTGATGCTAAAGATAAGATAGATATTAAGAATGATATTGAATGCTTAATATCATCCTATCCGTCAGTTTTAAGTGTAATTACTTCTAGAATCATAGGTTATGATGAGGCTAAACCCAAAAAAGATTTATTTGTAGAATACAAAATTCTTGATTTTAATGATGAACAAATCTCTGAATATGTAAACAAATGGTATCTACAAGAAGAAAATGATGAATCTGTAAGATTAAGCGAGGTAAAGTCCTTTTTAGATTCAAAGCATAATATAGATACTGAATTAATTGAGAACCCCCTTCTTTTATCATTAATTGTAATACTTTTTAGAAACAATTTAAAATTACCAGAGTCAAAGCTTGAAATATATCAGAGTTGCACAAAAACACTAGCTGATAAATGGGACCAAACAAAAGATTTAAGAATTGATTTGCATGATGAGCTTTTAAAGAAAAAAGAAACTTTATTCGCAGATTTAGCGTTTTGGCAATATGAGATATTAAGCAATAAAAAAGAATTTAGAATTACGAATGAATTGGCCACATCAGTAATTACTGACTCAATACTGACTAAATTAAAAATTGTTGACGATTACATTTCAGCAAATGAACTAGCTGATGACTTTATGAACTATGCTTTAAAACGTTCTCTATATTTTGACAATAACTTTACCCATAAGACCTTTTTAGAATATTTTACTGCATATTACATTTTTTCAAACATTGAAAAAAAGCATAAGATTGATGATAGGAATATTATCATAGCAAAATATATCGATAATACATTTTGGTATATAGTATTAGAATTGTTACTTAATTTAATTGATCAAGATCAGGCCGATAATGAAATTATAGACGAGTTGATTGCATGTCAATTAGAAAAAAATATAGAGTCCCTTTCTTTCTTTTTATTAATATCAAATACTTTAAAAAACGTTAGCAATTCAAAAATAGAGGAGCTAGTTTGTTTGACAATTGATAAATTAATTAGATATAATGGTGTTAATAGGGGTGTTCATGACAATTCTATAGAAAAAAGAATATATCAGTCTTTATTAAGATTTATAAATATCTCAAATCAGGCTGATAAATTTATTCAATGTGTTAAGACCTATCCCAGTGATGCACTAAGGAGTAAAGAATTTGAGAACTTTGTTATACTAATATTTGAAGTTTGCCTAGTATATAATGGCAATGTGAAGTATGACAATAGTTTAATTTCAAATTCGGGCAAACTTGAAAAATTATTAGAAAAGAATCCTTATGCGTTTATATGTAATAAATATCTTACAAAAAAAATAGAAGGCGAGGATGGATTTATTGAAATCAAGCTATTTTATAAAAGGTTTGGCTTGAATGCTATGTTTGACGAATACAAATCTCGCTTTGACAACTACACTTTAATAAATCCGCTTGATAGGTATATTCTTTGGCAAATCAGACCTGAAAATATTATATCCTATGAAAATAACTTAATTTCTTTAGAGATACCACCAGTAAAGTTCTTTAATTTTTTCAAAAGTAGATCAATATTTTACCACTTCTTAGATTTTGATTATAAGTTATTAGATTTCAATTATTGTCTAACTGTAAATGACAAATATTTGAAGGCAACCTTAATAATTATTTTTTGGAGAGTGACAAGAAGAACAAGAAAAGCTTTAGAAACTTCCACTCCATTTGATAAATATTTAAAATTAAAAAGCTCACAAGGATTATTAAAAATTCTAACTGAAGATTTTGACCTTGAGGAGTTCGATACCTTTGGATTTAAAGAAGTGGAAGATGAAAGTCCGTTTTAAATCCCAGCTAGTCCTCGTCAATCGCTACAATCCACTAGGGCTACACGCGTTTCGCGTGTGGATTCGCTAAGATAGCTGCCAGTATTTTGGTAACCTCATTTTATAATAGACCTCTTTGCCAATTGAATCTACTTTCCAATTCGCGTCACTGCGAGGCACGAAGCAGCCTTTTCTGCTAATTAGGTCGTTTGAATTGGTAAAGGGTTGCTTCGTGCCTCGCAATGACGTTCACTTTCTTCGAGATGATTAAAAAATAAAAAACAATCGACTTCAATTTTCGAAGAAGTCTAATTTATATTTAATTGAAGCAAATCCACACGCGAGGCCCTCTCGCGCAAGGTGTGTCGTGAATCAGTTACTCTTATGAAAGAGGATACTTGAATGTTGTATAGAAGATGGAAGCAGGTCTTCCGCAATCGTTGTGCAAGCGAAGGTTGCAAACCACCTCTCGGTGCTTGTTTA
>CANFLL010000148.1 GCA_947447825.1 Chitinophagaceae bacterium | reverse complement strand
TTGCAATTATCGAAACTAAAGTTTTCATTCTTAAAAATTCTTTCTTTTTCCACTTTAAGCAATTCAGTCACAATAAATAAGTGACTCAATATTTCAATTATTTAGTAAAGAAAGTTAAAATATTTAAATATTAAAATGTTTTTTTATGATTTGTCTTAAAAATAAAAAAAAGGTCAAATGAGACATTTATAAAACATCCCCTTTGACCTTAACTATAAGCTTTAATCTGCTTACTCTACCTTAGTGAGCTTTATGACGTTTGTTGGTAAATGCAAATGAACAGGTGTGCTTCCTGTGTTAACAACAACATCTCCCGCATTAACTAAGCCATGATCTTTTAGAACGGCTATCTGATCATCAATCATGCTATCTAAAGAAATTTCTTGGTCATAATAAAATGCACGTACGCCCCAACTCAAACTTAATTGATTTACCAATGATTTTTCTTTAGTAAATACAAAAAGTGGAGAAGCTGGTCGGTAGCTACTAAGCATAAAAGCTGTTTTACCACTTTGTGTCATCCCTATTAAACCTCTTGCATTAATGTCTGCTGCCAATTTACATGCATTATAACAAATTGCATCACTTAAAAAAGATGGAGAATGTTGTTGAGGCTTTAAATCATCTTCACGATTGTAACGATATTCTTTTTGCTCTACTTCTCCTATTATTTTACGCATAGTTTGCACTACCAAAGCAGGATGTTGACCAGCAGCAGTTTCACCACTAAGCATCACCGCATCAGCTCCTTCCAAAACAGCATTAGCCACATCTGTAATTTCGCTACGATTTGGTTTAACCCTGTCAATCATACTTTCCATCATCTGAGTTGCAACAATTACAGGTTTTGCACGGTGAATACATTTGCGGATCAAATCACGTTGAATTAAGGGAATTCTTTCAACAGGTAATTCAACACCCAAATCACCACGAGCAACCATGATAGCATCACTTTCAACGATAATATCGCGAATGTTGACCAATGCTTCTGGCTTTTCAATTTTAGCTATGATCTTGGTCTTACTTTTCTTTTCGTCTAGTTTGCTTCTCAAAATAACGATATCCTTAACGCTCCTTACAAAACTTAAAGCTACCCAGTCACATTTTTGTTCAATGATGAATTCAAGATCAACCAAATCTTTTTCTGTCAATGCTGGTAAAGAAATTTTTGTATCAGGCAAATTCAACCCTTTTTTAGAAGAAAGAATTCCTCCCAGTGTAACTTCTACCTTTACATTATTATCCTTGGTGATATTAATAACCTTTACTTCAATTTTACCATCATCAATCATAATGATGTTACCCACACGCACATCACCTGCCAAATTTGGATAAGAAACATAAATTTTTTCAAGCGTTCCTACACATTTTTCATTAGTAAAAGTGAGTATATCACCTACTTTAAGATCAAGTGCATTGTTTTCAATTTCACCTACACGAAGTTTTGGACCTTGCAAATCAGCTAAAATTGAAATATTGTGTCCTTCTGCTGCATTTATTGCACGGATGTGGGTTATAATTTGCGCCTTATCTTCATGAGAACCATGAGAAAAGTTCAATCTAAAAACATTCACACCAGCATTTACCAACGCTAATAATTGATCATACGAATCGCAAGCAGGACCAACGGTTGCAACTATTTTAGTTCGTTGCATGGCAACATTGGGTGGAATTGTTTCTTTTATAGTTGGTACTGTAACTGGAACACTTTTAGCCATAATAATTTTTAAGTTTTATCGTTATTATTTAAATGAAAAAGCCAACTAATCTCTATTAGCTGGCCAAAATTTTTACTATTTTCATCCACTCACTCCCTATTCTTTGCTTTTCTTTCACAGCTTTATCTAAAGGGGTATAATGAATTTTGTTGTTAATAACACCTACCATCACATTATTTCTTCCTACCATCAAGCTTTCCACAGCATAATACCCCATGTGGCTAGCTATCAATCTGTCGCTACATGAAGGTGAACCACCTCTTTGGATATGACCTAAAATACAGACCCTTGTATCGGCAGCAGGAATTCGTTGTTTAATAATTTTTGCAATTTCTTCAGCACCACCAAACTTATCCCCTTCTGCAACGACTACCAAATTCACCAACTTCTTCCTCTTTTCTTTTTCGTTTAAAGATTCAATTAATGCTTCGATGTCGGTCTCCGTTTCAGGTATCAAGATATTTTCAGCTCCCGTGGCTATTCCACTATGCAACGCAATGTAACCAGCATCACGCCCCATCACTTCAACTAAAAACAACCGATCGTGCGCATCCATTGTGTCTCTTATTTTATCGATGGCCTCAACTGCAGTATTAACGGCGGTGTCAAACCCAATGGTAACATCACTTCCTGCAATGTCTTTATCAATAGTTCCTGGCAAACCAATACACGGAATATCATATTCAGAACTAAACTTTTGTGCCCCCCTGAAACTACCATCTCCACCAATAATCACTAGCCCATCAATACCATGTTTCTGCAAATTAAGAAATGCTTTTTCTCTTCCTGCTGGTTCCATGAACTCCATGCAACGAGCTGTCTTTAATATTGTACCACCTCTTTGAATAATATTTGCAACACTTCTATTTGTCATGTGAATGATGTCGTCTTCCACCATACCGGCATAACCTCTCATAATCCCAAATACCGACAGTCCATAGTAATTACCTGTTCTCACTACCGCTCTGATAGCAGCATTCATACCCGGAGAGTCTCCTCCTGAAGTAAGTACCCCAATCTTCGTAACTTTTCTCTTGTCCATTATAATTAAAGTTTATTATTGTAGCATGAAAATCACGTTTTGAAGTTCCAAATGTAGGTAATTGAAACAAAGTAACCATATATGAATTATATGATAATATTTAATTCACATAGTTCATCAATACTTCAATCATTCTATTTGGATAGCCCAAAAGTCAACATAGGCAAGCATTACGACAACGTTTTCATAAAATATTAATTAAGAAATTTATCAAAAAAAATGGGAATAATAATTACTGGAAGTAATGGTTTTTTAGGGCAACATCTCACTGATTTTATTTCAAAAACGGGTTTGTCAATTTATGCTTTGAGTAGAGGAGAAAACCAAAATAAAATAACTAACGAAATAAATTATTTTTCAATAGACCTTACAGATGAAGAAGCAGTTAAAAGGATTGTAGAAAATATAAAACCATCAGTAATTATTCATAATGCTGCGATGAGTAAACCAGATGTTTGTCATGCAAATCAACGAGAATGTAAAATGCAAAATGTTGATTCCACCTACTTCTTGTTAAAAGCTGCTGCACCATACAAGCCCTATTTTTTGTATGTCTCTACAGATTTTGTTTTTGGAGAAAATGGTCCACACGATGAAAACGAAAAGCCAGCACCTTTGAACTATTATGGAGAAACAAAGCTGATGGCTGAACAACTTGTTAGAGCCAGCGGTTTAGATTATGGAATTATGCGTCCTGTTTTTATTTATGGTCAATCTTATGAAAACATGAAACCAACTTTTTTACATTGGGTACAAAACTCACTACTTCAGAATAAACCCATCAAAGTAGTTAATGACCAGAAAAGAACGCCTACTTATGTTTATGATATTTGCAAAGGCATACTGTCAATGATAGAAAAAAGAGCCATTGGCGATTTTCATTTGGCAGGAAAAGAACTATTATCACCTTATCAAATGGCAGTTTCTGTAGCAGAAATATTAAAATTAGATGCAAACCTGATAACGCCAGTTACGTCAGAAACATTCCCAGAACCAGTAATTAGGGCAAAGAAATCAGGTTTAAAAATAGAGAAAGCAAGAACCCAATTAGATTATAACCCCATCAGTTTTCAGGAAGGAATCAGATTAACATTCAATTTGTAAAAAAAAGCTGTAACACTTACAAACCCTAGCAAACAAAGGCATAAATTGTAAAGGGAACTCCCATTCATTAACCCATACCGACTTTCGTATTTGCCCAATAAATAACCGGTAATGGGCAGCATACAGATTAATCCGAAGGGGATGGCAAAGAGGGCAGTACCCAATTACGCTTCGTTGATGTGGAGGTTTTGTTGAATGGTAGGAATGCGCGAGGCAAAACTAGAGAAGCCAAAACCCGAAACAAAAAACATGGCCGCCACGGCAATACGTATTTGTTTGGGGGAAGATGAACGTGGAGAAGTGAGAGATTTAATCATGAATTAAGGCAAAAATAAGGAAGCCGGGGGAACAGTGAACAGTAAACGGCGAGTAGTTATCAGTCACTTACTGTATAAACTGGGGCGTTTGTGGTCTAAAATGAATTTCATTTCTTCCTTCCTGAAAATTGTTTTTACTAAAAAGAATATTGTTCTTACAAGGAATGATATTGTTCTTGCCAAGAATGATATTGTTCTTACCAAGAATGATATTGTTCTTGCCAAGAATGATATTGTTCTTGCCAAGAATGATATTGTTCTTACCAAGAATGATATTGTTCTTGCTAAGAATGATATTGTTCTTACCAAGAAGGATATTGTTCTTACAAGGAATGATATTGTTCTTGCCAAGAATGATATTGTTCTTACCAAGAATGATATTGTTCTTACAAGGAATGATATTCATATTGGGGTGACAAACTCTATTTTAAAGCACTACAATGCGTAATAGAAAAAATAGTTGGGGAATGGATGGAGGGGATTTTGTTTATTTGTGGGAAGACGAACTGATTTAATAATAGTTATATTAATTGTTGGTAAGCACCATGAAGTAATGTATTGACAAGAAAAGAAAAAATTAAAAATAACAGGAGCACGCTCATATATTCTCGTAGAGTTTGATTATCGAACTGTAAAAATAAAAGGGGAGTTAACACTAACTCCTGCATTTTATGCTTCTATCAATTCAATAAAAAATTGGGAGTCCCCTCATGACAATGTAGAAGTAAAGCAGGAAGAGAAAAATGAAATCATTAATACGATTCTAAGAGAGAATAATTCTGACTTCAAAATAATCTTTGAAGAATAGTAATCTGTTAGTCAAAGTATCAACAAAGCTGTTCATGGATTTTCAGTAAACGCATCCCAAACTATGTATAAAAGAAACCATCATCATTTATTTTGGTTACTTTCGTTTAAAACATTTCAATGCCTACAGTTTTTTATAGATTTGGATTGAGATTTTATTTTGTAAGTTATGATTGCAATGAGCCAGTTCACATACATGTAAGCAACAATGCAACAAAAGTGTGTAAGTTTTGGCTAAAGAGTGGTAAGGCGATTTTTCTGACAATAAAGGGTTTACAAATACTGAGTTGCGGAAAATAGAAAAGGAAATAAACAACAATTACGAATTATTAAATAACACTTTCAATGAATACTGCAACAATTTCAAAAGATAATGCTACCCAAAACTGGATTTCTGAATTGAAATATAGTACACTGCCTTCTATAAAGAATGTAGCGTTTGTGAAAGATGAGATGGCGTTTGAGCTTAGTGATGGAAGGGTTGTTTATATACCTGTAAAATGGAGCAAGAAATTATTAAAAGCCTCACTGGAACAACGCAAGAACTTCAAAACAAATGGAACTCACGTTTTTTGGGATGAGATAGATGAAATTATTGGCATTAAAAATATCTTATTTGGTAAGCAACTTTTCTTATAGGCTTCAATTTTTGCTATAATCGTCTAATAATCTTTTCAAGAACAATTTTAATCAATCAATATGTCAACAGTAGAATTAAAAGAGCGGCTGATAGAGAAAATAAAAGAGACCGACAACGAAAATATACTTGAAGAGGCATACCGCCTACTAGATATTGAAGCCGCCGATATGGGCGTCTATCATTTTTCGGATGAAGAACGTAAGGAGATCGATGCTTCCAAAAATCAAATAGTCAACAGGCAATATTTAACTAACGAAGCTGCAAATAAAGAAATAGACCAATGGCTAAGCAAATAATTTGGTCACTTAAAGCACAAGAAGATAGAAAGCAAATATTTTCTTACTAGAACAACAGAAACTAATCTACCACCTACAGCAAGAAATTAAATCAATTATTTAAGGATGCGCTAAAGCTACTTAGTCAATCCCCTCAAATTGGAAGAAAGACCGACATAGAAAATCTGAGGATAAAATTGGCAAGGGATTATCTGATTGTTTACGAGGAATCCTTCGAAAATATTTATGTCCTGAAAATATGGGACGGAAGAAGAAATCCTGAGAAGTTTAATAAACTATTATAAACAGATTCCCCTTAGGTTATTTTTGTTAAATATGCGGTTACAAATAATACCAGTTTCATTGTTGGATGAATACTTTAGGCAAGTTCCCAACACATTGCAAACACACTTTGGTGCGTTGAAGGATGCTGAAATATCGAACAATTCTTTTAGCTTTTATACATCGGTTGCTTCTGTTTATTCCAGTAAAATTGAAGGAGAAGAAATAGAATTGGATAGCTATATCAAGCACAAAAGGTTTGGAATAGAATTCTTGCCAGATTATACTAAAAAAATTGATGTTCTCTACAATGCTTATTCCTATGCCAAAACAAATCCATTAAATAAGGAATCTATTGCGGGGGCACATAAAATATTGAGCAAACATATTGTTGCAATAAACCAACAGGGCAAACTACGAAATAAGAATATGTATGTATCTTCTCCCAATGGTCAGATAGAATATGTTGCTGCAACTCCTTATCAATTAGCATCGGAAATTGAAAAACTTTATGAAGACATTGCCATCCTGTTAAAAGAAAAACTATCCATAAGTGAAGTATTCTTTTTTGCTGCAATGATTCATTTGGTATTTGTAAAGATTCACCCTTGGAATGATGGAAATGGAAGAACGGGTAGGCTATTGGAAAAATGGTTTTTGGCAGAGAAGCTTGATGATAAAGCTTGGTATATCCAAAGTGAAAAATACTATTACAACAACCACCAAACTTATTATGCTAATCTTAGAAAGTTAGGGATTGAATACTCAGAGTTAGATTATACTAAAGCCTTACCGTTTTTATTGATGCTGCCAAGCTCTTTATTGGATTAAAAAATGACAACTAAATTAGTTTTTTTATTACTCGTAAACATCCTTTCTGTGGGCAATGGTTAATACATCTATTATTAAAAGGTTGTCAATGATTTCATAAATCACTCTATAATCACCAATTCTAATCCTATACCCTTCTCGCCCCTTTAATTTCTTTACACCATTAGGTTTGGGGTTGATTTCAAGTAGTTTAATCTGTTCAATAATTGGGAAGGCGATATTGTCAGAGAGTTTGTCTAACTGTTTTTGTGCTCTTTTGGATAAAACAATGGTGTAGTTAGACATTGTTTGATTTTGATTTTCTGTTTTTTATATAATCATCCATTGTAATGCGGCTGCCATCATCTTCTCTTTTAACCTTGTCAAATTCCTTCACATCGTCCAAATCCTCTAGTTCTTCAATTAGTTTATTGTATTCTTTGATGGGCAAAACAACAGCAAGTTTCTTTCCTGTGTTGTCTGTTATAAATTGTGGAGTAGGCATAACATTTATTTATTTCATCAAAGATAGGAAACAGTGAGCAGTAAACAGTTAGCTGTTATTAATCTGAGGTCCCATAATATAGGTTGACGTTTTTTCTCCCACTTTCAACTTTTGTTGATAACCTCTTTAGTTAAAAAATAATTATTTCTCTTCTTTTGTTTTGTCAATGAGAAGCGTATGATGACCT
>CANFLL010000147.1 GCA_947447825.1 Chitinophagaceae bacterium | reverse complement strand
CACTTATTCTCCTACAAATAATGATGTAATTGTTTGTGTATTAACCGCAAATAATGTTTGCCAAACTGCAAATACAGCAAACAGTAATTCTATAACCGAAACTGTTTCTACAAATGTCACCCCAAGTGTTGTGATAGCTGCAAGCCCAAGCGGCACTATCTGTTCTGGCAGTAATGTAACATTCTCTGCTACACCAACTAATGGAGGTTTATCGCCAGCTTATCAATGGAAGAAAAACGGCATAGCTATCAGTGGCGCAACTGCAAGCACTTACAGCACCACTTCACTCATTAATAATGATGCAATCACCTGCTTGCTAACTAGTAATGCGTCTTGTTTTGTTTCAAATACTGCCTCAAGTAACAGTATCGTCATTGCTGTTAATGGAATTAATAATAGCTGGACAGGTGCAACTAACACAAATTGGGCAACAGGCAGCAACTGGTGTTCTGGTGTGGTTCCTGCTTCCAATGTAGATATAATTATTCCAGTAGTTTCCTCTAAAAACTATCCAGTATTATCTTCTAATCTAACACTAAGTGGCAATTTAACCGTAAGTGCTGGAACAACTCTAAGCCTTAATGGTTACACTTTAACTTTAACAGGGGCATTAACTGGTACAGGTTATTTAAAAGGTTCTTCCACTTCTTCATTAGCAATAAACAGTACTAGTAAGCCTACACTTTATTTTAATCAATCTGCAACAGATACTTTACTCAACACCTTAACTATTGCTGGTTCTGGTGGGGCAATACTTGGTAGTGGAATTGGTATTACTAACTTACTAAATCTCAATGCGAGCAACCTTAATTTAAACGGAAATCACCTCACCTTGAAATCAACCTCCATTACTAACACTGCTGTTGTTGGGCCTGTAACAAATGGTGCAACTATTTCAGGAAGCATCACGGTGGAACGTTTTATTCCAAAAGGTTATAAAGGTTTCAGGGAACTAAGTACTGGTGGGGTTTCTAATGCGGGTAGTATCTTTAATAACTGGCAAGAAGCCGGTAGATACACGAGTGGATATGGGCTGTTCATTACTGGTAAAGCAAACAAAACGGCAGGCTTTGATGCTAACACAGGGCTAGATTACACTTCTGCGGGGAACCTTGATGCTTTCAATTATCTAAACTACAACACTTGGTCTGCTATCAATAACCCTAAAAATACCAATCTTGATCCCTACACTGGCTACCATGTTTGTATTTATGGCGATAGGGCTACTAACTTATTTGCTAGCAAGTTCGATTCAAGTAAACTTATGCCAACAGCCACTACCATAAGAACAACTGGTCAGTTAGTTTCTGGAACAGTAACCTATTCTAGCACTGGTGTAACGGGGGGATACAATTCAACTGTTACTAAGATACTTTCATTAAAAGATACTGGTAGCTTTATTGCCAACCCATATCCTTGTGCAATAGATTGGGAGAGCATAGTTGCTGCTTCTTCTGGACTAACAACAAGCTATTATTATTTTGAACCTACCTTTTTAACGGCTTCTGGGTATCAAACTTTTGTATCGTATAATGCTACTTCTCATACAAATAGTATCCCCGTTTCATCTAAAGTAAATAGATACATTCAGCCCGGACAAAGCTTCTGGATTCAAACCAATCATACTGCTGGTGCCACTAGGCAATTGGTCATTTCAGAGGTAAACAAGGTTACAAATTTCAGTAATCTAACGGCCATTTTTGGTGTAAACAAATCATACAGTCAGCTAGCGGTAAGCCTTTGGAGAGATGTTGAGGGAATTGGCAACACAGTAGTAGATGGAGTAGTGGCGGTTTTCGACAATAGCTTCTCACTCAATTATGGTGATGAGGATACTAGAAAGATGCAAAATGAAAAAGAAAATATTGCCATCAATGAAGCTCTGGCTGGCAATCTAGCTATTGATGGTGTTCCATTGCCACAAGAGGGTGCTGCCATTAAATTGAAACTAAGTAATCTTAAAGCAAATAAAACATATAGAATGCAGTTTGATGGCAGCTATCTAAACTCCTCAAACACATTGCAACCATACTTAGTGGATGCATTCTTCCATACACAAACGCCCATAACAGGAAGTAATTTTATTTATTCATTTACTGTTGATTCTAGCAATGCTGATTATGACGATAGGTTCAGCATTTCATTTAAGAGCGTTACAAATACACCTATTGTCAGTATTCCTACTTCTGGTAAAATAAGTGTGTTTCCTAATCCGGTAAAAGGAAAGCTACTTAATATTAAATTGAGTAATGTTGCCTCTGGCAATTACATACTTTGTTTATATAGTGTTTTAGGAAAAGAAGTGTACAGTAAATCTATCAACTACAATCAGGGGGCGCAAAATTATTTTTTGCCTCTTTCCAATGAAATTGCTGCTGGGGCCTACACACTAAAGGTGGTACTTAAAGGGCAAGTAGCTAACATGACAACAGTAATTATTCAATAAGAAAACAGGTATTATGATAAAAAAGCAAGCTTTAAAATTCACTTTGTTATTATTGTTAGCTAGTGTATCTCTGCACTTGTCTGCTCAGTTTTCTAGCGGAGGCGACACGCCAGGTATTGGTGGTGGCGGTGGAGGAGTTCCTCCAACAGGTGGTAGTCCAGAAGTTCCTTTCGATAATGGTTTGAGTGTTCTATTAGTTTTAACTGGTATTGGCTATGCAGCCATATTCGAAAATCGAAATTTGAAAGTGAAAAGTGAAAAGTCTGTTAGTAGGTAATGGTTTTTAGCATGGAGAAATGTTGTTTAGTTAAGGAACGGCTGCTAGTTAGTCGAACCCTATGCAAATTATATTGGGGCTATGTATCTAGCTGCCATCAAAATGCTGAGGCTGATGCCTTTAAATCACTCAACACTATTTCATATTCTTTACCACCCATTTCAATAAGGCATTTTGTTCGGGTTCTATATTTAGTTTTTTAATGATCTTAGAACGATGTTTCTCCACTGTTTTTTCTGTCACAAACAATTCTTTAGCAATTTCTTTATTACTATGGTGTGCTGCAACCATGGTGAGTACCTTTCTTTCAGCAAAAGATAACACAGCAAGCAAGTTATCTTCGGAAGATTCAATGCTATCCGAAAGAGATTTTTTCAAGTGAACGCTAAAATACTTATCTCCTTTGGCAACAGCATCAATGCATTTATCAAACTCCTCCAAGGCAAAGTTTTTAAGTAAATACCCTTTTACGCCCAAATCTTTCGCAAGATTGAACGCAGATAAATCATCAAAGCTTGTCTGAATAATATATCTGGTTGGCAAGTTCAGGTGTTGAAGCTTCTTAATTATTTCTATTGCGTTCATTCCAGGCATCTTCATGTCGAGAATAGAAATAAGCGGACGTTTGCGAATAATTTGGTTATATGCATCAATACCATTTGTGCAAACTGAACACACCATAAACCACTTCTTTTCCATAATGGACTTAACTCCCATTATTATCATTGGATGATCGTCTGCTATTAAAACACTCTTCATATTAGTTTATAATTGATAATTATAAATTGACAACTAACCTGCTTCCTTTCTCTCCCGATTCATAAGTTGCTTTGCCACCTAACGCTTTCGCCCTTTCCATTATGGATAATAGCCCAAAGGCTTTACCACTTTTAAGGGCTGCTTCCACGTCAAAACCAAAACCATCATCTTGTATGCACAACTGTAGCATTTCCTCTTCTTCCTTAATGATTACTTCTGCATTTGAAGCCCCAGAATGTTTAACTATATTGTTAAGAGCTTCCTGTATCAATCTAAATAGGTGTAGCTCATTTGTGCTATTCAGTTTGTCAGAATAGCTAATATTACTGCTAATTTTTATGTCCGATGCGACGCTCATTTGGTTGCAAAGGTTTTCTATACAATCCTTCAAACCAATAATTGTCAACATTTCTGGATGCAAGTTGCGAGCTATAAGCCTTATTCCATCAAGAATGTTATCGATTTTATGTTTGATGTTTTCATTAATAAAATCCTGTTTCACAATTGTTAAGTCATTACAAATACCATCATGTAAATCGCTAGCTATTCGTTGCCGTTCCTTTTCTGTATTCTCCAAAAGTTGTTTAGTAAATTGTGTGTGTAGTGCCTCAGTTTTGTTTTTCTGTTTCAGACGTATAAATTGAACAATTATCACTGCGCCAAACACTAAAAAAGCAATCACCGCAGCTAATAACGCCACTATATTTTTATTATTTGCAATTGTATTCTTTTGGTGTTCTATTTGTAAATCCTTTTTGGTTGTTTCATATTTGGTCTCCATTTCCTTAACTACCCTTTTGTTCTCAGTAGTTGAGGCGATGTCCTTCAAAGAATCTAGTAATAAAGTGTATTTCAATGCTTCTCTATCATTTTCCCTTAAGGTAGCTATTTTGTTTAAGGCAGTGTAACAATTCTGAAGGTTCAATATATCGTTCGCCTTAGTGAATGTAATGATATAGCTTTTAATGGAGTCAATACCCGCACTAACGTCCATTATGGGGGCATTTGCAACGGTGAATTGAATGGTGGCAAGTTTACTCAAGGCTGGGTTGTTTAGAGTTGGCAGCATTGGAATCATCTTGTTTAAGTAAAAACGTGCCGAATCGAATTTGTTCTCTAACACATAAATAGACCCAATATTAAGGTACAAGCTGAAGCATTGTATATTGTTTTCGCTGTTGCCAATTAATGGTTGAAGGATGAGTCCTTTTTTAAAACAATCTATGGCCGAATCATTCTTCTTCAATTCCTGATAGGCAAGTCCCATATTGCTAATGTTAGCTTGCATTACCGTATAATCTTTTGTTGTATTTGAAATTAGAAGATAATTCTTCTTGTAAATTTTTATGGCTTCTTCATAGTTACCTATCTGAAAATATGTGTTTCCATAATTGGTGTATAAGTCAGACAGTAGATGATCTTTCACTTTTTCCCTTTCTCCTACTTCAATGCCTCTGGCTGTTATAAGTGCAGCCTCCTGTAATTTGTTTTGCCCCAACAATAACATGCCCATGCTCTTGCAATAACTCATCAGGCTATAGCTGTCCCATTCGTTTTCATAGTTTTTAGCAATTTCGAGGCAGCTATCCATCGTCTTCAGATTATATTGAGTATAATATAAAATTGATAAAGTTATCATCGCTCTAACTCTCAAGTTTAGTGGTAATGATTCCTTGAGATAAGTTGTTGAGAAGAAGGTTGTAATGCTACTGTCCGAAGCTGGGTTAGCATACCAAGTAAGTAATAGATTGGTATAAATGGAGTCTGCAATGGGGGTAATGCAGTTAGGATTAGCTGAGTTAAATAATCTTTTTAGTTGTTTCAACTTAGCACTATCAGTTAAATTTCCATTAGCAATAGACTTATATTGACTGATTAAATTTTCAGAACAGGAAGAAGTAGAGGGGGTTGAGGATTGTTTGCAAGCAATGGTAAAGCAAATGAGTAATGTGATGAAAAATGGGCGGTGGAATAAAAATTGGTTGATCATATATCTTTCTGTGCAGTTAATATTCAATAGTCTCCAATTTAATAAATTGAAATCAGAACGTAAAAGTAATTGTAAAAAGGTAGTATTAGCCCTTCTTTTCTCTAATTATTAGACTAGGGTTTTGTTAAAATGAATGGAATTTATTACGGAGCAATTGATGTGTTTTAATCAGAAAGCTGGAAATATTGTCATTCCAAAGGAATCAAATTTGACTGTCAATTCGAATGTTTCATCTGGCGCAGTGTGTATAACATTTTTTCATCAGAGATGAAATATGAATAATTTGCCACCAATTTCGCTAATGAACACTAATAAATATATTCTATTCCATTCGTGTTTATTAGTGTAGTTAGTGGCAAAATGCTTTCTCTGCCAAGTTTTCTTGTATCCATAAACTCTTTGAAAAAAATGTTATACACACTCTGACGCACAAGAAAAAAATGGGAATAACGTGGAGCGGGGTCTTGCTGTCATTCCGGAGGAATCTCATCGAAAATGAAGAAAACTATATATGTAAAAGATTCCTCCGGAATTACAAAGTGTGAGCCACCTACTAGGCACGTCATTTTAAAGTAATTTCTCACCACACACACACCTCCAAATTAGTTTCATGGATTGATTTTTATTAAGCATAGATTCGCAACCAACAATAGTTAGTTTATGAAAGCAAAGTACGTTAATCCATTTACCGATTTTGGGTTTAAGAAGATTTTTGCTGAAGAAGCCAGTAAGCCGTTACTAATAGATTTTTTAAATGCACTGCTAATTCAGGAGAGCAAAATAGAAAGTATTAGTTTTAAAAGTACAGAGCAACTTGGCTCTACTATGGCAGATAGAAGAGCAGTATATGATATTTATTGTGAAAACGAAGTAGGCGAGAAGTTTATTGTTGAACTGCAAAAAGTAAAGCAGAACTATTTTAAAGATCGTACCATTTATTATTCCACGTTCCCAATTGTGGAGCAAGCCGAAAAAGGAGAGTGGAACTACAAGCTGAGTGCGGTATATTGTATTGGTATACTCGATTTTACCTTTGATACATCCGATGAAGAATCTAAAGACGAAGTGGTGCATACCATTAAGCTAAAAAACCAACATGGAAAAGTATTCTACGACAAACTAACCTACATCTATCTGGAGATGCCCAACTTTCTAAAAACTGAAGAAGCGTTATCTTCTCGGTTGGACCAATGGTTATACTTTATAAAACACTTGGAAGACTTTCAGATAATCCCATCCATTTTTAATGACACCCTTTTTACGCAAGCATTCGAGACTGCCGAGTTAGCAAAGTTTAGTGAGGCGCAAAGGCATGGTTATGAAACTAGCCTGAAAGTGTTTAGAGATAATTTTAATGCTTTAGAATACACCAAAGAAGAAGCTAAAAGAGAAGGTATAGAAGAAGGCAGAGAAGAAGGTAGAGAAGAAGGTAGAATTGAAGGTGAAGAAAAAGGGATAATTAAAGGTAGAATAGAAGGTAAAGTTGAAGCCATGGAGGAAGGACGGATAAAGTTCTTAAAAGATAAATTAATTATTGCACAAAAGTTAAAATCAGCAGGCATGTCAATAAAAGAGATAATAGATATTACGGGACTTACAGAACAGGAACTAAACAAGGCACAACTGTGACGTACTTTTTTGGAATGTTGCAAAAATATACAGCGCAACTTTCGGTCAAATGCAGTATCTTTTACCACTTGCTTCTTTCAAGTTTTTGCATTCAACTTTCTGTATTTATCTTTTAGATGTAGCATCATTATGAAATCAGAATATAATTGCCCCCTTTACTGATTATGGCTTTTACAAAATCTTTGTAGCGGAAAGTAGTAAACCTGCAACTTGAAAGAGATTGTTACTAAATGACAATGGAAAATTATTCAATTACTAATCATTGTCGTTTAATTTAGCCAGAAAAGCATAATTTAGGCTGTCAGCCAGAGCCTGTAGAAGGCGGGAAAAGTTAATTTAGGCTGGTTTCGACAAGTTGCTAATGACAAGTTTGTATAACCGCTCAGGTCTTGCCGTCATTTCGAATGTCTCATCTGGCGCGCCAGAAAAAAAATAGGAATGACGTGGCGGTGTGGTGCGCCAGATGAGACATTTACAATGACGTGGGTTTATACATCCCTGATTTGCCAACTTTTCAGAAGTTGGTAAATCTAAATGTGGCAAGTCTCTGTCCGTTAGATTTGGCAACTTACAAAAAGTTACCAAATCATAGCCCCACACGTCATTCCCATTT
>CANFLL010000146.1 GCA_947447825.1 Chitinophagaceae bacterium | reverse complement strand
CGCTACCTGCCAAGGTACTAACAACCCCTGATGGGCTAACCTTGCGTATCTTATGGTTGCCCTGATCCGCCACATACACATTCCCACTGCCATCAACAGCTACCCCAGTTGGATAAGCGAAACTAGCAGCAGTACCTGTGCCATCTGCTGAACCATAACTCCCACTACCTGCCAAGGTACTAACAACCCCTGATGGGCTAACCTTGCGTATCTTATTGTTATATTTATCCGCCACATACACATTCCCACTGCCATCAACTGCTACTCCATAAGGTTTATTGAAACTAGCAGCACTACCTGTACCATCCGCTGAACCCTGGCTAGCGCTACCTGCCAAGGTACTAACAACCCCCGATGGGCTAACCTTGCGTATATTATTGTTACCCAGATCCGCCACATACACATTCCCATTGCCATCAACTGCTACTCCAGTTGGAAAATTGAAACTAGCAGCACTACCTGTACCATCCACTGAATCCCAACTTCCGCTACCTGCCAAGGTACTAACAACCCCTGATGGGCTAACCTTGCGTATCATATTGTTCATTTGATCCGCCACATACACATTCCCACTGCCATCAACTGCTACCCCATAAGGATTATTGAAACTAGCAGCACTACCTGTACCATCCGCTGATCCACTACTTCCGCTACCTGCCAAGGTACTAACAACCCCTGATGGGGTAACCTTGCGTATCTTTTGGTTATTCTGATCCGCCACATACACATTCCCACTGCCATCAACTGCCACTCCAGTTGGATAATAGAAACTAGCAGCACTGCCTGTACCATCCGATAAACCACCACTACCGCTACCTGCCAAGGTACTAACAACCCCTGATGGGCTAATCTTGCGTATCGTATAGCTACCCATATCCGCCACATACACATTCCCACTGCCATCAACAGCTACCCCACTTGGATAAGCGAAACTAGCAGCAGTACCTGTACCATCCACAGAACCAAGACTACCGCTACCTGCCAAGGTACTAACAACCCCTGATGGGCTAACCTTGCGTATCTTATGGTTACGCTGATCCGCCACATACACATTCCCACTGCCATCAACTGCTACTCCAGTTGGAAAATTGAAACTAGCAGCACTACCTGTACCATCCGCAGAACCAACACTACCGCTACCTGCCAAGGTACTAACAACCCCTGATGGGCTAACCTTGCGTATCTTATTGTTACTAGCATCCGCCACATACACATTCCCACTGCCATCAACTGCTACTCCATAAGGACCATTGAAACATGCATTCACGCCAGTTCCATCCTGGTCTTTCTTTTTTCCAGCCAATGTAGAAACCAGCCCATAACCAACTGATCCGCCCGTATTCGTCGGGCTAATCGGAGATATGGCACTCCCTACCCCAAAACTATAACTACTGCTTGGGTAATGGATATTGGGGGCTTGTGCCTTTGCAACACTTGCCCCAAGGCAACACATAACCGAAATGAAGGCAACTGCCCTAGACAACCTGATTTTTAAACGATTCATAAACGTTAACTTTTAAACTTTTATTGCCCCAATACCGGTGGTGCACTTTCCGTAGCTACTTTTATTTAAGTGTAGCCAAAACTCGATTTATGATTAATTGTGATTAATCATGATTTAGGTGTTTGAAAGTGTCAAATCAATTAGATTTCCGTTTAGATTTGACAACTTTTAAAAAGTTGACAAATCTAAATAGACTATGTAAATAGGTTACTCCTTTACAAAACCAACTACACTAATGTTTCCGTCAGCTTTTTGGACACGCAAGTGATAATAACCTGTTGGTAAGTGGGCAATGGTTATTTTAGGATTAGTAGCGTCTTTAAGAGACAAGGTATTAACCACCCTTCCAAAATTGTCTAATACTTGTATAGAAGCAATGTGTTTACCATTCACCGTTATCTTATCTTTTGCAGGATTAGGGTAAACTTTCAGTTGATAATTGTCAATTATCATTTGACAACTTACCGTTTTACTGTAACTACTTGTTCCATCCTTATCTACGCTTTGCAGGCGGTAGTAGTTTGTGCCAGTGGTGGGTTTGGTGTCTGTGAAGCTGTAGTTGCCTGAACCTTTTGCTTTTACAGTGCCAATAGTGGTAAAAGAAATGCCATCGGTGCTGTGTTGGAGGTTGAAGTGGCTGATATGTAGTTCGGTGGAAGTATTAAAATGAACGGCTACATCTTTATCTTGTTGTGATGCACTAAAGTTAACAAGACTAACGGGTAAGGCTTTGTAAGGGCTTATGAATTTGCCAAATGCAACTGGAAATTTACCAACGCGTATTGTATCTATTACCATATCTGTAGAGGTACTAATTACGTATACTGGAGTGCCAGCCACATATACTTTTGAACCGTCTGGCGTAATTGCAATGCCATAAGGACTTTTACCTACATTGATTGTTGAGGATAGAGTATTGGTAGCGGTATTAATAACTGAAACCGTACTATCCCCTATATTAGCCACATACATTTTAGAGCCATCATTGCTTACAACCAAGCCTGCGGCACTTTTTGCAGCTCCATTGGGTATTTTAGTAATGAAGCTGTTTTTAAGAGCGTCAATTACCATTATGAAATTACTAGCTAAATCCGTAGCATATACTTTATTTCCATCAGGGCTTATTGCCAAACCCTCCAATGAAATTGCTGGAACTTTGATTGTTGAAGCCACTGTATTTGTTGCTGTATTAATTACCTTAATCGAATCACTACTTGACACAAATACTTTTGAACCATCAGGACTCACTACAATGCCCTCTGCTCCAGAATTTACAGGAATCTTGGCAATAACATTATACTTGGAAGTATTTACAACAAATACAGTATCTTCTAACGCAGTAAGTCCGTACGTGGAAAAATACAGCTTAGAACCGTCTGGGCTTATATCAATACCATCGCCGCCATAACCAGGTCCGAGATCTATTGTTTTTTCTATAGTGTTTGTTGAAGTATTAATTACAGAGATAGCACGAGAATTTATTGCTCCATAATAAGTTATATAAACCTTTGTTCCATCCGGGCTTGCTACTACACCATCTGGACCATTTTTCAAAGGGGTTGTTGGTTTTGTTGTAACAACTTTATTCGTTAGCGTATTTATCACAGAAAACGTTGAATCGAAAGCATTGGTGATATAAGCAAATTGAGAAAAGATGCAAGAAGGAATTAGAAAATTGATTCCGAGGGTTAATGTAAGTACTTGTTTTTTCATAGATGATAAAATTTGATGTTTGTTTTAAATTGTAATTAATTAATTTTTTCTATAATCCGACAACTTTTTAAAAGTTATTGAATCAGAGTTAGCTGTTTGTCTGAACCAAGATTTTTTAGAATTAAGGGATTAATAAGATAAGCGAAGGGTGCAATCCTATTGAATCTCTTTAATCCTACAAAATAGGCTCAGACTATTTGTTATTCCTTAACAATCCCTACCACACTCTCCTTGCCTTGGGTAGTTTGAATAAGTAAATGATAAACCCCTGCTTGCAAAGTATTTATTGACAGGGTAGGGTTAGTAGCATCTTTTAATGAAACAACTTTTACCACCCTTCCCAAATGGTCAATTACTTTAACGGAACTAATGTGAGTACCAGAGATGGTAACTTTATCCTTTGCAGGATTAGGATAAACTTTCAGTTGATAATTATCAATTGATAATTGAACTGATATTATTTTACTATAAGAGCTTGTTCCATCTTTATCTACGCTTTGCAAGCGGTAGTAGTTTGTGCCAGTGGTGGGTTTGGTGTCTGTGAAGCTGTAATTGCCTGCACCTTTTGCTTTTACAGTGCCAATAGTGGTAAAAGAAATGCAATCGGCGCTGTGTTGGAGGTTGAAGGAGGAAAGGTTTTCCTCATTGGCTGTTTTCCAAAGTAATTGCGCTTGGTTATCTTTTCCAGAAACAGTAAAATCGATTATTTTAACGGGTACAGTAGCACAGGAAGTCAACAAATTTGCCATGAAGTTTCCAAAGGCAA
The DNA here is from genome assembly GCA_947447825.1 of Chitinophagaceae bacterium. Lineage (GTDB taxonomy): Bacteria > Bacteroidota > Bacteroidia > Chitinophagales > Chitinophagaceae > Parasediminibacterium. The sequence continues at coordinate 3,753 of CANFLL010000146.1, read as the reverse complement.
ATGCACCGTTCCCTGCTGAGATTGTTTTGGATACTGTATTTGTAGAAGCATTAATTACACTAACAGTATTACTATTAGGATTTGCCACATATACACTGCTGCCATCTGGCGTTACAGATACTCCTTTAGGACTCGACCCAACATTTACCGTTGCAATTATCGTATTGTTTTTTGTGTTTATAACACTCAGCGTATTATCGTCCTGATTTGCCACATAAAGCCTGCTACCATCTGGACTCGTATTAATACCCCAAGGATTATTGCCCACCCTTATGTTTGTTAATACAGCATTTGTAGAAGTACTGATTACACTTACTAAACCACTTGAATTTGCCAGATAAACTTTGCTACCATTCGGACTAGCCACAATACCGTTACAATATCCTGTACCTACATTGATGGTGGATTCAATGGTATTAGTAGTAGTGTTAATAACACTAACAGTGTTTACAGCATTATCTGCTACATATACCTTACTACCATCGGGTGTGATAGTAATACCCCAAGGGAGTGTACCCACACTTATTGTGGAAATAACGGCATTTGATGCAGCATCAATTACGCTAACTGTATTACTGCCCTTATTGTTAACATATACTTTGGAGCCATCAGGACTGCATACAATTCCACTTGGGTTGCTTTGAACTGTTATGGTTGCGGTTACTTTATTTGTAGAAGTATTAATCACACTCACTGTATTTTCTCCTGTGTTTGTTACATAAGCTTTGCTTCCGTTTGGACTGACGCTAATCCCCCAAGGTGTGCTCCCTACAGCAATGCTAGTAATAATTGCATTTGTAGCTGTATTGATTACACTTACAGTATTGGCATTAATATTAGTAATGTAAGCATACAAATTTGCTGTGCTACCCACAAAGTAATTTCCACTACTTATTGCTGTACCATCTGATGTAGTTACTTTAACATTTCCTGTTACGTCAGCAGAACCTACAATAGCTGTAATACTTGTGCTAGAGTTTACAGCAAAAGATGCAGCTGATACTCCACCAAAAGTAACCGCTGTGGCACCTGTGAAATTTGTACCAGTTATGGTTACACTAGTGCCTGAACAACCATTGGTAGGGATGAAAGAAGAAATGGAAGGTGTTTGTAGTATGCTTTTAATGATGGGGGCATACCTTAGTTTAATACCACCTACATAGGAATTCTGTGTGCCTGAATTGGCAATTGATTCACCAACAACCCCCACAATTACATTACCTACTGGTACTGATACAGTGCCAAGAGAGGGACCTGTTGAACCAAACTGCGCTAATGGAATACTATTATTTGTGTTGGAAGAAACTATTGAAGTTATGGGAGTTGATAAACCTTTTAGGCTACTCATATAGTTACCGTATGAAGGATAATTAGTTGCCGTACCAGTAAAACTAGTAAGTGCATAATTGCTCGAAGCAATAATGTCGGAGATTGAATTATGGTCATTACTTGCTCCAGGAACAGGCCCCACGGCAGTTGCATAAGTGTAGGATTTTCCTACTGTTCCATCACTATTTAGTTTGGCACATATCAATTGAAACCTATCCATCCAGGCAACACCTCCGCCTGTGTACCCAACTGATACATAGCCAGTGGGGCAATCGCAAGTTGTTTCTTTACCCGTGTAACCTATTAAATCACCAGTAGAAGTAGTCCCTAATGAATACGTTTGCGACTGTGCTTTAGTAGTAAAAAGAATAAGAAAAAGGGCTAATAGTTTAGCCTTGTTGTGGAAAAAATGTTGCATGTTGTTTTTTTAGATTATATTTGAAATGAATGTTTATATTAATGTTAATAGTCTGAATTACCTTATACAAAAATGTAGTTGACAGAATCTCCTGCCAACTACTGATTTACCCCACTCCCGAATTTGCTTTTGTACCTTATAAATAAATTTTTAAGAATAGCCCTTATTTCTTAAAATAGCCTTAATTTTTATAGGATAACGTTCAGCTATTAATTATGATGCGAAAATAGAGGCTTATATTTGAATTAAAAATACCCAGAAACTGGTATTTTCTTATAATGTTAAAAACATATTTAATATAAAAGGACAACTACTATAAATGAACAAGACATCAGTTAAGGATTTAATTGCATTATGGGATGCCGTATCATTGGATAAGAAAACAGAAAACAAAATCCTTGAAGCTGAACTATACCATAAACTCTTAAACTTTGTTCAGCTTGGTAAATTCTACTATTTCATTTTCAACTTCGAAGTAATAGATATTGAATTTTTGAGTGACAGTGTGAAAGAGCTTCTTGGCTATGAGAAAGAAGTATATGACATGCCGTTTTGTTTTAGTAAGATTCACCCTGACGATAAGCCCTATTTTTATAGTTTTGAAGAGGAATCGGTTAAATTTTATCTTTCTCTGCCTATAGATAAAAGGATGAAATATAAAACAAGCATGGACTTTAGAATTCAAAAGCAAGATGGGAGCTATATTAGAATCATGCATCAAGTGATAATCATTCAACTTTTTGAGGATGGCACTTTTTTCAGAACATTAGGGGTGCATACAGACATTACGCACATTAAACCCATTGGTAAGCCTATCCTTTCTTTTATAGGCATCGATGGTGAACCCTCCTACATAAACGTTACTCCAGGAAGCCAAATACTAAAAATAGAAGAACCTATTAGCAAAAAAGAAAAAGAGGTACTTCTACTCCTCATTGATGGGAAAAGAACTAGTGATATTGCAGAGCTACTAAACCTTAGTAAACACACGGTGGAGACTCACCGCAAAAACATGATGCAGAAAGTTGATGCCCAAACAACTGGGCAATTAACTGCAATGGCAATTAGGAATGGATGGGTGTAGTGATTGTATTTTAATGATTAATGGGGGGTGATTCTTTACTGAATTGCCCCCTTTTTTTGTCTATTTCACTCTGGATTTGACCCATAGTGTAATGTTTTACAAATTCTTTTTATGAAAGGAAGTGGTAGCTACCATCAAAAAAATAAACCATGCCACCAAAAAAGTGAACCATGCCATCAACAGTCATGGTAGCTACCATCAAAAAAATGATGCGAGCCACCAAAAAAGTGAACCATGCCACCAAAAAAGTGAACAGTGCCATCAACTGTCATGGTAGCTGCCATCAAAAAAGTGAAGCGTGCCACCAAAAAAGTGAACCGTGCCATCAACAGTCATGGTAGCTACCATCAAAAAAATGAACCATGCCACAAAAAAAGTGAACCGTACCATCAACAGTCATGGTAGCTACCATCAAAAAAATGAACCATGCCACCAAAAAAGTGAAGCGTGCCATCAACAGTCATGGTAGGCACCATCAAAAAAATGAACCATGCCACCAAAAAAGTGAAGCGTACCATCAACAGTCATGGTAGCTACCATCAAAAAAATGATATAGATTAAATGCCGTTTAGTAAAGTGAAATTCTAATGACTATCCGCTATTTGGTAATAAACATACTTCGAACAAGTGAACGTCATTTCGAATGGTTCATCTGGCTCAACAGAAAAAAATGGGAATGGCGTAAAATTGTAGAGACGGGTGTTAATCCGTCTTAAATTGGAAAATTGATTAATCAATTTAAGACGGATTAATATCCGTCTCTACAGAGTTGATGAGGCAAGGACTATGGAGAAAATGTTAGCGAATCCACCAATAGCAGATAGTCAACGAAATGCTAAATACAAAGGAAGGTTTCGCTTAAAGCGAAGCCTTCCATAACTAAACTGCATTGGATGTAGATTATTAATTTATAGGGTTCAGG
>CANFLL010000145.1 GCA_947447825.1 Chitinophagaceae bacterium | reverse complement strand
TGGGAGTATATTATCTTCCTGTGTCAAAATATACTCACTAACATAGCAACTATTTTCAGTAACTCCCAAAACTTGACTTTTAGGAATGAAATAGACACGGCTTTCGATTTCAGCACGATAAGATTTTTCGTTATACTCTTTAAGTTCATTGCATTGTACATAATAGTAAATTTTTTCAAGGGGTGGTAAATCAGGTAAAAATGTCTTTTCGCATTTGTGGCAATATCCTTTGTCTTCATAACCTTCATAAGGTACAAAGTGGGTTCTATTTTTTTCGCCACAAGGGCAAAACTTCGCCTTTGTTCTTTTCTTGCTAAACTTCAATTCGTTTGTTTCTTCCTGTAAATCATTATTGTAATTCATTGTAAAAGATGTTTGAAAATTGCAAAGGCTTGTATAAGGGTTTGCAAACTTGCAAACGTGAAAGATGTTTGAAAACATACTTTGCAAACGTATTTTGCAAACTTGCAAACGTTAATTATTAAAAAATGTCAAGGGGAACAAACTTGTAATAAACTGTTTTTTCTCTTGTTTCCTTAGATAAATTACAAGCTTCGCCCTCTTTATTATAAAACTGTTCATTGTTCTTTAATATTTCAGTAATACGGGTTTCAATTGTTCTTACACTAGCTTTAAAGTCTTTACATAATTTGTCTAATAAATCAGTCCTTGTTAGTTCCGTTCCGTCATTCAAATACATCTCTATAAACTCCTTTATATCGTCGTTGCTTGCTTTATGTTTCCTGTTGTTTATTACTCCCGAAACTTCGCTTGCATCCGCTAAAATCAAACCTTTCGCTTCTTGACTAAACTTAATATAAAAAGGTGTGTGCCTTGCTGTACTCCTACATTTCAAATACTTTACCCTTATTATATCGGTGTCGTTTTGGTTTGCATCCTTTTCAAATCCTACTTGCATGACTGTACTTGCTTTGTTCATTAGTTCCGTTCCAAAATGCCCCCTGGCTTTGTCGCTCTTTGGGTTTTCATGTATCAGGCATAAAAAAGTTATATCATGTTCATTTACTGCAATGTTCATAAGGTCTATAAGTTCCATGCTCTTATCGGTTTTATTGAAATCTTCAATACAGTCGGTTGATACATCAAGAACAACAAACAAACCTTTATTTGTCGCCTGCTTAGTATGTTCCAAAAACTCCTTTAATGCTGCAAACCTGTTTTTTCTATCAATTTGAAGTAAACTAACATAATCATAGTTTTCGGGGTGGTCTGCCATACTGTACCCTGCTTTAATCTGAATAGATTGTAAGGCAAAGGGCAATTGTTCTGTTAAGTTCCTTTCAGTATCTACATAAACGACTTTGTAGGTTGCATCATAGGAACGTCGTTTAAAACCTAATAACTCATTATTGCAATGGTGCTTTTTTAGGAATGCTGCACAAATGTTTTCGGCTAAACGGCTTTTGTGTACTCCTGCCTGTCCTTGTATTACGTTTATCGTGTGGGGAAATATTACAGCGTTTTCGCCCTGTTGCATGATAGGTTCTGAAAACTTTATTTCAGTTGCCTTTGCTGCCTTCAATTTATCCCTTGTTTGTAGAATAGTTTGAAGGTCTTTTGAAAGGTTGCTTTCAAGCCCTTTACTTATTAGTTTGTCGGCTTCTTTATTAATGTCATCAAAAGTGATTTCATTATTTTCTTTGGGTGTTATTACATCAAAATCAAATTGTATTTCCATTTCAAAAAAGGTTTAATTGAGGTGAAAAATTGGGTGCTTTCTTTGGGTCGGTTGTTAGATACCACGCTTTAAAGCCTGTCTTCTTGCAAACCGTTTTTGTAATTTCCCATAACCTTCCTGCTTTTTCTAAATCCCTTTTGTACCGGCAAATATTCTTTTGATAGATGCCTGTTGCTTCTGCTGCCATTGATGCAGTTGCAACATTCTTTTGGAAATACTCAAATATGGTTTGTAATTGATTTGAGTAGTAATTACCTTCGCTTTGCTGTTGAAGATTACTAAAAGGGGGTTTGTGGTTATTTGCCATGATTACCCCCTTTTCTTTTGGTTAAATACAAGTCGGCTTCTGCTGAAATTTCAGCAAACGTTTTCTTTTTACCCTCTTTAATCCAATTGGTTAGGTCATCTTTTGAAAAATACAGCCTTTTACCTTTTTTACATACGGGGATTTCTGCACGATGTACATAACCGTAAAGTGTAGGGATAGATAAGTTTAATAAATCCCCTGCCTGTTGGATGGTTAAAAGTTGGTCGGGGGTTTCTGTGGGGGTGTTTGGCTTGTTGTTATACTTCAAACAAGCATTAACGGTTTCGGCTAATAAGTCCTGAAAATCGTTTTTAGATAATGATAAAAATATTGTTTCCATCTGTTGTAAATCGACTTGTTTTATATCGACACAACGAAGAAAGAAATTGCAAAACTGAAAGGATTAACGGGGCTACATTGCGTTAATGATGTTAGTCCTGTTAGTGTTTTTGGGTAATAATAGCCGCTAAATCAGTTAGAAATCCACTTCTAAAGTCTTCAGTAGCCCGTTCATTTTTTTGTCTAAATTGCCCTTCGCTAACACTATAATTTTCAAAAGTGTTTTTTAATATAGCTGCTCTTTGCTTATCGTTTATGACTTTTTGAATTATCCCTTTTGTTTCTAAAGCATTATACCAAACAACTAAAACCCCTTTATTTTTACTTATGAATCTACTCTCTTCATCAATTGCTGGATTATCAATATCCCTTAATAATTGCAAACAATCTTCGTAAATTCCTTTATTTCTAAACAGTTCTTTTAATGTTCGTGTTTCGGGTTCGTCCTTAGTTACTGCCTTTGCTTTGGTCTTTGGTTGGTCTGTTGTTGCTGTTGGCTGCTTTTTAATCCATTTCAAATAAAGATGGTAAAGTTTATTTTCATTTACCATCGTATGTAAACCCTTAAATTTTTCCCGTTGTTTCAAACAATCTTCAGTAAATTCCATTTCTTTCTTTTTGAATTGTTCTTTACATTCTGTTTCATCAAATAAACTCTTTTCAAATTCTTTTGCTTTCTCAATAAAATCAGATAGTTTACGATTGTAATATTCAGGCAATAAGTCGGCACTTTTAGGAAAAATCATTTTAAACCCTTTTGCGTAATATTCTTCGCCACTATAAATTTTTTCTTCAATCATTGAAACCCAATATTGCCCACTATCATTTATGCAATTCCCTTCATAACTACTGTTACTTAAAATTTCATTTATCTGTTGTTCCTTAAACCCGTATTCTAATAGCTTTTCTTTTGTTAGTGTTTCAATGTTACTATTTTTTTCAGCCCTCATTTTATACTTATCAATCAGTAAATCAATATATTTAATGTGTTCGTCCGAAACCTTTAATTTTTTAAAAGCACTTTGTTCCATTATCCACTCCTTTTTGTCTTTTAAAAATTCGATTGCCTTTTCGGGTGCCATAACTTTATCAATTCCTCTATAATGTTGTATCCACCACTCATTATAAGCCTCTTCCCAACTGCTGCCATCAAGAAGTTCTGTTATATTTTTTTCAAATTCTTCTTTTCGTTCGTTCCATACTTTCTCAAATTCTTCTTTTCTTCCTTTTATAGCTCCCATAACTTTTGCTTTTCTATGTTTTTAATAAATTCTATTCTTTGGTTCGCCTTCAATGCTTATAAGCTCTACACTAATAAAATGCTGTTCAAGTTGTGGGTAGTAACCATCTTGAGGGGGTGCATCATATCCTAATGAAAAAGCTGTTTCAACTTCTTGTTTTAGCAATTTATCGTTACAAAAAACTTTGCCGTTTTTTATAATTACTTCAATACCATTTATTTTTACTTTTACTTTCATTTCAATTATTTATATTTCTAAAGTTTTCAATTGCATTTTGTCGGCTGCATCCCTCTTTATCTTGCTTATTACCTTCGCATAAACCTGTGTAGTTTTTAAATCACGGTGTCCTAAAAGTTTAGATACTGTATAAATATCAGTTCCCATACTTAATTGAAGTGTGGCGAAGGTGTGTCGGAAACAATGGAAGGTTATTGCCTTTGTTATCCCTGCTTCATTAATCCATTGATAAAGTGCTTTGTTTTCATAAGCAGAATATTTAAGCCCCTCAAATACTTTTTGGGTGGGTTCTTTTGGTTCGCCACAAAGTGTATAGGCTTGCTTTGAAATAGGCATTTCTTCCACTCCCTTTGTCTTTTGCTGTTTGAAGTGGATAAAATAGCCCTGCCCTTCAATGTGTTCTATTTCACCCCAAACAATATTTTGAATGTCTGAAAATCTTAATCCTGTCAATGCTGAAAATATGGCAGCCTGTTTAAGTTGTGGGTTTTTACATTCAGTACCTACAAGGCTGTTTAATTCTTCAAGTGTTAAATAGTTCCTACGGGTGTCCGCTTGTTTGATAGTGTCAATCTTTGCGTTAAGGTCGGTTTGTAGAAATCCATCCTTATAAGCCTGTTTTAAAGCTGCCTTTAATTTATTGAAGTAAGATAGTGCTGAATTATTGGAAAGTGTAACCTTGTCGCTCTTATTGCTTTGTGTAGTCAATAAGTAATCTTTGAAATCATTGCAAAAGGTTTCGTTTAGGTCGGCAAACTTTAAACTCCCATTCGTGAAAGTATTAAGGTATTTGTAGGCACTTATCCAATTACCAAAATTTGAAGCTTCCTTTTTCTTTGCCAACTTTTCAAAGTATGTAACAAAGTCAATTTCCCCCTTCTGCTTAATCTTCATTTGTTCCAACTCAAACCCGTTATAAATTTCGGGTTTATTAAGTTCGTTCTGTCGTTTTTGTTTTATGGTTTCTGCAAGCGTTAAGGCTTGCTTATTATGTTCCTTATCAATTGGGTTCTTTGCTTTATCAAAAGTATAAATACCTAAAAACTCCCTTCGAGTGGTTTTGCCTTCATTATTAATTATAGCCGGGTAAAAGTCTAAATAAAAACTTTTCCTGTTGCCTGAAATTGGCTTTTGCCTTAATGTTACTTTTATAGACATGAGTTATTAGTTTAATAATTTATCAATGATTGTTTTAGGAACAAACGAATAGATGCCGCTTTTAATTTTGGGAATGCTATTTCTTCTTACAACGTTCTGCAGTGCAGTTTCTGAAATATTATATTTCTTCTGTACTTCTGTTAATGTGTAACATTCAGAAATAGTGTAATGAACTGAATCAGGATGCACGGGTTTTAGTGGCTGTATGCTTAGAAACTTATCTAAATCAGAACGTTTAATAATAGTTTTCTTTTCCATAATATTAACGGCGTGTAATCGTTTTGAATTGATAATATTGTAAACTGCCTGTCTTGAACAACCTATAAGCTTTGCCACATCACGGACACTAAGAAACTCTTTCCCCTTTATATCTTCAATAGGCTTTGAAAGTTTCTTTTTTGTTTCTGTTTGTATAGCTTCAATCTTCGCATTTCTCATTCTTGCTTTGTAACTACGACTAGCACAAATTTGACTGCAATATTGTGTCGTAGTAGTCTTTGCAGTAAATTCATTATTGCAATAATTACAAATCCTTTGTATTATAATATTTGAACTCATAATAAAAACTTTAATTCTTAGTCAAGTTGTTTAAAGGTGTAATAAAGTGTATAAAGTTGTCAAGTTATCTCCCCTAGTACTCCCTTTTTTTGTACCTTATCCCCTTCGAGGTACAAATGAGGTACAAATATACACAAAGAAAACGAATAATAAAACAAAGTATTGCAAAGTATAGAAATGAAAAAAGCCTTGATATACAAGGCTTTCAGCTTATTTATTAGTAAAATATTATTGATTAATTTTGTTAGGTTACTTTCCAATACAAAACTTACTAAAAATTAAATCAAGTTGTTCTTCATTAGTTATCTCTCCAGTAATTAAACCTAAGTAATATAAAGCCTGTTTAATTTCAAGGCTCAATAAATCACCACTTAATGAATTAATTAAACCCCCTTTAATTTCAGCTAATGCAATTGCTAAATTTTTTAAAGCGTCGTAATGTCTTAAATTAGTAATAATAGTAGACTCAGAATAAACATCAGTGCCAACAGCAAGAGTGTAAAGTTTTTCTTTTAGCAAATCAATATTAATATTGTTTTTAGCTGAGATAAAAAGGATATTGGGAATTGAACTAAGTTCTTCGAATAAGTAAGTATCAATTATATCCATTTTATTTACAACTAATAGAGTTCTAATATGTAATTCAGAATAATAATTAATAGAATTTATAATATCTTCTTTTGTGCTGTTACTAAAATCAAATAATGAAATTATAAAATCAGAGGTAGTCATTTTTTCAATACTCTTATCTATGCCAATATTTTCAATTACATCAACAGATTTATCTCGAATTCCAGCTGTATCAATAAGTCTAAACAAAACACCATTAATATTCAGTACCTCTTCAATAGTGTCACGTGTGGTGCCAGCAATATCTGAAACAATAGCTCTGTTTTCATTAAGAAGTTTATTCAAAAGAGTTGATTTACCAGTATTGGGTTTACCAATGATGGCAACTTGGACACCATTTTTTATAACATTACCGAGTTTAAAAGAATTTAAAAGGTTAGTATTTGAGATTATTAAATCATCAATTAAGGTCAAGAAGTTAGAACGATCAATAAATTCAACATCCTCAGTAGCAAAATCCAGTTCAAGTTCAATCATTGCTGAAATATGTAATAACCTTTGACGTAGGGAAGTTAAATCAGACTTAAACCCACCTTTAATATTTCTTATAGCAGTATTTTTACTAGCCTCTGTATTACTATCAATTAAATCAGCTACTGCCTCGGCTTGTGTTAAATCAATTTTACCATTTAAGAAAGCTCTTAAAGTAAATTCACCTGGACGAGCAAGACGGCAACCTAAAAGTAACAAAATCTCAATTATACGATTTTGAATATAAATTGATCCATGACAATTAATTTCAATAACATCTTCACCAGTAAAAGATTTAGAATTCTTATAGAGACACAAAACAACTTCATCAATAATTTCATTTTGAAATTGTAAAAAACCAACATGCAGGGTATTAGGCTTTTGAATACTTAAGTTTTTAGAGAGGAAAATTTGGTTTAAAATAGAATATGCTTTAGAACCAGAAACACGAATTAAACTAATTGCACCGATACCCTTAGGAGAAGATAATGCTACAATAGTGTCATTATTATTAAATAAAATCATAAATAATGGGAATAAAAAAAGCTTCCTCTATTAGAGAAAGCTTAAAATATATTAAATTTAAATATTATTCTTCTGCAACAACAAAAGTAATAGCTTGTTTCGCTCTGTAAGCTACATTATGACCATTTTGAACGGCAGGCTTCCAAGATGGACCTTTTTTTATAACCCTAATTGCTTCCTCTTTAGTACCATATGGTCCAGAATCAGCTTGGATATCGCTAACATTACCGTTTTTATCAACTTGAAAATTTAATATTACAGTATATTTACCCGGAGGTGCACCATTTTCAGAAGGAACATTTTGGTTAAGATTTCTTTCTAAATATCTCTTCCATGCAGATGGACCACCAGGGAATTCAGCTTCAATTTGAACAGAGGTAAAAACTTTGTCATAATCTTCATCTTGTTTTGGAGCTTCAACAACGCCAGTTCCTTTACTCTCTACAGCAGGAGCTACAATACCTTCATCCTTGGTGCCTTCTTGATTTACAGTACCAATTTTGGTATCTTCCATTTTAGCAACTTCTGGAGGTGGTTCTTTTACTTCCTCATCTTTAACAATCTTAGGAGGAGTAAACTTAGTAATTTCTACTTTGGGAGTATCTTTTTTTGGAGGTGGGGGCGGGGGAGGA
>CANFLL010000144.1 GCA_947447825.1 Chitinophagaceae bacterium | reverse complement strand
TCAATCTTCATCGAGAGTTGTTGCCAAATCTCTGAATATTGTAGCCAAAAAAGGGATAAAAAGAGTTGTCTTCAATGTGGAATACTTTGCATGAATTCTTAGGGTGTTTTTAGGGTGATAGCTAACGAACAGGTATTGCAACTGTGGCTGGCAAGAACTTTCCATCTGCCCATCACTAAAGTTGATAATTGCAATATTGCTGATGTTAATTTCATAAGCCAAATTTATAACGTCAAGCCCGAACTGAAGCACAATAAAGAACAAATGTTGAGGCTATATTCGTCAAGCCCCAATAATGCCAAACCAAATGTTGGGCGTAGTGCTTTTCGCAGTCTGCCTATGCAAACATTGCGATTTGTCTATTGTTTACAGGTGTCATTTCATTTAGAAAACTGTCCCATAATTCCAAAGTCAAGCAAAGTTTATACTTATCGTTTAGCTGATTTAAGTCTGCAAGTAAATTTTGTTTCTCAATAGTTTTTGCTAATTCTAAAAGGTCTATTCGCATTAACACATCTTTTGTAAAAGTTCTTTTTGCGTCTGCAAAAGTTACTGATTGCAAAAACTGCATTGTTATGTCGGAATTCAAAAGTATCAAAGCATATACAGCAAATTCTATTTTGTCGAAACCTATCAAATAGCAAGTGTCGTCAAGCATTACAGGCTTATCTGCTTGTGGTAGAATTAAAGTAAAATGAAACGTTTTATAAAGTCCAGATATGGCAACTTTATAAGGTTTAAAAGAGTAGTCACCAATACCAAAAATTGAAAATAAAGGCTTGTTGTTATAGATACTTGATTTACGTGCATCAAAACTTTCTTGATGTTCTGTCAAATATTTATATGTTTTTGGATAATCATATTTTATGTACTTGGTTTCTTGTCCAACTTTTCGTTGTGTAACGATTGTAAATTTTCTTGTTTGGTTGATGACTGTGTTTTTAAGGTCAGAGCTTTTGAGAAGACCATAAACCAAAGCATCTTCTAATTTCACCTCTTCATTTAAGCCATTTACATAATGTCCGTTTACTTTGTCTAATTCCATTATGCTTGAACAGTCGTGTTTCAAGCCTTGTCGCCAAACGAAAGGACATTCTCCATCAAATTCTTTTGTATGAATGTAGGTGTCAATGTTTGAAACAAATTTGTCGTTTAGCCAACCGAATTTTTGATAAGAATTTTGGTTGTTATAAAAACTAAATTCAGTGCAATCAAATTCAGGCGTAGTATTTAATTCACAATAGAATAAAGATGCTTCAACAGATACATTGAATTCTTTCCTACTGTCAATACAATGCTTTTCGATAGATGCAATTTTGTATTTGTTTTTGGGCTGGTCGAAAACAATGTTTTTAATAACAGAATTTTTTATCAGTAAAAGTATATGCCCTTTCATTTTTTGAAAGGTCTTAAGCATTGTTATTGTTATAAATTCAGCAATGTCAAAGTTGCCTTTGCCTGTCATTGCATCTAAACCACTGTGATTTTTAAAATTTGTTTTCTTTGGTAAGTTTACTGAATTAAGGCTTCCCAATTTTGAGTTTGTAACCCACGGTGGGTTGCCTATTACTAAGATGTCTTTCTCTGAAAATTGCTTTTCAATTTGTTTGAAGTCGAAGTCAAAAACATTACAATGAGCAATAGAAATTACTGGTCTATTCGTTTTAGGATTTTCAAGAAAGAAATTGACAATATTAAATTTCGTTTCCCATACATAAGGTTTATAAATTTCAATTCCGAATATGTTTTGTATGCTCTGAAAATTCTTTAAAGAAGCAATAATAAAGTTGCCCTTTCCACAAGTTGGCTCAACAATAATTTCGGGTGAAATGTTTTTAGAAACTAAATGTAGTGTTACTTTATTGGCTAAATCTTCATTGGTCTGAAAGTCGCCATATTCTGCTCTGTCAGGCTCTTCAAGTACATTGCAATTGTCTGAAATGACTTCTTTGAGGGTTTCAAAATCCTCATCCTTTTCAAAAAAATGTTTAATGCCGCAGGTATCAAACATTTTTTGGTTAGCTAATTCAAATGATGAAGTGTTTCTTAAATGCTCATTTAAGAAATCCGAAACCTTGTAACTAATATTTGCTTCAAATACTTTCATCATTTAGGTTTATTATAGCTAACAATTTTTGAAATGCCAGGAATATCGTCAACCAGTGCTACAATCCTTTGATATTGTAATCTCCATTGCAGGGCATTGGAAATAGTTAGATAACCTTGTTCTGGTGGTGTTTGTAAAATTTGTTCAGCTAATTTGGAGAGTATTATTTCGTCTGCTGGAATATTTTTGTCTTGTAAATATGCAATGATATCAGCTTCATTGGCTTTGTCTTTAACCATTTCTCTCAAACGAAAAGTACTTGTATAGTCAGCAGTTCGCTCTTTTGAAACAAATGAGCAACTTACAAAATTAAGAGTTGCAGTTTTTGTGTTTTCATCGTCTGTTTTGTCATAAACGAAAACAAGCAGATTATAACCTAATCCAAATATTTTTTGTTTTGCATCTTTAAAAAGGCAAGATGATTGAGGTTGTTTTATTGAAGTTACTTTGATGTCAGTTAAAATATCTTCTGAAGGCAAATCAACACCACTTGCTGATGAACCAATTGTAACTTCGTATTTGTCGTGTAAATGCTTTTGAAATTTCTGTTCAATCAAAGTTCCAACGGCTTTGCCATCAGTAACTCCAAAAAGTTCTTTATGCTGAAATTTGGATTGTCCAACACAAAAAAATGGGCTTCTTCAATGAGTTTGGGTGTAGTAGGTTTCTCTTTAATTTTCATTTTGTAAAGGTATTGTTTTAATGTTCGTTTGGTTGTCTAACCAATACTTTTTTGGTAAATCCATTGAAATTAGAGCAACTTCCAGCAGCATTACGTACAACGAACTGGTATTGCGACTTTGGCTGGCAAGGTTGTTCCGTCACCCAGCCATATTTGCAATACTGATGTTGGCTGCTGTGTTAGTCGTAATCAATCGTCGCCATTAGGTTGAAAACCGCGTCGAACTTGGTCAATTCTTCCATCTTTAATGCCCATTTTTTTAAGTATGTCTACAAACTGACAGAAATAGATATTGAATTCCCTCCTTAGTTCATCATCTTTAATCCAAATTTCCCACATTGCTCCTGAACCTCCAAAAAGCTCTGCACATATAACAAGCTTTTTTAAGTATACTGAATCGTGTCGCTCTGATGCAAGTCGTATTTGAGAGAGATGGTCAACATAAAAACCAAAGCTCGCTTTAATTAGGGTGTCGCCTAAGTCGTCAATTATTTTAGTCAAGTTTTCTACATTGTCTTCCGAAAAGTCGATTGGTTTGTCCGATATGCCTAAGAAATTAAATAGTCCCATTTTATGAAGTTGTATGCCTAAATATTATTCTAAGAATATGATGTATTGTCGTATAAAAAGTCATTTTAGGTGTGTAAAGAAACAATTTTTATCAGTTTGAATTGTCAAACGGTAGCTGTCGGAAAACATAGCAGCCAACGAACAGGTATTGAAAATGTGGCTGGCAAGGATGTTCCGTCTGCCGACCATTTAAGCTTAATACTTGTTACAAAAGCCAAATGTAAGAACCGATGCCCAATAGTGTTACGTCCCCCGAAACAAAAGCTTAAAGAAAGTGCTGAATCCGAGTTTGTTCCGTCAGCAGCCATATTTGCAATACCCTTGTTATGCGTTCGCACTTGTCCTCGGCGTGTCAAAGTTTATGTTTTGTCAAACTATGAACTACATAACATCAATAGTTGGTTATACTCCCTGCAAATAATATTGTTCTTGTTCTGCTTCTAAATTTGAAGTTGATAATATACTCTTTGTCAAAGCGTTTGCAACTTGCCACATTAAAACTGGTGGAACTGCATTTCCAATCGCTTTATATTGTCTATTTTCAGAGACAGTATCTAATAAAAAATTATCAGGAAAGGACTGTATTCTCGCAGCCTCTCTTGGTGTAAGCCGTCTGTAACGGTTATCTATCATTAAAACGGGGTCTGTCCCATTCAAGCTAACTTTTGCAAGATGTGAACTAATAGTATTGCAAGGTTGCTCTAAATCTTGAACCCTTCCCTTATTCATTTTTTCTCTAACTCTCATCATTCCATCAACGGCTCTTTGACTGAAAAACCATTTTTCTTCTTTGTTTGCATCCTTATCTAGTACTTGTTTTAATTTTACTTTAGAACCAATTAAAGTATTAGGTTGCGGAAACCTGAAATTAAAATAATCGTCAAATTCTCTAAAACCAACAATAAAAACACGTTCTCTTTTTTGAGGCACCCCAAATTCAGATGCATTTAAAAGTTTATGATGAACGTGGTAACCTGCATTTTCAAATTCTTTGATAATCATTGGAAATGCTTTACCCTCATTTGCGGACAGTAATCCCTTTACATTTTCTCCTATGAAAAATCGTGGCTGCTTTTCTTTAAGTACGTTAACCATTTCAAAAAAGAGTTTCCCCCTTTCGTCTTTAAAGCCTAGCCTTTGTGGATTTTGAGCAATTATTGAAAAGGATTGACAAGGGAAGCCACCTAATAAAATGTCATGGTCAGGAATACGACTAGGCACAATATCCCTAACATCTTTTGTTACACACTTGTGTTCAAAATTATTGTTGTAAATAGTAGTGGCGTATGGGTCATTATCGGCGGCATAAACCACTTTAAATGGAAGTTGGGGGTAATTCTTACCAAGAAAAGTAAAATCACCTTGAATACCCAAATCCATACCACCACAACCACAAAATAGTGAGGCTACCCTTATTGTTTCCATATTAATAATTCGTTCCATTCTCCTGATTTTTCAGTAAATATTATATCAGCCCCATTTCTCGGCGACATTTTAATTAAGTCCTTTTTATAATTATCAACCGGGTTTTGTAAAACGAACAATCGCCTTTCTTTTTTACTTATCACAAGTCTGTAAACATAGTAAGCGTCCTTTAAAGTTTCTGCGGTTGACCACTCATTAGGGGTAAGATGAAAGTTATAGAAATTAAGCGACTTGTTACTAATAGTAGATTTAACTTCAATATACCTTTTCCTCGCATCTAATTCGACACTTTGAATATCATACCCAACTGCGAAAGCAGTTGGTATTTTTTTAATCAAATGGATAAGGTCTTCTCTGCCTGCTTTTTTTACTCGCATACTTTCGTGACCTACAATTAGGTTTTCTCCAAAGTCCCCAATTTCTTTAGTGCTTTTTACATTATCCGGGTCAAAAGAATCTTCTAAATTTGAAATCGATTCATAAATTAATTGGGTGTAGGCATCTTCATTTATTCCTAAATACTTAAGAACATCTGTTTTGAATAAATCCTGCCCCAAATCCTTGTTTACGAAAGAAAACCAATCGTCCTCAATTGGCTTTAAAACATTTATTTGAAAATTAGTATTATATAAATAATCATATCCGGTAAACCATTTTTTACTTTCTAAAAATGAGGTTATGGTTTCTCTATCATTCCAATTAATGTAATAATTGGATTTATGGTGTACTAATAAATCCGCAATTACCATATAATCTAGAATATCGCCAGCATACCTTATTATATCCCCTCGCCAGTCTAATTCAATTTCATTATTTCTATTCTTTAAAATTCTTTCAACTACTTCATCAGGATTACAATTGTCTCTTGTAACTCTCAAATCGTTGTATATAAAATGGGTTGCTTCTGCTTTATTAACTGAAAAACGCTTTTCTGTTAATTTCTCTCCAGATTCCAATACTTTTAAAAAGTATTGCGTTGGTTTAAATTTTACCCCTTTATCAATAACCAATTTTAGTTTGTCCGTTTTAATATGACCACCAGGATATTGAAAATGAAAAAGGAAATATTTAAAAAATTGAACCAAGTCTTGTTCTTCTGAAAGTTTTTTTGCAATTTCTCCAGCTTTGCCAATAATGTTTATATTATCTTCTTCTACAAAGCCAAATAGTGCAGCTATTTCAGTCCTCCAATTATCAATAGTTTTTTTAGTTTTAGTTGCATTACCAGTATAAAGTCTAATTGCATTGAATAATTGTTGATTAAAACTATCAAGAGGCTGAGTACTAATTTTTGAAACTTCAGTGGCTATGTACAGCAATACATTTTCAATGTCGTTTTTGAAACGAGGGCGTACTTGATGCAGTCTAAAATTATATTTTGGATCAATTTTATACATCTAAATATTTTTTTAGTTGAGTAGCCATGTGTTTAGCTAATAATGGGGGTACGGCATTACCAACTTGTTTATATTGGCTAGTTTTAGTACCTATAAAAATAAAACTGTCAGGGAATGATTGTATTCTCGCACTTTCTCTAACTGTTGGTATTCTATTATATTCATAATGAAAATGATGTCTGTGTCCTGTATCTATTGTGAAGCTAGGCTTATTGCTATTAAGTCTCGTCCAAGCAATATGTACATTTCTTGTTTGTTGTAATTCTAATGGTAAATTTTTATAATTACCTCCATCTGGTACCATTGAAATTATTTCAACTGTCTTTTCGCTATGATTGGTTGTTTCGTGATTAAAAATACCCTTAGATCCTGTTCTAATTATTTCTTGAAAAGTAGATTTTGAACTTGTTATATATTCCCTGCCATCTTGAATTGATTCTTTTGGCAAATCACTTATAGCATCTTTAGACGTTACAATTTGATTTGTATCTAACATAGGAAAACTAAACTCTTGTTTACCCTTAATCCCTACAAAAAAAGCTCTTTTCCTATTTTGAGGAACTCCGAATTCAGATGCAAGTAAAACCTTATAAACAACCTTGTAACCTAATTTTTCAAAGTCATTTAATATGTTTTGTCTAATAATTCCTTCGCCCATCGAAACTATGTTAGGGACATTTTCCATTAAAAATGCTTTAGGTTTATAAAAATCTACAAAACTTACGAACGATTTGTAAAGTTTATTCCTTTCATCATCAACTATTCTTTTACCTGCAACAGAAAATCCTTGGCAGGGGGGACCTCCTATAATAACATCTACTTCTTTTATCCCTGTTCTTTCGCTAATTTCTTTTGCAGTTTCATTAAACAAATCTGCAACAAGTCCAATTGAGCTTTCGTGATTTTTTTCAAATGTTACAATAGCGTCTTTCCAATAATCTATACCTAGAACTACCTCATACCCAGCATCAATAAACCCGTGTGAAAGCCCCCCACAACCGCAAAACAAATCCAATACTTTTTTTTTCTTTCCCATCATTTTTTCTTATTGGCTTTTAAATATTCAACTCTTTCCTCAGCAACTTTCAAAGCTTCATTTGCCAAATCTTCATCTGCAATTTCATAAGCAATTTTCTCACTTAGATACTGGATTAATAAATTGTCTTCGTTTAATTTTAGAATCTCAGCTAGTTTAATAATTTGTTGCCTTGTTGCGGTTCTTTCACTTCTTTCAATTTTACTAAGAATTGCTACATCTACGTCAAGTTTACCAGCAACTTGTCGCAGCAGCAGTCCATTAGCTTCTCTCTGTTCTCTTATTATTTCACCAGTTGTTTTCAATTTGAAAATATTGATTTGACAATATCTGTCAAATATAGAGCAATAGTATGAATTTGAACAATTAGCGGTTTATAAATTTTGCTAACAATTGTTAATAGAGAAATAAAAGGGTGGTGGGTGGGCTTTTGGTTCTTAGCAATTATTTATTAAGAGAAGGCTTGATTGATGAGTAGATTTTATTCTTTCTTGCAGACTCAAGGTTTGTCAACCTGTGTGACGCATAACTCTTAGAAAAGTATCCGCTATGCCCCCAAAAGAACCCCGCATAGAAGAATCTTGCGGGGGCATTGCGGTATACTTTTGGGTTGACTGACATCGCCGTAAAGACTGTACTTAGGGATAAAGTATCGACCTACCCTCTAATCCTTGATGCCTTTTGTGAAGGAT
>CANFLL010000143.1 GCA_947447825.1 Chitinophagaceae bacterium | reverse complement strand
TAACCACAAAAGGCCAAGCGGAACTCCATCAATATATCTTGTTGTTCCTTCTCTGTTAAGGCTTTCCATTCTTCCGCTGAAAAAGATTTTACGGCTGAACGAAGTCCGTCTATTTGTGTTGAACCTTCTTTTTCAAAAGCCTTCACCAACTCAGTTATTGGAGTTGCTTTTTGCGTAAGTGGGTTAAAATAACTATTAAATAATTGAAGGAAAATCCATTGCGTCCACTTATAATATTTAGCATCGCAGGTAAGCACTTCCCTATCCCAATCATAGCAGAAACCTATCTTATCCAACTGTTTGCGGAAGTTGGCAATGTTCTGTTCTGTAGAAACGGCAGGGTGTACTCCATGTTCTATCGCATATTGTTCGGCAGGCAATCCGAAGGCATCATACCCCATTGGATGCAATACATTAAAACCTTTCAGGCGTTTATATCTACTAAAAATATCGCTGGCTATATATCCTAATGGATGCCCCACATGCAAGCCCGCACCACTTGGATAAGGAAACATGTCCAACACATAATACTTAGGTTTATCGCTAGTATTACTCACTTTATAAGCCTTAGACTCATTCCACTTGCCTTGCCATTTCTGTTCTATCTCACCGAAATTGTATTCCATATATTCGTTTGTTCTTTGTTCAGGTGTTTATTTATTATACTATAACAAAATTTTAAAAAAAATAAATACGGGTCTACATACTTTACACAACAGTTTTACGTTTATACCATGGGAAATATGTTTGTACTTAAGTTTAAATTAGTTGCTTGTGCAACAAAGAACAAGCGCATAAATTTTAATACAGCCATCTTACTTTTGGCAAAAGAGGTGCAAATGTAGGCGTTTAGGCTACATTTGCAACCGGTTCTAATCACTATTTAAGTTACATAACTCATGGCAACACAAGGAAAAGGCGGTTTAAAAAGAAGCAAACCCAATTATATTTTTAGTATAGTGGGCGTGGCATTGGTACTATTTATTATGGGCATTATGGGATGGTTTTTCCTAAATGTAAAACAAGCTGGCAACCTATTTAAGGAAGACATTCGCTTTAGTGCTTACCTACGTACACAAAATAAAGATACCATCAATCAGATACAACAGTTTATTGCCCAGCAAGCTTATGCCAAAGGTGTCACTTATGTAAATAAGGAAAACGCAAAAGCCATCTGGAATAAGGAAAACAATGAGGATTGGGCAAAAATATTGGATGTAAACCCACTCCCAGAAAGTATCGACTTCTATGCTAAAGCTGAGTATGTAAATAAGGATAGTATGCAGAAAATTTCTAGTGATTTAATGGGTGCTTATGGCAATCAGATTACCGACCTGCAATATCCTAAAAGCTTGGTTACAAACCTTGATGAGAAAGCGAAAGTATATGGTTTAGCATTTTTGGTTATCTCGATTATCCTTTGTGCAGTTGTAATTTTCAGTATCGACAACACGATTCGTTTGGCAATGTTTAGTAACCGTTTCCTCATTAAAACCATGCAGATGGTGGGTGCAACTCGTGGCTTTATTACAAAACCAATGGATATCAAAGCAGTGATAAATGGATGTATTAGCGGATTAATTGCCATAGCGTTGTTGTTCTCACTTATTCAATGGTTAGAAAATCAGATACCAGAATTAAAAGCAATAGATGACATAAAACAAACATTGACTCTTTTTGGTGGCATGATTATACTTGGGGTTGGAATATCTCTTTTAAGCACCCACAGAAGTGTGATTAAATACCTTAAAATGAAACTTGATGACCTATACTAATTAAAAAATGACAACTGACCATTAATACAAATGTTAATTCTGAATTTTCAATTTAAAATTTTCAATTAATATGGGCTATTATTGCATCCTTAAATAATTAACAATGAGCAAAGCAGTTAGCACTAGTACTAGCACAGGCACTAAACCAGTCTCTACCGTTAGAACTTCGGTAGGCACTAAGCAGGTGACTCCTTTACAACCGTTATTTTCAAAAGACAATTATTTGTGGATGATTATTGGTGGCGTTGTAATAGCCCTTGGAATGATATTAATGAGTGGCGGAAAGAACCAAGATCCTAATGTGTTCGATTATAATGTGGTTTATAGCTTTACAAGAATCACCATTGCTCCAATTTTGATTGTTGGCGGTTTGGTTATCGAAATATTTGCACTATTTAAGAAATCGAAAGTTAATAGTTTATAGTTTACACAAAAAAGCCCCGATGTATATTTTTACACCGGGGCTTTTTTATGTAAACTATGAACTTATAAATTAACCATAATCTGTTGATTTTGCCTGTAGGCAATCACCCAACCAACCAATTCGTTATAGCTATTTATGCCAGATTGCTGGTTATTGGCTTTTAGATAATGGTCGTAAGCGATTTTAACCATAGGTTCAAGATTATTATCACTTCTTAAGATGTAACTTTTGTACGTCCTTAGGTCTTTTCTAACTAAACTATTCAATGATTTACTATTCAATAAGGCACTTAAAAAATCTCTCCCTATCAATTCACTATTAGCTGTTATGTATAGCTCAAAAAGAGCTGAATATATAAACAAAGGATTTTTAGATTGTTTGGCAACTAAATAACCTATAAAACTAGCTTCACTCTCACTAGCGTATCCCAATTGATGCGCCATCTCATGGCAAGTAACATAAGGCATATAAAACTTCGGTAAATCTGTGTTTACTTGTGCCTCTCCCGTAAAAGGATTATAGTAACCAGAGTAACCAAGGTAACTGATTATGGGCGTGTAAAGAGATGATTTTAATGATTGATAATGATGGTTTAAAAAAGGAGTGTTTTTCATTGAGAGGCTGTAAGCAGTTTTAGCCATTTGAAATATTGAATCATCAGAAGGATAGACAAAATTACTATCACCTAACTGTTTTCGTGTTTCATTCAATTCATCTACAACACTGCAAAGAAAATCTTTAAGTGCTGCATCTGTATACTTATTATTTTTTAAGCCAAACTGAGCAGACACTCCTAGCCTAGTATAGTTTAACCCCCAAAAAAGATAAAAGATGATATATAGCAACAAAACAGTTTTCCCAGCAATTAATACCCCCTTTTTGAATTGAACAAAAGTGAATTTGCGTTTATATAGTAGCATACAAATTCTAACCATATAATTGACAAGGTAAATTGCAAAAACAGTGTAACAAATATCTCCCAAGCTAAAGGGTATAGCTCCTAAAAGTATTCGTTGAAAGCAAGAAAAAAAGACATATAAATAGGTAGAATAATAATTCTCAACATAATAAGGGAAGAGTGAAACCAACTTGACACACACAACTAGAATAAGCAGAATAGCCCATTTAATATTCCTAACCTTTCCATTTTGCTTAGTTATACACATAATTATTGTGTAAATATCTTAATAATTATTGTAGAATCAAATTTTCCTTTTGTCAATCCAAATTGATACCGTACTTTCGCCCACCCAAAAAAAGCGGACATGAACAACCGTAGAGAATTCGAAATTGCATTTGTAGGATTAAGACCTGGTGTTCATGAGTTTGAATACAGTATTGATGACAAGTTCTTTGTAGCGTATGGTGAGCAAGACTTTACCAATTGTTCGGCGAAAATAAAATTGCTGTTGGACAAGAAAAGTGGATTCTTGCAATTGAAGTTTGACATTGATGGTTTTGCAGATGTTGTTTGCGACAGATGTAGTAACCCACTCAGAAAACAATTGTGGGAAGAGTTTAATATTATCGTAAAGATGGTTGAAGAACCTGAGTCAATGAATCTAACAGAGGAAGATCCTGATATATACTATATCAGCAGAAATGAAAGTCATCTGAAAATTGCAGACTGGATTTATGAATTTGTTTCTCTTTCTGTTCCGTTACAAAAAATGTGTAATGAAGAAGAGATGGGCGGTTCACAATGTAATTTAGAGGTATTGGAGAAGCTTAGGCAGATGGAAGAAGAAGTGAATAAGCAAGCAAATCCAATGTGGAAAGGGTTAGATAAATTTAAAGGGTTAAAATAGTTTACCCATTTTATAATAGTAACAATAGTTTTTTAATTAAATAAATTTGACATTATGCCAAATCCCAAACGTAGGCATTCGCAACAACGTAGCGCGAAAAGAAGAACACACTATGTAGCACAAGAAGTTACATTGAGCAAGGATACAACCACTGGTGAGTTACATGTACGCCATCGTGCACACGTAAGTGAGGGTAAATTGTTTTACAAAGGCAAGTTAGTTTCTGAAAAAGCACCTTTAAAAGCTTAGTACACAGCTTTTATTTGACACTTTTTATTTAACAATCTAATTTTCACGCATGAATATTGGCATTGACATGATGGGGGGCGACTTTGCACCGCAAGAAGCTGTGAAGGGTTTACTGCAACATCTTCAATCTAATACAAGCGAAGCGAATATCTTTTGTATAGGTGATGAAAATATTGTAACCTCTTTATTTAAAGAGTATAATATTTCATCACCTTTATTGCATGTCATTCATGCATCAGAAGTAATTGGCTACCACGAACACCCCACAAAAGCATTTAAAGAAAAACAGCAAAGCTCCATTGTAATTGGCTTTCATCTATTAGCAATTGGCAAAATTGATGCCTTCATCAGTGCTGGTAACACAGGAGCCATGTTAGTAGGTGCAATGTTTGCAGTGAAACCTATTGCTGGTGTTCTCCGTCCTACAGTTAGTGCTATTATACCAAAAATAAACGGAGGAAATGGAGTATTGCTTGATGCAGGATTGAATGCTGATTGCAAACCAGAACATCTGAATCAATTTGCCATTTTGGGCAGTCTCTATTCTCATTACATCTACAACATTGAAACTCCTTCCATCGGATTAATCAACATTGGAGAAGAAGAAGGAAAAGGCAATGTACTTGCACAAGCCTCCTACCCTATTCTGAAAGAAAATAATCTTATAAACTTTATAGGCAACATAGAAGGGCGTGACTTTTTTAATGATAAGGCCGATGTAATGGTTTGCGATGGTTTTGTGGGAAATATCATTCTGAAAATGGCCGAGACATTCTATGATTTGATGGCACTTAAAGGAATGGAAAATGACCCTTATTATAACCGTTTTCATTATGAAAATTACGGAGGATCCCCAGTAATTGGAGTTAATAAACCCGTCATTTTGGGCCACGGAATAAGTACAGCCAAAGCATTCTGCAATATGATTCTTTTGGCTACAAAAATGGTGGAAACAGATTTGTGTGGAAAAATAAGAGAAAGTTTCAAAGCTTTTGCTTAGGGAGTTGAAACCAAACTTCACTTCATTATTGTCCTTTCACTACTTATTCCTTTCAACTACTTTTCTAATTTAATTTTCTTCAAGCTGTGGCAATTCCACAAAAACTGTTGTTCCTTCACCAAGCTTACTTTCTAACGAGATGCAGCCATGAAGTATATCAACATAGCGCTTCACAATATGTAAGCCTAAACCAGTTCCCTGAATATTTACAGCATTTCTAGCACGATAAAAACTAGTAAACAAATGCGCCTGATCATCCTCCGAAATTCCAATACCCGAATCAACAATAATAGTTTTTAATAAATTATCGTTATTAATAATCTTCAAAGCTATTGCCCCATTTTCACTCGAAAACTTAATGGCATTACTTATTAAATTGAGGTAAATATTTTTTAGTAATCTTTTGTCAGTAACGAAGAAGCTATTGCCTTCAAATTCCAAGTTAATAGATTGATTAGGCTTTTTAACGGCACCTAATTCGTCAAGAATCTCCTCCGCAAACTCATGCACATCAAACGGCTTAATAACAGCCTCCACCTTACCTTCTTCCAATTTGCCTAGCGACAGAAAATCTTCTAATAAATCATTCAAATGCTTAACTGACTCTTTAATTTTTTTAATGTGTTTGTCCCTATTCGGTTGCTCTTCTTCTTTTGAATATCGTCCAATTAGTGAAGCAGATGACAAAACGGTGCTAAGTGGAGTCCTGAATTCGTGAGAAGCCATTGAAACAAATTGAGACTTAATTTCATTTAATTCTTTTTCTTTCTGTAATGCCTCACTCAATTCAAGCTGAGATACTTCCAATTGTTGAAGTGCCTCTTTTAGAATCAATGTGCGTTGTTCTACTTTATCTTCTAGCTCAATGTTTAGTTTTTTTATGGTAGAAGTTACTTGTTCTAATTTATTTTTTTGGTCTAGTAAAATGGCTTCCGACTTCTTTCTTTGTGTAATATCAACCACAAATGCAATCACAAAAAATTCCTCTTTCTGTTTATAATAGCTAAGGCTTATCTCTACTGGCAATTCAACACCGTCTTTTCTAACACCAAATAGGTCACGACCATGCCCCATTGTTCTGTTTGAGGGCTGATTATAAAATCCCTGACGATAATGCCCATGATGTTGATGAAACCTCGATGGAATAAGCATTTCAATGGGAGAGCCAATCATTTCTTTCATTTCATATTTGAAAAGAGAAAGAACTGCAGGATTTACTAGCACAATTTTGCCTTCTTTATCGGTTAATATTATTCCTTCTGTGGCATGCTCAAACAATGCGTTCAACTGCCTTTCATCAGATTCCATGGACAAATAGATTCGCTTAATATACAACACTGAAAAAGTAGTTATTACCACTATGATGGCAGGAAAAAAATGTTCTAAAACAATCTGCCATCTACTACCAACTTCATTTGGATAAAACGATGCAATAAGAATAGATATTAAGCCTGTAATCCCGAATATTTGCGTGTAAACCTCTTCTTTAACCCAGATAGTTAACAAAATGGCTGCAATAAGTCCCCCATCAAGAAAACCTTGTGTGGGGTTTAGATATTGAAGTACAATAGTGGAAACAGTTAATACAGCACAAAACAAAACAATAATAAACGTCCTCTCCTTAAACATTTCACTGAATTTTCACAAAGAACGCTTTTTCTTTTGCTTCTCTATAAAAGAATATCTTAGTCTTATTATTATTGAAAAATAATGATTAAATGATGACAGAAAAACTTGAGTCTATTATCCCTTCATTATTAGAGTTCAGAACCTTACTTTCGCAAAAAATATATAAAATGGGAATTGCAGACAAATTAGCAGAATTGAGAAATGGAAAGAGCGATGCTAACCTTAAAACTGGTGAAGCATTTTTGGCTGAAAATAGAACTAAGGCCGGCATTACAGAAACAGCAAGTGGTTTACAGTATGAAGTAATTACTTTAGGAACAGGTTCAAAACCAAGCGCAACAAACACCGTAACTTGTCATTACCATGGCACATTGATTGACGGAACTGTGTTTGACAGTAGTGTTCAAAGAGGACAGCCAGCATCTTTTCCTTTAAACAGAGTTATTAGTGGATGGACCGAAGGATTACAATTAATGCCTACAGGTAGCAAATTCAGATTCTTTTTGCATCCTTCCTTGGCTTACGGAGACAGACAAGTAAGCGCTCAAATTGGGGCAAATAGCACTTTGATATTTGATGTTGAATTAATTAGCTTTAGCTAAGTTTACGGTTGTTATTGAAAAATGATCCGGCAACGGCATTAAGCAAGGCTGCCCTAGAGTAAAATAATTCTGGAAGTATCGAATCGCTACAGCAGGGGCAACAAACGGTGGAGGGTTGGCTCAAGGAGCTGAATTTTCCGCTTCTGCTATCAAAGCAAGTCTTCAAAGACGGAAACCTTGCAATCGGGGAATTGTACCTTGCGTGTAGCGATTTGAGCTTATCAGATGAAAAAATCAACACAATCTACAAAAAAGCTGGGGATTAGTGGAGTATCACAAGTCGATAAAAAGCAATTTGGTCTTTGCAAATTCACTAAGAAAGGCTTCGCTAGCAGCAAAACCTTCCCTCGAAAAACCATTCTCCACCAGCATCTTACACTTCTATCACCTTGTTTTATACGTTCCACTGGCAAGATAGGGAAGCGTATTTGGTATGCCTCCCGCCATTTCTAGGCATTCCCTGTAATTGCTGCGCATCTTTTTGATATTGCAATATATTTATATTTGATTTAACTGGATTTTACGTTACAGGTTCATCTTTTATTGAAAACAATCATTTTTTGATGGTTAATGTTCTTATTGGGCATACCTCTCCTAGC
>CANFLL010000142.1 GCA_947447825.1 Chitinophagaceae bacterium | reverse complement strand
GGGAAAATCGAGAAGAATGACAGTAGACATACGTATTATTATGCCCCGCTTTTAGCAAAAATCGAACCAAAAGAACTTACTTTAGGACTATTAATTCAATGAAACCATTTGCCAGTATAGGTTTTATATTTACAGGGAATGCCTTAAAAAAATGGCAACATTTGCCTACTTCTTTTCACCTTTCCATACAATTACTTTAAAACAATCAAAAAAATAATTTCTGAGAGGGGGTGTTGAAATCACTTTTGCGGACTAAGCGTATATACCTATAAAACTAAATTGTTTCCCCAATTTCTGCTAAAGACTTTCTAGATATCCTAAAAGCATGTTTGGCATGAGAGAATATTGGGAATTTCCTTCGTTTATGACCGTAAATAATCTTTCTGTTAGAAAAAAAGAATAAGAATAAGTCCTTATTAATTTTTTTCGTAAAATTTTTCTTTTGCGATAGAAGTAGGCTAATTAATTCATTAAGAAATTTTCGATGAGTTAAATTCATATTTTCTAAAGAACAGAACAACAATAATATTTCATGAATTTGTAAATAGCATTTACTAGTTACTTTGGTAGCGTTTGAAGAATGCACTCTATGTTGTACCAATACCTCATCTACAAATGCTATTCCTCCATTTAAGCAGGCATTGACCCCAATCCACCAGTCGTATATGATGCCATCTGGAAAAGGTATTATTTTCTCAAGGAGGCATCTTTTAAACAACATTGTATGACCCGTAATTAATGGTTTTAAGAACATTTTTCTAATATCTTGACCAAAAAAGAAATTAACTAAATTGGTGTGATTGTGTTTTAGTTTGCCATCAATAAGTATCACATTCTTACAATGGCTCAATGAAAAATTAGAATTCTTTTCTAAACTATTCACTAGTGCACTTATTTTTTGAGTTTCCCAAACATCGTCCTGATCACTAATTGAAATATATTCTCCTTTGGCTAAAAGCAATCCCTTTTCAAAGTTCTTATCATATCCTAAATTGGTTTCATTAAAATAAAGACGGAATAAATCAGAATATTCATTCTCCCAGTGTTTAAGTTTTTTCCAAGTTTCATCTTTTGAGCAGTCATCTACAACAACAATCTCAATAGGTCTATAATCTTGATTCACAATGCTATTAAGTTGCTCATCAAGATATTGGCTACCATTGTATGTGCACATAACGATAGATACTAAGGGCTTCTTGATTTGACAAAGTCTATTTGCATTTTTATTCATGTGAAGTGGGATTTATTTTTACAGCATTTGATATATTATCTTAAGATTAAGCGAATTTAAGGAAATGGGGTTAACATTTGAGTAAATGAGATTCTCAAATTACGATACTTCTATTTCATTTCCTTTTTTTTATATTGTTTCAATAAATAGAATTGAGATGTTTAATAAGAGGTTAAAATTATTCCGAAATTTTCTTAAACGGATATAAAATTAATGTAATTCATCTAATATTTGACCAAATAACTTAACTTCACTGCAAAAGTTGGTGATATCTAGAATCAAAACAATTAAGATTAAATCTCCCCTCCAACGCCTGCCAAAGACTTTCTTGATAACCTAAAAGCATGTTTTGTTTGCGATATGATTGGCAATTTTCTTCGCTTGTGTCCGTAGATAATTTTTCTATTAGCAAAAAAGAAATGGAACAATTTCCAGTCAATTTTTCCATACGTGTTTTTTTTATGCTGTTTAAATAACGAAATTAATTTATCAAGAAAGTTTCTATGAGATTGATTCATGTTTTCTATTCTGTAAAACAACTGCAATAGCTCATCTATATCTAATGGGCATGTTCTAGCGGAATCGGTAGCATTTGAAGAATGAATCCTATGGTGCACTAAAACTTCATCCACAAAAGCAATTCCTCCATTTACGCAGGCATTAACACCAATCCACCAGTCATATATTATTCCATCAGGAAAGGGGATTATTTTTTCGAGAAGTGTTTTTCTGAATAATATCACATGACCTGAAAATTGACTATACAAGAAAAGTTTTCTTACATCCGTTCCTTCAAAAAAGTTCCTCAAATTGGTATGATTGAATTTTAATTTATCTTTTGTTAGTGTCACATTCTTGCAATGTGCCATAGAAGCCCAAGTTTTTGTTTCTAAAGAATTCACTAAAGCACTGATTTTTGTGAACATCCATATGTCATCTTGATCACTAATAGCAATATACTCCCCTTTTGCCAACAGTAATGCCTTTTCAAAGTTCTTGTTATATCCTAGATTAGTTTCATTTGAATAAAGGCGGAATATGTCAGAATATTTATTCTCCCAATGTTTTAGTTTTTTCCAAGTTTCATCTTTTGAGCAGTCATCTACAACAACAATTTCTATAGGTCTATAATCTTGATTAACAATGCTATTAAGTTGCTCATCAAGATATTGGCTACCATTGTATGTGCACATAACGATAGATACTAAGGGTTTCTTGATTTGACATAGTCGATTTGCATTTTTATTCATGTGAAATGGCATTTTCTTTTGACTTTATTTAATAAATTATGTTAATGATGCTACGAATATAAGGAAATGGTGTTCACATTTGAGTAAATGAGATTCTCAAATTGCAATACATTTATTTCATTTCCTTTTTTTTCTATATTGTTGCAATAAATAAAATTGAGATGTTTAAAAAGAGGTTGAAATCATTTAGACTGTTTATAGGCAAGCTTTTAATTGATTATAATAGTTCTAACACAGACTTTAAACATACCTCAATTAAAAAAATACTTTTTGTAAGACATGATGGGAAGATTGGAGATTATATTGTTAGCTCTTTTGTTTATGACCAAATAAAGAAACAAAATCCTACAATTCATATTGACATTGTAGCTGCAAAGGCAAATGAAGCAGTAATTGAAAAGGACACTAACATTAACAACCTATTTATTGTAAACAGTAAAAGCTATGTTACGCTCATTTCCATGGCTTTGAAGCTAAGACAAAATGGTTATGACGTTTTGTTTGATGCTACACCTAGCTTACTTCGTAATAGAGAATTGTTATTCATTAGGATAGTAAAAGCCTCACTGAACATAGGTTACTGTAAAGAAAACTATAAACTCTTTAACCTAAATCTGCCTATACAACAAGCTCCAACAGCAATTATTTATCAGCAAATGATGCAATTGTTGGGCTTTAAATCTAATAGTATACAATACATTATCCCTGAGAACAGAAAGGCATTGAAAGAGTCAGAAGCATTTCTAGAAACCTTGTCTAAAAAGAAAATAATTGCAGTTAATTTACTTGGTGCATCTCGTAGTAGGAAATTCATTAGCGACAAAGCAATTTCACTTATAAAGAATGTTCTTTCTACTTTTCCAAACCATGCAATTGTTTTGCTTACTTATCCTCAAGTAAATAACTGGATTAAAAAAATCATAGATTCAATTGATAGCAAACAGGTAGTTTCTTTTTACGGCACAACGTCTATTTTTCATACAGCATCAATAATTAAGTATTCTTCATTAGTAATAACACCCGATACCGTAGCGGTACATATTTCAGACGCCTACAATGTGCCATTGGTAGCGTTTTATTCAATGGAAGAGGGGAATTTTATCCATTGGCGTTCTCTTCAAGCAAATGCTGTGATAGTCCGTTATCAAGATAACATAAATCAGTTAACTGAAGTGCAGTTAAAAGGTGCCCTAGAACAATCATTAAACAATACAAATTTTAATTAAGCATGGATATATCTATTGTAATAATTACTAAAAATGAAGAAAAAAATATTTCCGATTGTTTGGAAGGTGCTTATTTAATAAGCAAAGATGTGATTGTTGTGGATACGGGGAGCAGTGACAAAACTGTGCAAATTGCAAGCCAAAAGGGGGCGAAAGTAGTAGTTATAGAGTGGAATGGTTATGGAAATGCACGAAATGAAGCAGCAAACAATGCATTAAACAATTGGATATTTGCTTTGGATGCTGATGAAAGGATTACTCCAACATTGGCGGACAATATCAAAAGACTCAAACTGACCGACAACAAGGTTTTGTATGGTTGCAAAAGGGAAAGTTTTTTGGTACAAAAAAAGATAAAGCACGGAGATTGGGGGCGTGATAAAGTATACAGGCTATACAATAAGCAAATTACTCAATGGGATTTAGTTTCCGTTCATGAAAATATCAATGTAAAAGGACTTACAAAACAATTGATAGGTGGCAGTTTGCTTCATTACACTATGGATTCTTTAGAAACGTACAAACTAAAAAAACTTCGTTATGCACAATTAAGTGCTGAAAAGTATTTTTCTCAACACAAGAAAGCAACTTTTGTAAAGCGTTTTCTGAGTCCGATGTTCGTTTTTATTCAAACTTATTTGTTGCGATTAGGCTTTTTAGATGGCAAAGAAGGATTCATTATTGCTAAATATTCTGCCCAGTATGTTTGGACTAAATACAATTTATTAAATGAAATGAACTTGAAGAAGTAGTTGCTTTTACAAATGGCAGCTTTGAAATCCAGTTATTCACACATTACTAGTACTATTTTAGTTCTATATAGTTCTTGTACTCACCTATCTTAAACCCAAGGAGGTCTTCGATTGGTTGGATAAACTTATCTTTTTTAACCCAAGTTGCTTTGGAATTATCATAGACAAAATCGTTTGGATGTGCTGCAATCCTCTTTTGCATAACATTAGGATGACTATCCTTGAATTCGGCTACCCGATCAACAATATTAAAATCATATTGCGCCTTTCTTGTTTCTTCAGTTTGTTTCTTTTCATGCCCATAAAAGAACCCCATTTCAGAATGCTTTTTTAAAATGGAATCTGGTGTTCTAACATTATTATAATGAAATATTGGGGTATCAATTTTATTAACCAAAAGTTTCTTGCCTTTATCGCTATTGTTATTATAAGCCTCTGTTGAAGTATATTTCCTAAATCCTTGGGAGTCTCGATAAGAACGTACGGTGCCAGTATTTTTAAAAATTCTGACCTCATGTTTGTGAACTCTACGTGAGTTTCTGTAATGATAATAGTCTCCCCAGAAATGTATAAAAGGCAGGATGAAACCATCGATACGAGAATTTTCATTTTCTTTTTCTATAGAGTGTTTAATTTTATAGAGGTCTTTTTCATGAATAACTTCATCAGCTTGAATATGAAATGCCCAGTCGCCCTTGATTGCATCAAGGGCAAGATTGGTTTGTTGTGAAAAAATTTTTCCGCCAGCCCTCAAGCGCAAATCCCAAGTAGTATCTATGATTTTTATTTTAGGAGAACCTATTTGCTCAATAGCTTCTCTTGTTCCATCTGTCGAGTCTCCAACCGCCACAACAAATTCATCGCATATTGGGAGAATAGATGTTATGGCCTCAATAAATGGGCAATCATAATTGAATCCATTTCTTACATAAGAAAACCCAGAAATTGTCATATAATATTATAAACTTAATTATTAATGAATAATTAGATACTAATTGGAGCAATAGTATTTAATTTTTTTAACAATAATTGAAAAATTATCAAACTCCAAACTACAAAACATGGTAATGCTTTCAAGCTATATGCTACAATGTAGTGAACCTTTATATAGCCAGGGAATAGATCAGTTGCAGATAGACTTGTTAGAACAATGGCAAAAATTAATGCAAATTTGTTTAAAGTAGAATATGGTTTTGTTTGAACTATCCACCAAAAAGCTACTCCTGTCATTGCAATAATATAAGTGGGCGATTCTGCGGATGAACTAAAGATTACTGTAGAAATTAGCAAACATGAAAGATACAATAGTTGGTACACATCATTTTTATATAACTTGACTCTTACCAAAGGGATAGAGATAAAAAAGAAGGCTGGCAGTACTACCCATAATGCAGAAAAGTCGTAAACCTTACTGCATCGCCTAATAATGCCCATCACAGATATGTCTTGCATGCCTCCGTGCATCGAGCACTGCATATTCTCATTTGTTTTCTCTACAAGCGAATGAAACCAATCGAAATAAGTTTGATATAAAAAGTGTGGTGAAGTTATCAATATAGGAAGCACCATGAAGATAATTAACCAAACCAATCCCCACAAAATGAAACTTACTTTATGATTGGAAAAAAAGAAGAAGAACACTCCAACAATTGGATATAATTTAGTTAGAAATCCAAATGCAATAAATAAAGCTGCAATCCATTCCTTTTCTTCACGAACATATACAAATGCCAATATGATTAATGCGGCTATAAATGGGTTGTATTGTACGTTGTGAAGCGAAGTTTGCAATTCAACTAGGCATATCAACAAGATAATGAGAGTTTCTTTTCTTTTTAAATTCAATTTTATAATTGCAAAGTACAAGAAAGAAGCATTTACCAATCCCCAGAAAAAGCAACCAACAAATAATGGCATCATTGCAAATGGAGCAATTAGTAATCCGAATGTAGGGCCATAGTGGTTTAAATCAACATATTCATTTGGATAAGCAAGATATAAATTTTTGTTGTAAACAAGATGCTCAAACACGCCCTTGTAAACAAAGTAGTTATTAATAGATTTTGCGCCTCTCAATACTTCTGAAAATACAGTAAGTGCAGATAGAACAAACCAAACAAGTGTTACAACTGAGACATTCTTTTTGCCTATTCGGACACTGTTATATACCCAGTTAAAATTTATCATTATTGCTCAATATGTTATCTGCAAAAGAAAGGAATAAAAAGCATTAAGCTGCTTCCAAGGATATTAAAAGCAAAAATATTATAAATGAAAATTCAAACACACTTCACATTTCGTTTCAAATTGCTCAATTTAGCGTTACTGTTTTTTAACTTAAATGAGGTGATTTTTTCTGGTCATCTTACTGACTATTATTTATGTGATTTGCATATTTTGGGTCTCTTTTTTTAATGGGTATATTGGTTTATGTTTGATTTTGTATGATGGCATCGAAACTATTTAAACCAATTGTTTTTTCGGATACGAAACCCTCTGCATAGCCAACCCCAATTCTTTTACCGAACATTAATGCACGAGCCTTAACCGACTCAATAAACTGAGGCGACGAAATGTATGTTTGCGGATCATTGGAACCAGTGGCACTAAACTGAGTTGTGTAGCAGCGCACTGCTTCCATCTTTTTCTCAAAGCTACTAGTAATGTCAATTACAAATGATGGCTGTAGATATCTATCCTGAATGTAATGAAACACATAATAGGGTCTCCACGCTTCTTGTAAATTCCCTCCATCCTTTGTTTCTATTTTTCTTAATCCTGATAAAAATGCAGCCTCTGCCACCATTTTAGAACTTCTTCCATGATCAGGATGCCTGTCTTCGGGGGCATTACACAATATGATGTCTGGCTGATACTTTCTTATTTTCTCAATCACTAATCTAAGATTTTTTTTATCATGTTTAAAAAAGCCATCTTCCATTTTCAAGTTTTCCCGAACACTTATCCCAATAATTTTGGCTGCCGCATTGGCTTCAGTATAACGAGTTTCCACTGTTCCTCTTGTTCCTAATTCACCCTCTGTCAGGTCTATTATTCCTACTTTTTTTCCTTCGGTTATAGCAGAAATTAATGTTCCAGCACAACCAAGTTCCACATCGTCTGGATGCACGCCAAAGGCAAGTATATTTAATTTCATTGTCATAAATTGTATGTACAAATTTAGATGTTTGTAGGAAGTCTCATGCAATAGAGTTGAAATTGGTCTTTAAAGATAAAAGTTGTTAATTGGTTGTCCACAAATATTTGCAGAAAAATATTAATTATTATGCTACAAAGGAACGTATAGACACAAAAAAAGAGACCATTTATTTATGACCTCTTAAACTACTTTTTAATAATGCTTTCTTCTGCCCTAAAAAACTAAGCCTTAGAACTTTTAAAAGCAGGAAGAACAATAGAAGCAACTAATAATGCAATACCGCCTACAACAGCTGCACCGTTTGAAGAACTTGTATCAGCTGTATTAGAAGCAGCGAAAGCGCCTACTGAAGATATAACGATAAGAGCTAATGCAGCTACTGATTTTACTAAACTTTTCATTGTATTTATTTTATGTTGTTTTTAAATTTGTTTGATTAAATTTTATTTTATTAAGCTTTAGAACTTTTAAAAGCAGGTAGAACAATAGCAGCAACTAATAATGCAATACCGCCT
>CANFLL010000141.1 GCA_947447825.1 Chitinophagaceae bacterium | reverse complement strand
TACAGCCGTGGGTGTTACGGCGTTTAAAATCTTCGTCATCCAGATTCGTATTTATATGTGTTAATAAATTACCCCTATAATCCTACAACTTTTTTTCAAGTCACAAAAGTAATAAAATCAATCAAAAATTCCTTAACTTAACGACATTGGAGTTAGAATACATAAATGATACACAAGGCAAACCAAAGATGGTACAATTGCCTGTAACTCAATGGAAACGTATCGTTTCTAAGTTAGAGAAGTATGAACAGGCATTGAAAATAAAAGATGACTTATCAGAAGCCTTTGGCGAAGTAGAAAAAATGAGCAACACAGGTGGAGAGAAAAAAATATAAAGCTCCTATTTAGATGAATTATAATATCATTCCTACCGAAAAGTTTTTGAAAGAAGATAAAAGACTGAAGAAGAAATATGGGTCGTTGCGTGATGAATTAATGGAAGTAAGCAATAACCTAAGTGAGCATCCAACTTTAGGTACACCTTTAAATAATACATACGAAATCAGGATTGCCATTAAGAGTAAGGGAAAAGGGAAGAGTGGCGGCGCAAGAATAATAACCTATACCATTACTGTTAATGAAGAAGTATATATCTTAACCATTTATGATAAGTCGGAGTTTGGTAGTATTGAAGACGGATTATTAACTAAAATAATAGAAGGAATTAAGCAAGCCCAAGAAAGAATAAGAGGTAGTGGCGCATTGATACATTTATCAACTCAATTTTAATCAATAACAATCAAACGTGTAAATCAATTTTAAATAAGGAGTTTACACATTTTTTATTTGTGTAACCCCCTCGCCACTTGAGCAAGCATTCAGCGAGATCTAGTCACTTGTCCGTTATAGTCAAACCAGTTTTTAACTGGAATATGCTAAAATAAAATTCCTGCTAATGAGGCATCTAGTCTAGGCTTAATCCGCTCTTCCAGAGGTTAGCGAAGTGCATCTAGAAGAGCGGATTAAAGGGATGTTTATTCCAACACAATAAAAGTGCAGCTACTACCTACGAGAGGTGGCTGCACTTTTGTTTTTAGTACCTAGAAATACAAGGCTTGTATTCATACTAAAAGTTGAATTTTAAACTAGAGACCAACTTAAACAGCGTGAACCAGTTTGATAATGGGTTTCTGTAAGTGGTTATTTTCTGGATTAGTAAACATTAATAGGTAATTAACCAACAGGGAATTCTGATTGTAAGTGCGCTTTTGAGTATTGAGTATCTGTAACCCGTATTTTTGCCGCCTTAAAAATTTTAATTAGATGAAATCAACAATTACAGTAGAGGTGAATTTGGATAAGGATAAAGTTCCTGAAAATATAATGTGGACAGCTTCCGGAAGCACTGCCGACACTATGCAAAAAGCAAAAGCTACCATGTTGTCTTTTTGGGATGCAGCCGAAAAAAGTGCACTGCGAATTGACCTTTGGACAAACGACATGATGGTGGATGAAATGGCAGACTTTTATTACCAAACATTTATGGGTATGGCCGACACCTTCGACAGAGCTACTCATATTCACCCTCTAGTTGATGATATGAAGTCTTTTGCAAAAGCTTTTTACGCTAAATTTAGAGAAATACAATTGCAAGAAAACAAGTAAAGAATTATTTTAAATTTTAAGCTTTGAATGTTCAATTAAACTCAATTCAAAACTTAAAATTCAAAACTTAAAATAACAAATATGAGCTTAGAATTAAAGGTAATGGCTGAATTGAAAGAAGCCATGAAAGCAAAAGATGATGCAGCATTGCGTGGTTTGAGGGCAATAAAAGCTGAAATTATTAAGGCTAAAACAGAACCTGGTGCTGGTGGAGAAATATCCGCAGAAGGAGAATTGAAACTATTACAAAAAATAGTGAAACAACGCAGGGATAGTTTGGAGATATACAATCAACAAAACAGACCAGATCTTGCTAGTAAGGAAGCAGAAGAAATTGCTATCATTGAAAAGTTCTTGCCTAAGCAATTCACTGAGGCTGAACTTAAGGATGCACTTGCACCCATCATTTCAGAAGTAGGCGCAACTTCATTGGCAGATTTAGGTAAGGTTATGGGCATTGCTTCTAAACAATTGGCTGGAAAAGCTGACGGCAAAGCAATATCCGCAGCAGTAAAAGAATTATTAAGCAGTCTTTAGTTATTAGCTGTTAGTGATTAGTTGTTACAAATAGCTAAGCACTAACAACTAATCACTAACAGCTAACCTCTAAACGTATGTTCATAGATATTCCCTATTTCATTCTGTTATTACTGGCCATTTATAAAGGCTATAATAGAGGCTTGATTGTGGCAATATTTTCTTTTGTTGGGTTAATTGTAGGATTGGCAGCCGCCATAAAACTGTCGGCTTTTGTGGCAAACTGGCTGAGTAAAAATACACATATCGGGTTGGGATGGTTGCCCGTATTATCCTTTGTAATTGTTTTTATATGCGTGGTATTTCTCATAAAACTTATTGCTGGAATTTTGCAAAAGAGTGTGGAGCTTATGCTGATGGGATGGGCGAATAGAGTAGGTGGCATTTTGTTGTATGCATCTTTATTCACGATGGTTTTTAGCGTACTACTTTTTTATGCAGTACAGTTAAATGTACTTACAACAGAATCAATAAGTACTTCTAAATGCTATGGCTTTGTTAAACCTTGGGCTGGCTACTTCATAAATGGTGTAGGTAAGGTTTTCCCAATTTTCAAGGGGCTTTTTAGTCAATTAGAGGCATATTTTCAGTTGGCATCAAAGAAATTATAGTTAAATAGGGTTTTTAAATTTTTGATAAATTAACAAGTTATAGGCTTTGCAGCAGTGATTGGAAAGCAGAATAATTTTAATTGCTCGAATTTGTGTTTATTTGTGGCTGTTGCAAAATGGAGCTGACAACATTATTCAAGAAATTTTTACATGGAATATACAATAAAGCATCAGGATAAGTATAAATTTATCGAAGAAGGGGAGGGCGAACCTTTGCTGCTTCTGCACGGACTATTTGGTGCCCTAAGTAATTTTGGTGATCAGATTAATTATTTTAAAAAACATTTCAAGGTAATCATTCCTTTATTGCCTTTGCTTGAACTAGATATTTTTCATACTACCGTTAGTGGTTTGGAAAAACATGTTCAAGGATTTATAGAAGCACGTGGATATAAAAACATACACCTTTTAGGAAACTCTCTTGGTGGACATATTGCGCTTACACATGTCTTGAAGCATCCAGAAAATATTAAAACATTAACACTAACAGGAAGCTCTGGTTTGTTTGAAAATGGAATGGGTGACAGCTATCCGAAGCGTGGGGATTATGAATATATTAAAAAGAAAGCAGAGATTACGTTCTATGATCCTAATTTAGCCGATAAAGCTTTGGTAGATGAACTATTTGAAATAACCAACAATCGATTGAAGGTTATAAAAATTATAGCGCTAGCAAAAAGTGCCATTCGCAGTAATCTAAATGAAGAACTGAATCAAATTAAACAACCAACCCTGCTTATTTGGGGCAATAACGATATTATTACTCCGCCTTTTGTGGGCAGAGAGTTTAATAAATTAATTACTACCAGTGAATTATACTTCATCGATAAATGTGGGCATGCCCCAATGATGGAAGTTCCAGGTGAGTTTAATGAAATTTTGAATAACTTCTTAATGAAACACAAGGGTTAGTCAAGCCTTAAAGTAAGCCTATGTTAGTTGCACAATTAATTCAAACTGATTTCCCCGTCCTTCATTTAACGGATAAGGTGTCGTTTGCTTTGCAACTAATGGATGACTATGAAATACAAGATTTGCCAGTAGTTGTCAATGATTTGTTTACAGGTTCGGTATCAAAAGAAAGTTTGTTGGACGAAGATGAAGAAAATGTTATTGCAACATTGCAGAGTAGCTTCAACACTTTGTGTGTAAAAAAAGAAGAGTTCTTTTTAACCGCCTTAAAAGGTATTGTAGAAAACGATAATACACTAATTGCCGTTATTAATGATGCTAAAGAATATTTAGGTGTAATTACTGCTGCTTCATTGTTGGAACAACTCTCCATTTATGTGGGAACTGTTGAACCGGGTGGAATAATTGTATTGGAAGTAGAAAGACGCAATTATTCTTTTGGTGAAATAAGCAGACTTGTTGAAACAAATGATGCCTATATCACTCAACTGAATACCTACACAGAAGCCGATACTGGGCTAGTAATTGTTTCAATAAAAATAAACAAAGTAGAAATTAGCGACATCATTGCCACTTTTCATCGTTATGAATATGTTGTGAGATATTACTTTGGAGAAGAGCAATTTACCAATGAATTAAAAGATAACTACAATCATTTGATGACCTATCTTAACATCTAAATCATTCCTTGTTTATATTTATCCATAAGAATCAATCATAAATAACTTCTCATTGATGCGATATTGTCTTATTTATTTCTTTGTTTTTTTAGCAAGCATCATCACCACAGAAGCACAAAGAGATAGTTTAAAAGGTATCTCTGCCTTAAATAGTTTCTCAAAAGATACTTCTAAACAAAAACAGATTATCATTTCAGCTATTCAGATTGTGGGCAACAAACGCACAAAACCCTACATCATTCTTAGAGAGATGACGCTTAAAGTAGGTGATGAAATTGCCTCCTCCGACTTGCCTAAACAGTTAGAGAAAAGCCGTAACCAAGTTTTCAA
Source organism: Chitinophagaceae bacterium (assembly GCA_947447825.1). Lineage (GTDB taxonomy): Bacteria > Bacteroidota > Bacteroidia > Chitinophagales > Chitinophagaceae > Parasediminibacterium. The sequence continues at coordinate 3,519 of CANFLL010000141.1, read as the reverse complement.
CACCTCCTTATTTATAGAAACAAATATTACTACCACTAACATTACGAGGGAATTAATAATTATTAATGTAGAAGTGAAAGAACGATGGTACTTATTTCCTGTACCCTATTTCACATTAGCAGATAGAAATTTTAATCAGTGGTGGGTTACTGAACACAGAGATTTCAGCCGGGTTAATTATGGAATACAAGCCACACAATATAATCTTACAGGCAATAATGACCCTTTGAGTATCTGGTTGATTAATGGTTATAATAAACAAGTAAGCCTACGTTATACTCTTCCTTTCTTTAATAATTCCTTAAAGCATGGTTTTGATATTGGCTACAGCTACATCACTCAAAAGGAAATAACCGATTCTACAGACCTAAATAAGCAATCATTTATAAAAAGTAATAACTACCTATTCACTTTCAATCGTGCAGACATTTCCTATTCGTATCGTCCAGACCAATATTGGCGACATTCGTTTAGGGTTGCTTTTACCCATCAACACATTGGTGATACTGTATTAATTGTTAAACAAAATTATTTCCCGAACAACAGTACAGAATTTCAGTATATCGACTTTACTTACAGGGTTCGGTATCAAAACTTCGACTATAACGCTTATCCCACCAAAGGAAATTCATTTGATGCGTTTATTTATAAACGTGGATTGGATAATAAGTCGAACCTTTGGCAATTTGGCGTAGGAGGAATGTATGTGCAACCTATTTTTCCTAAAACATTTTTTAAGTTTGCCGCATCTGGAATTATTAAAACACCCTCTAAAAACTATTTCATCAACCAGCAACTCTATGGTTACACAAGCAATACAAACCTAAGAGGATTGGAATATTATGTTATTGATGGTAATGGAGGTGTGCTTACACAAACAACATTGTTCAGAGAAATAGGTAACATAAAGGTAAAAACATACCTTAAAAGTAAAAACTATAGTCAGATCCCTTTTCGATTTTTCTTTAAGCTTTTTGGTGATGTTGGTTACGCCCAAAATGATTATCCAGGAAATAGTTTACTAAACAATAAACTAATATACACTGGAGGTTTTGGGTTGGATATAATCTCTTTTTACGACCTAGCTTTCAGGCTAGAATATAGTTTTAACCAATTAGGACAGCAAGGATTATTTTTACACGTCCACTAATCATACCAACGGAATCGTTTGGCTATAAATTATAGTTAGAATAAAATAGATTTAAATGAAAATTGCGATATATAGTAGGGGATTAGATCAAGAGCAAGAAGCTCCATTATTGATTTTATTGGAAGAGTTGGCAAAACATAAAGTGTCTGTATTAATTTTTAGACCTTTGCTTACCCAATATCATTTGCCAACTCCTTTGTTAGAGGATGTGACACCATTTGATGGGTATGCCGATTTAAATAATCAGATTGATTGTTTGATAACTTTAGGGGGAGATGGAACTATCTTGGATGCCACTACCCTTGTGAGAGAAAAGCAAATTCCTCTATTAGGTATAAATTTTGGAAGGTTAGGCTTTTTGGCTAACATTAGTAGAGACGAGTTAAAATCGGCTGTTGATGCCATCATAAACCGCACGTTCATATCTGATAAACGTAGTTTAATTCATTTAGATGCTAGTGTTCCACTTTTTGGTGAAAGCCCCTTTGCACTAAATGAGTTCTCTATTCATAAGCGTGATACATCTCCTATGATTAAAATTCATACCTACTTAAATGGTGAGTTTTTAAATACTTTTTGGGCAGATGGATTAATTGTGGCTACACCAACAGGTTCCACTGGTTACAGCCTTAGCTGCACAGGTCCAATTGTTTTTCCAGACTGTAGAAACTTTGTTATTACGCCTGTTGCACCACATAACCTTAATGTACGTAGCATTGTAGTTGCTGATACTAGTGTTCTTTCATTCGAAATTGAAAGTCGTGCCGATGAGTTTATTTGCGCTTTAGATGCTAGAAGGGAGATTGTAGATAAGAAAATACAATTGGCAGTTAAAAGAGAGGCTTTTGATGCAAATCTCATTAAACTCAATGAAAACTCTTTCCTATCAACTCTTAGAGAAAAGCTTACTTGGGGAATGGATAAACGTAACTAGTTAAATTGTTTAAGTAAGTGCAATAAATTAACCCCTAACATAACAAAGTCATCACGAAAAGAAGACGCAAAGTTGTAGAATTTAAAAGTGTCTTTTATCCAAATGCGATAACATGTTCAAACAAGACAGATGGTGATTCTTAAAGTTCTATTAACCATATTTAGATTCCTAAACTGTATATTCGTTTTTAATGAAGGCATTAGTATATAAATCTACAGGCAGTTGGTATGTGGTAAAAACCACAGAAGGCAAGTTCTACAATGCTCGTATTAAAGGTATTTTCAAAATTGATGGCATCACTTCTACTAATCCACTTGCGGTTGGTGATGAAGTGGATATGGAAATTGAAAATGAAGTGGAAGATACAGGAACCATTACGCACATCTATCCTCGAACTAATTATGTGGCTCGCACAAGTCCCCGTCACAAAAATCAACGTCACATCATTGCATCAAACTTAGATCAAGCATTACTTTTTGCTACACTAAAAGATCCAAAAACAAGTACTGGCTTCATAGACCGGTTTTTAGTTGCCTGCGAAATGTATCATCTTCCTGCAATCATTGTTTTTAATAAAAGTGATGTGTATAGGAAAAAGGAGATAGAAAAGTTTAAGGAAATCAAACAGACTTATGAAGCCATCGGCTACAAGGTATTGTTAACAAGCATCCTAAAAAAACAAGGACTTAAAGAGGTAGAAACTTTGCTCCACAATAAAAAGACTTTATTAAGTGGACACAGCGGTGTTGGTAAATCTACTTTTATTAATGAATTATTTCCTGAACTAAGTTTAAAAACACAAGAAGTTAGTGGTTGGAGCGGCAAAGGATTGCATACTACCACTTTTGCTGAAATGTTTGATCTTCCTGTGGGTGGTCAACTTATTGACACCCCTGGCATCAGGGAATTAGGACTAGCAGATGTGACCCGACAAGAAATAAGTGGTTATTTTCCTGAGATGAAAGCTTTAATAAATGATTGCCAATTTAATAACTGTATGCACTTTAATGAACAAGAATGTGCCGTGAAAGATGCAGTAAACAAAGGAGTATTATCTCCTGAAAGATATGTGAGCTACCTAAACATCGTTGATAGCATTAAGGATAATGAGTGGGAGAAATAGGGTTATTTTAAATTTTATGTTTTAAATTTTCAGTAGCAGATTGGAAATGAATTACTGAATAGAGGGTAGGGTGTTTTGAATATTTTTCTACAATACAAACAATGTTCAAAAGAAACTTCTAGCCTAAAAACAAAATACTATCTTCCTACTTTTGACTTTCCACTTTTAAGGCATTCCCTGTAAATATAAAACCTATACTGGCAAATGGTTTCATTGAATTAATAGTCCTAAAGTAAGTTCTTTTGGTTCGATTTTTGCTAAAAGCGGGGCATAATAATACGTATGTCTACTGTCATTCTTCTCGATTTTCCC
>CANFLL010000140.1 GCA_947447825.1 Chitinophagaceae bacterium | reverse complement strand
ACGGTTCGATCCTACACAATCACGGTTCACTCCTACACTAGTTAAGGTTCACTCTTACAATTTCACGGTTCGATCCTACACAATCACGGTTCTCTCCTACACTAGTTGAGGTTCACTCCTACACTAGTTAAGGTTCACTCTTACAATTTCACGGTTCGATCCTACACAATCACGGTTCTCTCCTACACTAGTTGAGGTTCACTCTTACAATTTCATGGTTCGATCCTACACAATCAAGGTTCACTCCTACACTAGTTGAGGTTCACTCTTACAATTTCACGGTTCGATCCTACACTAGTTGAGGTTCACTCTTACAATTTCATGGATCGATCCTACACAATCAAGGTTCACTCCTACACTAGTTGAGGTTCACTCTTACAATTTCACGGTTCGATCCTACACAATCAAGATTCAATCTTACACTAGTTGGGGTTCACTCTTAAATTAAGAAAGTTGAAAGGAATAAGTTGAAAAGTGATGAGTGGAATGTATTTAGTAAAAAGATTTTGCAGAGAATGTGAAGTTGCAATTTTTTATAGCTAGCTATTTAATTTACCATCCCTATAAGGGTTTTTAACCCTTATAGGGATATCATATAAAGCGAAAAAACTATTACGTATGGAATTGGAAGTTGCTCATTTTATCTTGACTAGATTCTTAATCAATATTCACTCTTACTTTGATTAAGGTGCATTTTTGTTATATGGAGGGAGCTAAAGTATTTACAGCAAAAAAGTCTTCTCTGGGGAGAGAAGACTTTTTTGATTGGGCTTTAGGAAATGGAAAGTAAAAAATTGAAAGTAAAAAAAGACATTACATAAGTGTGAAAATTGTTCAATTTATTTTAAGCAGATTCTTTTTCAGTTTTTTAAACTGGCGAAAAATGGAGCTTGGTTATGCTTTTACTTTATATATACTCTAAAACTTCCAGCACTAGTTGTACTGAGATTGTTGACTACGATGTTGACCCAGCCTTTAGGTACAATTGTACTATCACTGGGATATACGGTAATTGTTGTGGCTGCATTTCCTCCAGAAAGTAATACTGTTAAAATTGTGTTTCCATCATTGATAAAACGTTTTCCTGATTCTATGTTGACGATTTCCATTTTTGAAGCTGCGGCAATTGAATAGGTTGTTGCTGTATTGGCGGAGTGCGGATAAAATTCAGTAGTGACTTCATCAACAGCCGTTGTGATACCTGTACTATTTTTCATAAGTACTTTAGCAATATCTAACCCTTGTTTGCACATCATCAAAAAATTATGTTCGAGGACATTTCCAAATGTGTCATACACTTCTAATTGATTGTTCAATAATCCTTTAATAATGTTTATGTTATGAATTTCTGAACGAATTGCTTCAAAGTCACCGAGTGTATATTCGGTTGGAATGGTGGTTGAATAGGGTTTTAATAATTTGGTGAAGATGGCTTCTGATTCGGCAGTTCGTTTGGGACCTACCTTGATTAATGACTTAGTTGCGGAGGCTGTCATTGAGATGATAAGCGGATCGGAGAGGATTTTGCCTGCTGCGATGTTAGTTTCGACACTGGCGACCAAGGCGGCAGTGAGGTGATTTGAGACGGGAATTAGTGCGCCCATACTGATTAAAATTAAAAGATTAAAATTACTTAAAACTGAGGGAGGGACGGTGCGATATGCTTTGTTTTAAGTGGTTGCTTCGTAGGCAACTGTTAACTTTAAACTTTTCGACTAATACGTCTGTGGTCTGCTGGGCGTTTTATTTGACCCGCTAAGGTTGTAAATATAGTTGCATTTGATTATAAAAAATAAAAACTTTCTTGTAAAAGGTTTTTATTTACTTTTATTGAACGGAAGGGCATAAAAAAGCCCCACGGAGTACGCAGGGCTTAAGAAAAAATCTTCGGCTTATAGCCTTATTGTGATAAGCTTTCAACTTAATGATACAAATATATGATAAACTATAAAACAAAATAAAAATGGAAAAAATCTTAGGAATCGATTTAGGAACCAACTCTATTGGATGGGCTGTAAGAAAAATAGATAATGAACTTGAAAATCAAATCACAGACAAGGGTGTGCTAACCTTTGACAAAGGTGTTGCCGAAGATAAATCTGGCGAACATCCAAAGGTTCAGAAAAGAACCGAGGCAAGAGGAAAACGCCGGAACTATCAAGCAGAGAAATATAGGAAGTGGGAGCTATTAGAATGTTTGATAATTGAAAAAATGTGTCCATTAACAATTGAGGAATTGAATGAGTGGCGGCACTATACTAAAGGTAAAAAAAGGATATACCCTCAATCAGAAAAATTCATTCAATGGTTACGCTTTGATTTTGATGGTGATGGCAAACCAGATTTTGAGAGATTGGGATTCAGTAAACACGAAAGCTATTACATATTCAGGGCATTGATAGTAGATGAATCTCAAACAGATATTTTTAAAAGAGAGCCACATATTATTGGTAGGGTCTTATATCAATTGGTTCAAAGAAGGGGTTACAATGATGGACAAGGCATTGATGAAAAAGAAAAAGAAGAACTGAGTAAAACAATTATGAAAGGGGGCGGTGATAGTGGTGCTATTGGGGCAAACGAAATAAAACCTTACATCACCAAATACAAAACTCTGGGTGCAGCATTATACCATATTCAAAAAGAGAACGATGTTAGAATAAGGAAAAGATATAACCTGAGAAGTGACTTTGAAAATGAGATAAAAGAAATTTGCAGGGTTCAAGGATTGGAACATTTACTTAAAGCTTTTTGGGGGGCAATTATCTGGCAACGTCCATTACGTAGTCAAAAAGGGTTAGTAGGTGTTTGTACTTTTGAAAATAATAAGAGACGTTGCCCCATTAGCCATCCATTATATGAAGAATACAGAACTTGGGTCTTTATAAATAATCTCAAAATAAAACAAATAATTGAAAATGATATTCCTATTAATAAGTTGTCATTACAGAATGCCTTAACGAATGTTGTATATCCTCAATTTTTTAAAGCTGCTGCCGACTTCAAATTATCAAGCATTGTTAAGGAACTTAAAAAAGTTGGCTTTGAAATAACTGCTCGATTTCCGGAAGATACTAAGGTGATAAGCTTTTCATTTTTGTATAAAATGAAAGAGATATTTGGAGAAGACTGGGCTGATGAAGTAGGTTGGAGTGATTTATTAAATCCAAGCAATCAAAACACAAAGGTTAAACACAACATAGAAGACTTATGGCACTTACACTTTACCAAAACTGCTAATAAGAAAACTGGTGAAGAACCATTTGACTTCCTTAAAAGGTTTGCGATAGAGAAATTAAATATAGAAGACAACGCTAAGGCAGAAGCTTTTGCAAAAATTAGATTACAACAAGGCTATGCGACTTTAAGTGTGAATGCTATAAAAAAGATATTACCTTATTTACAAAAGGGATTTATATATAGTGAAGCCATCTATTTAGCCAATTTACCTAAAGTGATGGGTAATAAACTTAAAGAGGGCGACATTGAAAATTATGCAGCTATTATAAAGGATGTTATACGAAAGGATAGAAATGAGCAAAGAAAGGTTGGCATTATCAATTCATTGAATGCTCTGTATTTTGAGGATAGGAAAACTTTTGAAGCGAACAAAGCAAGCATTATTGAAAAGCAAATTATTGAAAGCTATGGTCAAGCTACTTGGAACAAACTTTCTGTACAAACAATGGCAAATATTGAAGATGAAATAGTACAAGAAATTAATACTTTTCTTCAAGAGCCAAAACAAAAGCCAGAAAATCATTATAGGAAAACAGGTAGGCTACACGACAAGATATTTAACGCCTTTATGGACGATTATGGATTGCCTGCTGAAAATAATAAATATCTCTGGCATCCATCAGAACAAGAAACATATAAAGAAGCCGAACTTTTTCAAAAAGTTACTCTTGATAACAAGGTGCAATTTATTAATGTTAATAAGGTAGACAAATTTTTACTGGAGAATCCTACAGCTGTCAAGGATGAACTTTATAAAGAATTACTGGGAACACCAGAACCTATCAGCAAAGGCTTTAAGAATCCAATGGCATTAAAAACAATGCACAAACTAAAACGACTGGTTAATTATTTAATTGAAACAGATAAAATAGATAAGGATACAAGAATTGTAATAGAAATAGCAAGGGAACTAAATGATGCTAACAAAAGAAAGGCAATAGAACGTTGGCAAAGGGATAGAGAGAAGGAAAATGACGGTTACAAAAAGCAAATTGAAGAAATAAACAAAGAATGTAACACAAATTTTGATGTTAATGATAAAACCATAATTGACAAGATTCGACTGTGGGAAGAACAAAAAAGACTTTGCATTTATACTGGTAAAACAATAGGTTTATGTGACATATTGAATGGTAGTAAATATGACTTTGAGCATTCCATACCTGCAAGTATGAGTTTCGACAATGAATTAAAAAACCTAACCATTGCAGATAAAACCTATAACCAACAAATAAAAGGGAAAAGGCTACCAACAGAATGCCCTAATTATGAAAGTTCCTACACCAAAGACGGTGTTACCTATCCCCCAATACTTTCAACTATGCAATTTGTTTTTGGTAGAATGACTGAAGTAGAGAAGAAAGTAAAAGGTAAGATTATCGTGAAAAGAAGCTTTGAAAAAATAGAACATTTAGAAAATCTTTATGCTGAATGGAAAGGCAAAACTTCCGATGACAAACAAATAAAAGACAACATCATAATAAGGAGACATATTATAAAGATGGATTTGGACTATTGGCGATATAAACTACAAACATTTACCACCAAAGAATATAAAGCAGGATGGAGAAATAGTCAATTAAGGGATACACAAACAATTACTAAATATGCCTTACCTTTTCTAAAAACAGTTTTTAATAAAGTAGAAGTTCAAAAAGGAAGTATTACATCTGACTTTAGAAAAATTTACAAAATACAACCTCGTTTAGATAAAAAAGAACGTACAAAACATAGTCATCACGCAATTGATGCCGCGGTTTTAACATTGATACCCCCTGCTTCAATAAGAGACAAAATATTGCTTCGCTATAATGAAGCAAGAGAAAATAAGCAAGGTTATCACGAAAAACCGAGACAATGGGAGAACTTCCATTCCGAGAAAATCGTAGGAATCGAGGATGATATATTAATAAATTTCCAAGCACAACAAAGGACTCTAACGCCTACTTATAAAACCGTTAGAAAAAGAGGGGAAATTCAGTATGTAAAAGAAATACTTCCCAATGGTAAATGGCAATACAAATTAGATGAGGAAGGCGATAGGATTCCTCTTAAAGCAAATGGAGATAGTATTAGAGGTAATTTACATGATGATACTTTCTATGGTGCGATTAAACAGCCAGTGTCTGTAGAGAAAAATGGGAAATTCATTCCTCAATCCGATGGACAAGGAAACTTCATTTTCCAAACAAATGAGAAAAGAAAAGATAACCTTTTCTTTGTTACAAGGCATAGGGAAGGTCTTGGATACTTGAAATCGTTTGAAGATTTAGAACTGATTATTGACCCTAATCTGAGAAACTACTTCAAAAGAGAGATTGGAAATAGAATAGAAAATGGGAAAACATTTGCACAAGCTATGTCAGAACCAATTTGGGCTTTTGGTACAAGTAAAGACAAAAACGGGAATCAATTAAAACCCATACGGCACATACGGACAAAGGTAAAAGGTGGTGGTGGTGGATTTATAAATAATCCTGCTGAGATTAAGCCTATTGAATCTTACATTTCAAAACAATCTTATAAACAACATATCTATGCCCAAAATGGAGAAACAACTGTTTGTGCCTTCTATCAGTCAATAGTAAATGAAGAATTAGTTAGAGACATTGTTCCCTACAATATTTTGGAAATTTCAAAGGTTAAAGACAGAACTAATTTGGATAATTCAGTTCAAAAGAACATTGAAAAAATAATTAAGAAGGAGAGGCATTTAATTCCCTTATATGCTACGCTTAAATTAAATCAAAAGGTTCTATTCTATGAAAATGATAAAGAAGAATTAATGAGCCTATCAAATAAAGAATTAAGCTCTAGATTATATTTAATTGTAAAATTTGAAGATGGAAAAATCTCCTTGAAACATCATTTAAATTCAATGTCGGAGGATGTTTTAAAAAAAGAGATGAAACGATTAGAACTACCAGATACTGGGGCATCATCTTTTAGTTTTTCTTATCCTATACCAAAATTAAGAATGTCTAAAGCCAGTTTTAATTTTATTATAGAAGGCAAACATTTTAATATAAAGCCAAGCGGTGAAATTCAATTTATATAATAATGATAAAACGAACCATCTGTATAGAAAACGACTTACCAAGGAAGGCTTTGCTTGAAGCGAAACCTTCCTTAAACAGAACGAACATAAGCATAAAGAAAATGAAAAGTAAACAGCAAGAACAAAGCAAGAAGGATAACCTTGCATCTGAACCAGCAGTAGTGTATGGGAAAAGGAGCATCACCATTTTTACGTCTTTTGAAGAAATGAATAAAGCCGAAGCCTAGGCAATGGCGAACATTTCGCCCATTTTTCATTTGCAAAATGCAACAATGCTTATCAGAAAAGTTTATGCTGAACAACTGAAACAACCCATGAATAAAACCTTAACCTTATTGTAAATGATAGAACTTACCATCTGCATAGAAAACGCCTCAACAAGGAAGGCTTCGCTTGTAGCGAAACCTTCCAGAGTAACGAACCTATCCTTAACTTTACATTAAATATACACCATCATATCATAGTTACTAATTAAACAACTAAAACATTATTGATAAAGTAAAGCAAGGAAAAACGTATTGGAAAGCAAATAATAATGATGCTATGAAATTTAATGCTATAGTAGGTAATCCACCTTATCAAGAAATGGATGGAGGTAACAGTGTTAGTGCAAAACCTGTATATAATTACTTTGTTGACATTGCAAAAAGCATTAAACCTAATTATTTTTCAATGATTATGCCCGCCCGCTGGTATGCAGGGGGAAAAGGGCTTGATGACTTTAGAAAGTCTATGCTTAATGACAACCGTAAAGCAGCATTGTATGACTATCCTAATTCGAATGATTGTTTTACCAATGTTGATATTGCAGGTGGGCTTTGTTATTTCCTATGGGATGCGCATCATGCAGGCGAATGTTCTGTAACCAACAAAGTAAATGGCGAGCTTAGTACAGTTGAAAGGAAATTGAAGGAATTTGAGATTTTAATCAGAGATAATAAGTCTATTGAAATATTGCGCCAAGTAATCGAAACAAATAAAGATAAGCCACGATTATATGAAAGAGTTTCTTCAAGTAAACCTTTTGCACTAAGAACATTTTATGAACCAAGAAATGAAGGGATTCCATGTTGGTTTATTCAAAAGATAGGATTAAAATATGCGGATGCAAAAGATGTAATAGATAGCGGAAATTATTTGGATAAATGGAAATTACTTTTACCAAGATCCCCTATTGCAGGACAAACTGATTTTACAAAACCTGTAGGCTTTTATTATGATGGTAATACTAAGATTGCTAAGCCTGGGGAGTGTTGTACAGAGTTTTTTATTATTGCTGGCGCATTCGAAACAGAAGAAGAGGTCTTGTCTTATAAGTCTTATATATTCACAAAAGTTGTTAGGTTTTTATTGCTACAAAATGTTGTTTCACAGGATGTCACCAAAAAGAATTTTGGGCTAATACCCGATTTAGGTAGTTATAAGGGGGTATATACAGATAAGCAATTGTGTACCCTTTGGAACATTGGGGATGAGGAATGGAAATATATTGATTCGAGGATTAATAATATAAAGGTTGGGGTGTAGAGACGGACATCAGTCCGTCTTAATTGCTAAAATGAAATGCTAGGTGGGATTTGCTACGCAAACAAGACGGATTCTCCGCGCAAATAAGACGGATTAATATCCGTCTCTACAGTTGCTAAACAAGCAGTTGAATCAACCATAAAGGAGAGGGAGAAGAAAAGGCGATGGTTGGGGTGTAGAGACGGACATCAGTCCGTCTTAATTGCTAAAATGAAATGCTAGGTGGGATTTGCTGCGCAAACAAGACGGATTCTCTGCGCATATAAGACGGATTAATATCCGTCTGTACAGTTGCAAACAAGAAGTAGAAACAACCATAAAGGAGAGGGAGAAGAAAAGGCGATGGTTGGGGTGTAGAGACGGACATCAGTCCGTCTTAATTGCTAAAATGACATGCAGGGTGGGATTTGCTGCGCAAATAAGACGGATTCTCTGCGCAAATAAGACGGATTAATATCCGTCTGTACAGTTGCAAACAAGCAGTTGAAACAGGCATCAAAGCAAAAGAGGAAAGTCAATGGTGCAGCTGTAGAGACGGACATCAGTCCGTCTTAAATTGCGTGAAACACAATTTGCTTAACATAAAATATT
>CANFLL010000139.1 GCA_947447825.1 Chitinophagaceae bacterium | reverse complement strand
GAGAAACAATTATCAAAACTATGTGCTATTGAATAGGGACTTATTTTTACACTGGCAGAAAGGAATTATATATTGACGGAATAACAAGAGCCGTATGAAGGGAGACTTTCACGTACGGTTCTGTGAGCGGCTTATGCTGAAATGCAATTGCCTACTCGACCCGAACATTCTTGTCAAGCACCTTCCCAAACACTCATTCGTTACAAGCAACCCAACACCATAACGATGGTTGAATATATATATCTGAATCTTTGTCCTCGTAGAAAATTCTAAAAAGTATGATAATATCTAAACTCATATCTTCACATCAAATGTTATAATCGATAATGAACATAGACAAGACGATAAAAAGCAGGAAAATAGAGTTGCTTTCATACTTTAGAAACAGATCAAGCGAAGCATTGACAGTAGTTAAAGCTAAGTTTGCAGAAACGCAATCAGACAAAAGAGCAAGGGCAATCAATGAAAGCCTTAATCAAACAAAAGCTGTATTAATAACAACGCTTTTACAACAGGCTGAAAAAGAAAATTGGACAAACCTAGAAAAACTTGAATGTATTCTTATGATTACCTACTGCAATATTGTAGTAATGATTGAGAGTAGAAATTCTGTTAGACCTTATGAGTATATGGACTTTTCTCGTAGAGTTGGAGAACTATGGGATCCTTTTTGTAAATTATGCTTTTATTATCCAATTAATAATCTTTCGCTTTTTATACCACCCCTTTTTTCAGAAGTTAAAAAGAAAATGACGGATGAAATTTCTGATTACATTGAAAATTTATCTATCACAAAAGAAGAAAAACAAGAGCTAAAAAGATACTATGACAAGGTTTGGGACTTGGTGAGTTCAGGAGAAATTCAGCTAGAACTTGACCTACACTTCTCTCACAATAATCAGAAATATGTAGTAGATTTTAAAAGCGGTTTTGGCTCAAATGAAAAAGGTAACACAAACAGGCTTTTGTTGGTAGCTACTATTTATCAAAATCTTGATGAAAATTACAAATGTCTGCTTTTTGTAAGGGCGGAGGAAAATAACAGCTACTTTAATACTTTAAAAAACTCAGGCATCTGGAATGCCTATTGTGGAAGCGATGCCTACCAAAAAATAAAAGAATATTCAGGCTATGATTTAAGGTTGTGGAGTGACACCAATATTGATTGGGCCACCGACCTTGATACGGAAACTACAGCCCACCTTACAGAGAATAACTTACTTCAATATTTACTTTGGTAATGATAAACGAGGCAAGAAAATATCAGGCATTTTATACCAAATCAACACCAATTGTTGATTATATGGTGGACAAACTTTTACTTAACCCAACAGACAAAATATTTGAACCTTGCGGGGGGGATGGTGTCTTTGTAAAAGCAATTTTAGATTTAAATGAATTTGCCAATATTGATATTTGTGAATTAAACCCCGCTTCTATTGAGGTCTTGCAAAGTAAATTCTCAACCTTTCAAAATGTAAATATTAGAGAGTGTGACACATTGCTCGACAATGAATTAAGCTTCAATTCAAACTTTGGTGGCATTTATGATAAAATAATTGCTAACCCACCTTATGGAGCTTGGCAAAATTTAGCAAAAAGAGCCATTTTAAAAAAGATGTATTCAGCATTATATGCAAAGGAAAGTTATGCTTTATTTCTATTTCGATGTATTGAATTACTGAAAGAAGAAGGAATTCTATCTTTCATTATACCTGATACTTTTCTGAATTTACACATGCACAAAGCAATCAGAAAGCATATTTTAACTAAAACGAAAATCATAGAATTAGCATTATTCCCGTCTTCTTTTTTTCCAGGCGTAAATTTTGGATATGCAAACCTTTCAATTATAACACTTCAAAAAAAGAGTAACCAGACAGAATGCTTTTCTAATTCCTTCAATGTCCTCACTAATTTTTCATCGGTTGAGCAGTTGGCAAGTATTAAGGAATATGAACTAAAAGTTTATTCATTTTTACAACAAGAAATATTTTCAAATCCAGACCACGCATTTTTAATATCAGATAATTCAAGTATTGCAAAAGCTATTAATAATGCAGCTTTGAAGATTGGGGATATTGCTGATTGTGTTACAGGTTTTTATTCTGGGGATGACAAAACTTTTTTGCAAGTAAATAGCCCCGACTTAAAGAATGGGAAGAATTACGATTTAGTTGATCCAAATAAAATTAATCGGGAATATAAAAATGCTATTAATATCCTTGATGGCTTTGAAGGTGAAAAACATTTTCTGCCAATTGTAAAAGGTGGAAATACAAAGTATTTAAAACCGGAAGGGTGGTTTATGAATTGGAGTAAGGAAGCTGTTTCACATTACAAAAAAGATAAAAAAGCACGTTTCCAAAACCCACAATATTATTTTAGATTTGGTATTGGTGTTCCAATGATAAGTTCATCAAGCATTACCGCTTCATTGATTGAAAATAAATTATTTGACCAGTCTATAGTTGGCATTTTTCCTAAAGATGAAAGTTTGACCTTTTACTTGTTAGCCTTTTTCAATTCGCCAACTTGCAACAAATTTATTAGGACAATAAACCCATCTGCCAATAACCCTGCAAACTATATTAAGAAAATTCCATTTATTTCCCCAAACGAAGAACAAAAAGAAATAATTGATTCAACTGTTAGAAGTATTCTAGAAAGTATTGCTACTCAAGGACACTACAACGAGCAAGATGAAAATTCGCTAAACAAATTAATTGAAAAGATTTTTGGTTTTTAGACAACATACGTGTGACAATAGCGACAAAGGGTATGCCTATAACACGGGTAAATATGGCTGGTGAAGGAACAAACTCGGCTTTTCTGCTTTCTTTAAACAGTTGTTCTCGGCAGGACGTAACACTATTGGGCTTCAGTACTTACATTTGGCTTTTGGAACAGGAATTGGGCATTTTTGGTCGGTAGACGGAACGTTCTTGCCAGCCACAGTCGCAATACCTGTTCGTTGGCTTCTACCCAAATAAAACACTCAAAATACCAATCAGTTATAGAAAAATGGAACTTAAAGACGGAATAAAGACTTTCTATGCTAAGTCACAGGAAGAGTGGCGGAAATGGTTGGAGGACAATAATCAAATAGAGAAATCAGTTTGGCTAATCATTTACAAAAAGGAAAGTGGAAAACCCAGTGTTTATTATTCAGAGGCAGTTGACCAAGCGATTTGTTTTGGTTGGATTGACAGCAAACCAAACAAGAGGGATGAAACGAGCTATTATCAGTTCTTCGCAAAAAGAAACCCAAAAAGCAATTGGAGCAAGGTAAACAAAGCAAAAGTTGAAAAACTTGTTGAGAAAGGGATGATGAGCAAGTCGGGAATTGAGGCAATTGAAATAGCCAAACAAAATGGGACATGGAATGCTTTAGATGAAGTTGAAGAAATGACAATTCCAGAAGACTTGAAACGAGCATTTGATACTTACAGTACAGCATTTGCTTACTTTGATACATTTCCTCGTTCTTCAAAAAGAAACATTTTAGAATGGATACTAAATGCAAAACGCCCCGAAACTCGACAAAAGCGAATAAATGAGACAGTTGAACTTGCCGAAAAGAACATTAAGGCAAACCATTTTAGACAATAAGTATCGAGAGATTGCTTTATGTAGCAGCCACCAAAAGTGTTTAGTAAAGTGCTTGCAGACGGAAGTAATTTAGCAATTGTACTTTCTTTTAGCAATAGTTTTGGCAGATGTAATATTATTGGACAATCGAGCAAGTATTAAGCAATTGTCAACTGCAGACCGAACATTCTTGTCAAGCACCTTCCCAAACACTTATTCGTTTGCGGTAATTCTTTGCGAGTTCCCTAGAATTATAAGACAATAAAGAAACCTAAAAAAACTACTAATTTGGCCGAAAAGATTTTGATGAAAAATAAGTATGTAGATTTTGTATCAGACGAACATTTATTAAGTTGCATTGGCAATCTTCACAAATCATACTTGAAAGCGAAAAATAATGTCACAAAAAAGAACTTTTACTCAAATAAGGTTGATACAATTAAACTAACATTTGACTCAAAGTTTAATGATATAAATGAAGAAAGTCTCATTCAATCTGAAATCTTACGTCAAATAGACAAATCAATTAATAATTCTATCGGGACTTTTCACGAACATATTTTAGGTGGAATAGATGGATTTGAAGTTGGAAATTTGAGCGGGTTCGACATAAAAGCAAAGGATAATACTTTGTTTGCAGACATCAAGAACAAGCATAACACAATGAACAGCAATTCAGCAGAAAGTTTGTTTCAAAAATTAAAAGTATAACGCCCAAACTCTTTTTATGAAATATGAATTATTGGAAAATTTAAGCAAAAGCCCATTAGTGTATTTTTTAAATACTGAAGATGTACAAAATGTGGCAAAAGAAAAACTTGGACGAGAGGTTACACATGGTGAAATTAAAAAGCTAATTGATTCCATAATTGAAAATATTAATTGGGAAGAGGCCATCAGTTTTGCGATTGACCAAAATCTATGAATAGTTAAATGACATCTTTTCTTCATTTGAATTATACATTTCTTCGTTCAAACTAAAAACGCCAGTTTCTAAAATAGCATTACACAATACCTGAAACACTAGTACTGAAACGCTATTCCCTAATAGCTTCATCCACCTTGGTCTTGAGGTTGGCAAAATAAAAGTTTTAGGGAATTCTTGTATCAAACATGCTTCTTTATTTGTTACTTTTTTGAAATTACCTTTATTATATATTTCCTCAATCAGCTTCAAAAAATCCAATTTCTATTCCAATACAATGATACCATCATTTAAAAAACAGCCTCATTTATGCGAAATATTTTAATAAGTTCATTGAAGTATTTAATTGCAAGCATACCTGTAAAACATAGATATTTGTAATCTTCACAAATAAATTTCAACCACGGGTATGATTCATTTTTATATAATTCACCATGAACTTACAGAGGCAATCATTCTGCAAGCCTATTTAACAACAACTGATTTTACTAATAACGTGTTGATAATTGATGAACCAGCCCTATTGAATACGCCTATTGAACAATCATCAGTAGTTATTTGCTCCATCCCTTCCTTGAGCAACAACATCTTAAAGTGGTTGAAAAAACAACATAATCGTCCACTCTTAATTTGCAGTGGAACGGGTTTGGAAATTGATAACATAGTAAATACACAACAAGTATTTGCTTACCTGCAAACACCCATAAGCCTAGAAAGAGTTATTTCCTTAAAAAAGAACATCATTGACTACATTGCAAGTGCGCATAAAGAAGAGGTAACTGAAAAAAGAGACTTTTTATTTATCAAATCAGATTATAAGTTAATAAGAATAGACCTCCATGAAGTATTATTCTTTTCTGGATTAAAAGATTATACCCAAGTGTTTTTGAAGGGAAAGAAAACGCCGCTCACCACCCTTAAAAATCTTAAAGAATTTGAAACTAAACTACCCGTAGAGTTTGTTAGGGTTCACAGATCGTACATTGTGGCTATGAATCAGATAGATTTTATTAGTAAAAATGAAATTTCAATCGATACATACACCATACCTATTGGAAACACATTTCGCAAAACATTGGATGATGCTATTGCAAGAAACTCGTAAGCAAACCCATTTCCTTTTCTTACTTTGGCATTATTGGTGAAACATTCCACTTAGATGTGATGCTTGCTGCTTACTTTTGAAACTTGTTTTTTTGAACCGATTATAAAACAGTTGTTTAAGTGCTCTACAATTTACATATTCAGAATTACGCCATCATTGATGAAATTAATATTCAGTTTTCTAATAAGTTAAACGTCATTACTGGCGAAACTGGTGCAGGAAAAAGTATATTGATGGGTGCTCTTAGCTTGATACTCGGCGAAAGAGCAGACAGTAATGTGCTATTGAAAAATGATAAGAAATGTTTTATTGAAGGTCATTTTATCATAAAAGATAAACCTGCTGTTAGCAAATTTTTGTCTGATAATGATTTGGATAACGAAGAAGAACTGGTTATTAGAAGAGAGATTGCTACTAATGGAAAATCACGGTCTTTTATAAACGATACGCCCGCCACCTTACAACAATTAAAGGAGTTGGCTAGTTGCCTCGTGGATCTTCATCAACAATTTGATACACTAGAAATAGGAGATATTGATTTTCAGCGAGAAGTAATTGATGCACTTGCAAGCAATCAAACATTGTTGCAAACCTATCAACAAGAGTATCATCATTGGGTTGCTACTACTAAATTGCTTCAACAATTGCAAGAACAAAAATTGTTATTTGATAAAGAATTAGGCTATTTCCAATTTTTGTATGATGAGTTGAAGGAGGTTAATTTAAAAGCAGATGAACTGGAAGAGTTAGATGCCGAATTGCAATTGTTGAGTAATGGTGAAGGCATTAAGACTGCTTTGGGCAAAACCCATTTCGATTTGCATGGCAACGATACGCCAGTTACAAGTTTATTGAAGCAATTAGCCAATCAATTGCAACTATTTAGCCCTTATCACCAGGATTTACCTTTTTTAGTAGAAAGATTAAAATCATCACAAATAGAATTACAAGACATTGCAGATGAAGCTGAAAGAATAAGCGAGACGATTCATTTTGATGCTGCGAGGATTGAAATAATAAACGAAAAACTTGCTACTGGATACAAACTTTTAAAGAAACATGGTGTACTAACTACCAATGAATTGTTGATTATCCAAAAAGACTTGGAACAAAAGTTATTGGCAGTATTGAATATTGACGATGCCATTGCTGCCAAAGAAAAAGAGGTTGCCGCAAGTTTTAAACAAGCATTGAATACAGCTTCAAAACTTACAGAGAAAAGAAATAAGCAAGCTGCCCCGCTTGAAAAAGAAGTAAATGTTTTGTTGCACCAAGTGGGCATGCCCAATGCTAGATTAAAAGTGGCTATTAAAGATTTGCCTCTAAACCAATTTGGCAAAGATGATATAGCCTTTCTTTTTGATGCAAATAAAAGTAATCGCTTTGAGCCAATAAGAAAAGTGGCGAGTGGAGGAGAGTTGAGTAGATTGATGCTTTGCATTAAATCGCTTGTGGCAAAAAGCATTGATTTGCCCACCATGATTTTCGATGAAATAGATACTGGCATTAGTGGAGAGGCTGCTAAACAAGTGGGCGTAATAATGAAAGGATTAGCAGAAAACAGACAGATTATTTGCATCACCCACCAACCACAGATTGCAGGAAAAGCTGATGAACATTATTTTGTTTACAAAGAAAATAAAGGAAAAGAAGTTAAAACAAACATTCGTGTGTTGAATAAAGAGGAGCGTGTGACGGCCATTGCCCAGATGTTAGGAGGGGAGAAACCTACTGCTGCTGCCATTGAAAATGCAAAAGAAATGATGGGAATTTAGCTTGCCGAAACCCATTTAACAACAAATTATTACCTATTACATTATACGTTTTATAGAGAGCATGTTAGCATTTAGAATTAAGTATTATGTTTGACGCTCAATTAGAATTAAACAAAGGCTATGGCATACAATTTATTGAAAGGGAAACGCGGAATTATCAGTGGTGCTTTGGATGAAAATTCCATTGCTTGGAAAGTGGCTGAAAAGGCTCATGAGGAAGGGGCAACCTTTGTTCTTACCAATGCACCTATTGCAATGCGTATGGGAGAGATAAACAAGCTTGCAGAAAAAACTGGATCGCAAATTATACCTGCCGATGCCACAAGCGTTGATGATTTAACCAAATTATTTACAGAGTCACAAGAGATATTAGGTGGGAAGATTGATTTTGTGTTGCATTCAATAGGCATGAGTTTAAACATTCGTAAAAAGTTACCCTACACGGATCTTAACTACGAATTCTACCAAAAAGGATTGGATGTTTCTGCTTTATCATTTCATAAAATGCTTGCTGTGGCGCATAAATTGGATGCCATTAATGAGTGGGGTAGTGTGGTTGCTTTAACTTATATGGCTGCACAAAGAACCTATCCTTTCTATACGGATATGGCCGACATCAAAGCAATGTTGGAATCTATTGCTCGTAGTTTTGGTTATCATTATGGCACACAAAAGAAGGTGCGTATTAATACGGTGTCTCAGTCGCCAACCAAAACCACAGCTGGTAATGGCATTAAAGGGTTTGGTGACTTCTTTGATTATGCAGATGCTATTGCTCCGCTTGGTAATGCAAGTGCCGAAGACTGTGCTAACTATTGTATTACGCTGTTTTCTGATCTTACCAAAATGGTTACCATGCAAAACCTATTTCACGATGGGGGTTATTCAACCACAGGGGTAAGTATGGAAGTTTTGAACAAAATGGGAATTGAAGGATAAGGAAGAATTGAATTATTGGGAATAATTATAAAAAAGGAAGGCTTCGATTATTGCGAAGCCTTCCTTTTTTTATGAAATCCTTTCTTCAATAGGCATTCCCTGTAAATATAAAACCTATACTGGCAAATGGTTTCATTGAATTAATAGTCCTAAAGTAAGTTCTTTTGGTTCGATTTTTGCTAAAAGCGGGGCATAATAATACGTATGTCTACTGTCATTCTTCTCGATTTTCCCAATT
>CANFLL010000138.1 GCA_947447825.1 Chitinophagaceae bacterium | reverse complement strand
TTGAGTAGCTGTGATAGTGGAGGTTCCTGCTCCTACAATGGTAACCGTAGAACCACTGATAGTTGCTACAGCAGCGTTACTGCTGGTATAAGTAAATGCACCTGCACTGTTTGAGGTTGGTGCTGTTAAAGCAAAGACCGCATCGCCATAATTCTTAGCAGCGACTGTGAATGTTCCAATAGTTGGAGCAATCGTACTAACCGTCAAGGTAGCCGTTGTGCTGCCAGATGTATAGTTGCCATTGGCAGCTTGAGTAGCAGTGATGGTGGAAGTTCCTGCGCCTACAATTGTTACCGTAGAACCACTGATGGTGGCTACACTTGTGTTACTACTAGTATAAGTGAATGCACCGCCACTATTTGAGGTTGGAGCTGTTAAAGTAAAGGCTGCATCTCCATAATTCTTGGCTGCTACCGTAAATGAACCAAGTGTTGGAGCAATCGTACTTACCGTTAAAGTAGCCGTTGTAGTTCCACTTGCATAGTTGCCATTCGCAGCTTGAGTAGCAGTGATAGTGGAGGTTCCTGCTCCTACAATGGTAACCGTAGAACCACTAACGGTGGCTACGGCAGTGTTACTGCTGGTATAAGTAAATGCACCACCACTATTTGAGGTTGGTGCTGTTAAAGCAAATGCTGCATCTCCGTAATTCTTAGCAGCTACTGTGAATGAACCAAGTGTTGGAGCAATGGCATTTACAGTCACACTCACAGTTCCTGTCTGTGAATTATAATCCGTTACATCTGTTGGTGTGAAAGTGTAGCCCTGACTCGTAGTACCCACACTCGGTAAAGTGCTTGGCGAAGTAAAGGCGAATGTACCCGCCACACTTGCTACACCTCCACTCAAGATTGAAGAAGCAAGCGTTTGACCATAAGTAATACCACTAGCTGTTGGCGATGTAGTAATGGTTGGGGTTGCCTTGCTCACTGTTATCGCACCAGATACATTACTTGTAGTAGTATTACCAACAGAATTAGTTACCACAACATAGTAATAGGAAGTTCCCACACTTGTTGTAGGAGCAGTGTATGAAGAGGCTGTAGCTCCTGAAATCAGCGTACCTCCACTGTTTGAATTTGTTGCATTGGAATACCATTGATAACTACTAATAGTTCCATAACTTGTTGATGCCACCACACTTAAAGCGGTTGTTGTGCCTCCAAAACTTACCGACTGTGTACTGGTAGAAGGCTGTGTAGCAATAATTGGTGCAATATAATAAGCTGCAAGATTAGCCTCTGCAGTTTGACGAACAGTAGCAGATAAAGCCGCATTGAACATGATTATTTCTGGCGTAGTAAGATTACCATTACTCGAATTATCATTTCTATTGCCAATCATCATGCTATTGCCTCCATCCTGAAAACTAGTCACCGTTTGACTTCCAGATTGCACTCCATTCAAATAACAAGTAAAACTACCAGTAGTAGGTACAACAAAAGAATAAACACTTCCTGCTACTCCACTACTTATGTAACCAGTAGGATAAGAAGAATTTAAGTTTAAATTACTGGCTGATTGAGAACTGGCATTTCCTACATAAAAGTCATTCCCACTATTGGTAAAATCAAAGGGAGAAGGATAGTTATTATTAGCTCCTGCTGCAGTACCAGACTTTGTAATGAATGCAGAGGGAGAGGCTGCATTTCCTTTAGCAACACCAACCATGGAAGCTCCTGCGGTAAAAATAGCTTGTTGGGCTGTAGCTAATTTTGATGTTCCAAAAGTAATTGCTGGCTTTGAATAAAGCGTATTAATCACTCCAGCAGTTATTATTTGTGGTTGAGCCGAAGTAGATGATTGACTCATATTGATACCATTACCACTTTGGTCATACCAAATTGCTACCGTAGCATTGGTTGTTCCTGCTGTTATCAAAGAACTTAATGCATTTGTACCAACAGTGGCAACGGCTGCATTGTAGGTTGCTACAGACGCTGAAATTTTGCTACTTGTTGTAAATCCTCCCGTTGCAACATCAGGGTAAACATCATAGTAACTGACCCCTCCGTTAGTAGTTATACGCACTAATGGACCAGTATATTGACTACTTAACAATCTTAAGCTATAAGCAGTTGCAGAAATTGTTGAACTAGTAAGTGAGACTTTATCAAGCGTATTTAGAATAATATTATTGGTTTGATTCTGTTCTACTGTTTGCCTATCTGTTGTAGATAGAACACTTCCAAAAGTAATATACTCACTTATCCACCCATTTAATTGTGTTGCTCCATCTGCTCTAGTCCCTAAGTACAAAGAGTTATTTCCATCTCCATAAGATAAGGTTCCTGTTGTACTACCGTTTGCTATAGAATTTATATAGGCTTTAGCAGAGGTTGAATTAGCTGTAAATGACCATTGAGAAAAGCCACTACTAGCATTAATGCCATTAATCAAATTTGTTTGCGTATAGTTATTTATGTTTCCACTACCCATAAAAAAATAACCACCCCACATATCCCACGGGTTTGCAATATTACTATTGGCTTTTCCACCGAAGGTTGAAGCGGAAGTGTTTGTACTTACCCCTGCAACAATTTCAAGACTAAAACCACTTGAATAGGCTGTAAAAGAGGCTGTATTCATGGATTGGCTGTTGAAATAGATTGTTGGTTTACCTTTCTGTGTATATATAACCCCTGCATTTATAATTTGAGGCTGGGCAGAAAGTGTGCCCTGTAAAGCATTTCTACCATAACCACTTTGATCATACCAAATAGCTACCGTGGCATTGGTAACTCCTGCTGTTATCAAACTACCCAAAGTATTGGTTCCTGCGGCAGCAGTTGCTGAACCAAAAGCAACAGAGGCGGATATTTTACTGTTCTGTGTAAATCCTCCCGTGGTTACATCAGGGTAAACATCATAAAAATTAGAACCAGCATTTGGCGTAATACGCACCAATGGTCCAGTATAACTACTACTCAATAATCGCAAACTATAAGCAGTTGCAGCAGGAGTGCTACTTGTTAACCCGACCTTATCAAGCGTATTTTGTGCCTGCAAACTTGAAGAAGAGATAAGAACTAATAGGAGAAACTGGAAATACAAATGAAACCTTTTCATACGTAAGAATTTGTTGAAACTAATGGTTTTACCAAAAATAAAAGCGGCAAATAAACAGCTTTCGGAATTAGAAAAAAAATTAATTTGACGAAATAATGATTATTCTAGGTGAACAACATCTGAAGAAAAATAATAATCTATTTTATATAATTATTCATTCAACTTTTTTTCAATATGATGGCATCTAAGTGGATAAAACAATCTCCAATAGACCATTAAAGCGTTTATTGAACGTTATTGTGCAATCTTTAAAAATAACACATTTCAGTCATCTAACTCTTTCAAATAGACAATGTATTGCATAACAAAACAGGGCATCACAACCCACAAGACAATATTTAAAAACCTTCTGTCCAAATAATACAAGCCCTTTTTAATGAATTTAAGAAAGCAAATGTTTAGTGGTGAGTGATTAGTTATTAGTGGTTAGTGGTTAGTGGTTAGTGGTTAATGTTTAGTGGTGAGTGGTGAGTGGTGAGTGGTGAGTGCGAATATGAAGTGGTCGTAACTATTCAGGGGATATTTAACCAAAAGGGTCACTAAGGCTTTCACCAAGAACTCAAGGATTGTTTTGTATTATTTATTCAGAACTACCATTGGGGGACTTTAAACTTTAGTGTACTTAGTTTTTTCCTAGTGTGCTTCGTGGTAAATAACCCCTGAAAATTTATAAAAGGTCAAAAGTATTGGGTTTAAAAACCCTCTACTCTTGACCTTTTTTTAATTTGACAAATTAAAGTTAGTCGCAACTGACAATTTAAATCTACTAATACTTAACAATTAACAATTGTCAATTATCAATTGTCAAACCTATTAAGGTAAAACAGTTCCTTCCGATGTTGGTCCCCAGTTGCCTTTGCCGTTATTGTTCACCCAGCGCATCCAGTACCAAATCTTTAAACCTGCTTGTGCGCCTTCAAAACTTATTACCAAAGGGTTTTTGGATATGGTTTCTAGAAAGAGTAAATCATTGATTGATACTGGCGCAACGCCCCCAATCTTTTGCCATATCTCGCAACCCAATGCACCATGGGGTTTTGCACTTTTGCCAGAGGCACTATCAGTGTAAGTTATTTTGTGTGCCAGGCGATAACTGTCATCTATGCTGCCAATTGGTTGGCTATCTGGAACAGGCACAATAGGATGCCTACCTCCCACTACAGGTATTTTCAATGTTAAACGATCGGTGGATGTTAGCACACTATTAAGTATATCTCCAAAAATAAGCCTGAGAATGTCTTTCATCTTACCCTTTGAAATATTTTTGTCTTTCACATTAGCAGCCGTACTCGTTGCGGCGGTGGTTGCTAATGGATAAATGTTGTTCCAAGTTGCCAATTCTGCAACCATAGTCGTCTTGTTTGCTGCACTAACTCCTAGTCTAACTAAGTTCAATAATATATATGCTACTGCTACGCCAAAGTAGGTGTTCAGTAAACTTTCTGTTTTTTCGAATGTTGCCATTTCTAAATTTTATTTACGATTAAAATGATAATTAAATGCTTATAAATTGAGCATTAAAGCCTAACCTGATGTTGCCCTTTTGCTCTTTGATACCACGTTGACGCGTCTTAGTGATTCAAATAAGAAAGGTAAAAATGAACTGATTTGCACCAATTATGTGAATATTTAGTCTGAGTACGGTAATCACTAACCCTAGTATTTGAATAAAAAGGAAGATTATCGTCATTTTATAATCAACAACAGCCATATCTTCATTTTTTACGATAATCACCAACCTCGTCAGGTGTGGTTTTACCTTTGGTATTCGAATCACTAACACATTTCAAGGAGGTAATAAACTAGAGCGGATCAGGGTTTCCACTGAAATAGTAGAGTTTAAGAGCGAAAGGAAAGGTACTATCATCAAGGGGGAGATCAATATTATGGAGCAACGTGGAAAGATGACTACGATAAGCAATAACTGAGATTTGGTGCTTGAAGTGACTTTTTACTGTTAAAAAAACAGGAACAATTAAAACAAAAGAGGAAAGGACTAGGATAGGAATAAAATCGAGCCACTCATAAAACAGAGCGGAAATGTAAACTGTGGGGGGAATTTTATGATATAAAAACATGAGCCTTTACTATTTTGAAGTTTGAAAAGGCTCGATGGGCAACCGTTTAAATGGTGATGACACAAAACTACGGTAATTAAAATCGGTATTCGAAATAATTTGATTGAAAAAAAAATATTGTTGATGTAATTTTTAAATTATTCAACAGGTTAGATAATTTGACTGAAAGAAATGATTGATTTACTTGTTCATCAAAAAATAAAGCCGAGTCTATTATGCAGGAACATGCTAAAAGCACGCTGTGCTGTTTTCGAATTTACCACCTAGGAAACTGAGGATAAATGTTAACTATGTGAGAAGTGGGCTTGCTGTACTATCGTAGGTATGTTTATGAAACAAGGAAGCTCATTAATTGAAAGTGATTTCTGCATAATGATAATGCACGCTAATTTTCAGATTACAGAAAGTTTTTACAAGCAACGAACTGTCATTTCCAAATGGTTCAACAGGCACAACAGATGAACCATTTACAAGGATGTGGATTGTTTGCCCCTTCAACTCTGTAGAGACGGATATTAATCCGTCTTAAATTGATTAATCAATTTTTCAATTTGCTTCGCAAATAAGACGGATTAATATCCGTCTCTACAATTTTACGTCATTCCCATTTTTTTCTGGCGCAACAGATTAACCATTCGAAATGATAATTTGAAGTCCACGTCCTTGTAAATGTCCATTTACAAGGACGTGCATTAATTGAAAAAGAGTCCTGCCTTTACAAAAAAGGGTGAAAAACGGGCGAAGATAATAGCCCAAAATCATAACACCCTCAATTTGGCTACTGCTAAGTTTTCCCCCTAAATAATACCCCCTAACCATTACTAGCTTTCAACTTTGAATTTTTTACAGTGAAAATATCCTTAGTTTATTAATGAAAACAGGGGATTTATCACCGTTAGGTTACATATATTGGTTTATTTATGAATCTTTGTATTATTGATCAATTTTTATTGAACTATAAACAATGGTTCAATGGATAACAGACAGGAAACAATAGATAATAGGAATAGTACAGGTTAACCTCACAGCCCTTTTAAGTTTATGAGCCACGAAGTAGCAAAAGGGTTTTGTATTCAAGGCAATATATGGCTCTCATTCACAATAGCTATATGGAAGAAGTGTTGAAAATTAGGATGTGAGAACACAGAAAGCACAATAGCGATTTTAATTTGGAAGTTAATGATGAATAAAACGAATCTATCACCCAATAAGAAAACTACACCTACAATAGTAGAATTCTTTGGCAAATATGCAGCAGCACCCTACCTGCTTAAATGGTTGCTAATAAGTGCCATCATAGGTTCGCTCATAGGCAGTGCCTCTGCTGGCTTTTTGCAATCATTGGATTGGGTGACAAACTACCGCGAAGCTCATTTATGGCTTATTTCTTTTCTTCCTTTGGGCGGATTAGCAATTGGTTTTTTATACTTACAGTTAGGTAAAGACATAGAAGCTGGCAATAATTTATTAATAGATAACATTCATAATCCTACAAAAACAATCCCTTTCAGGATGGCCCCATTTGTTTATTTAGGCACAATGGTAACACATTTATTTGGTGGTTCGGCAGGTAGGGAGGGTACTTCTTTGCAGATGGCAGGAGCAATTGCTGATCAATTTACAAAACCTTTTAGACTAACCACCGCAGAGCGGAAAATACTGTTAATAAGTGCCATTGCTGGTGGCTTTGGCTCCGTATTCGGTACACCATTGGCAGGGGCGATATTTGGTTTGGAAGTATTTTTGATTGGCAAACTGAAGTACGATTCCATCTTTCCTGCCTTTGCCACAGCCATCATTGCCGATGTGGTTACCAAACTTTGGCAAACGCACCACACACATTATGAGATACCAATAATACCAACTGTTACGATTGTAACCATAATTTATGCCATCATTGCTGGAATAGCTTTTGGCTTGTGTGCCGCCACATTCAGCAGGGTAATTCACGCTGTTAGCACGTTTTTAAAAACAAAAATCACCTATCCACCATTGCGTCCTTTTGTGGGGGGCATCATTGTGGCGATAATGGTTTGGGCATTGGGAACAACTAAATATATTGGTCTTGGCATTCCGACCATTGTTGCTTCTTTCAGCCAACATTTGCCACCTTACGATTTTGCTTTAAAAATGGCTTTCACCATTATCACCCTTGCAGCAGGATTTAAAGGGGGCGAAGTGACTCCCTTATTTTTCATTGGTGCGGCGATGGGGAATGCCCTCTCCTACTGCATCCCACTACCCACAGGACTATTAGCTGGTATGGGCTTTGTGGCGGTATTTGCTGGCGCAACCAATACGCCGTTGGCGTGCACTATCATGGCAATGGAGTTGTTTGGTAGCGGATGTGGTGTGTTTGCGGCCATTGCATGTGTGGTTAGTTACCTGTTTTCAGGGCATAACAGCATCTACCAAAAACAGGTTATTGGAGAAGCTAAATTGAAGGAACTATTAAATGATAAGAACAAAACTATACAGGAGATTATTAAATCTAAATGGTAGATTTTAGATTTAAAATTTCCTTAAATTCGTCAAAAAAACTATATGGACTTAGCTGAATACAAAACTAATTCTCAAAATGAATATTCATTAAAAAATGATTCTACAAAATATTTAGGTGCGGCCATTACTGTAACAGTATTTTTAGTTCTTGCACTCTTTATTTTCTTTGGATTGATTGGTGGTTCAGGATTCTTTCAATCAGATTCGATTGAATACTTATTTCCACTGTTTTTCATGCTGATCTGGATAAGTATTCCACTAGCATTGAGTGCCATTTACTGGATTAAGTTTCTTGACAAAAAAACAAAACTGCTCATTAATGAAAACGGCATCGGGTATTCCGCTAACTTCTTCGATAATCTAACCCTGAAAAAAATTAAGAACGCTTTCAAAACAGGGTTTACTAAAATAGATGCCGATGGAGTTGACTTTCAGATTGGCTTTTATGAGTGGAATCAAATTATAAATTACCAATTTGTAATTCTTACCACTGCCAATAAAGCTATTCTCTATGGATTAGAAATAAAAACAACTGCTTCAGACAAACCAATTTTTATTTATATACCAGATAAAAAGTTGAAAACCTTTGAAAAAGTAAAAGAAGTTGTGGCATCATTTGCCCTTAAAAAGGGCATAATAGATTTAGGCTTGGCTCAAAAAACAGAAAGGGAGTTAACATCTACTTCATTAAACCTGAAAGAGAATGTAAATAGATTTCATTCAGAAGTTATCAATTCAGTTGATACAGAAAAGGATAAAGAAAAGGAAACTAAAGCGATTGCTATCTCTAGCACAGAATCATCCTTAATTAATTCTTCACCTTACATTGAATCTAATGTGGAAGATGAAGTGAAAAGGATTGTGACCAATAAAGTCACAACATTATCATCAACCTCAGATACTATAAATAATAAAACTAAGAAAGAGGATAGTGCACAAAATAGTTCAACTTCTATTGTAGTATCCTTTAAAAAACTATGGCAATTTCTTTTTCCACCAAAGATTGTAGATCTGAGTGGGGATTTCATCGTTAAAAGAACTTCTATTAATGGTTGCCTCCTAGTATTTCTATCTCCGTTTATTTTAATTATTTACAGTTTGGTGTGTATTGGTATCCCAGCAAACATTTTTGAAGACTCTTCAGATA
>CANFLL010000137.1 GCA_947447825.1 Chitinophagaceae bacterium | reverse complement strand
TGTGCCACTGCTGCTGGT
Source organism: Chitinophagaceae bacterium (assembly GCA_947447825.1). Taxonomy (GTDB): domain Bacteria; phylum Bacteroidota; class Bacteroidia; order Chitinophagales; family Chitinophagaceae; genus Parasediminibacterium. The sequence continues at coordinate 8,820 of CANFLL010000137.1, read as the reverse complement.
TAAGTTTTATCCACACAAAAATGTGGATTGTTAAAGAAAAAAAGAAGCAAAAAAAGAAATAGTAATAATAGTAATATGTTTATTAAATAATTATAATGCAAATCTAAAGGACGTGACATTATTGAACTATGGAACATATATTTGGCATTTGAACACAGATTGGGCAGAGGTTATCGGCAGACCGAACATTCTTGTCAAGCACCTTCCCAAACACTCATTCGTTGGTAGCCATTCAACTGCAGCACTCTAAACATTCAACAGTTTGACAAAAGACAATGTACAAATTCAAGGCTGAAATAGAAATAATTGGAGTTAATCCTTTCGTATTTGTGCCTGACGACATACTTCAACAAATTTTCAAGCAAGCAGGTAAAAGCACAGGTTATATTCCTATAAATGGCACAATCAATGACAAACCCTATAAGCAGACTTTGGTAAAATATAGTGGTGAATGGCGACTTTACATCAATACAACTATGCTGAAGAATTCACCAAAACGAGTTGGTGAAAATATTGAAATAACAGTTTCTTTTGACCCCGAAAGTAGGGAAATCAATCCCCCAAATAGTTTTGTCAAAGCATTAGCAGAAAACGATAAAGCAAAAACAGTTTTTGATAACTTGCCAGCATCAAGAAAGTTGGAAATTGTTAGATATTTGGCTCGTCTAAAAACCGAAGAGGTTTTAAAAAAAAACATTAAAAGAGCCATCAATTTTTTATTAGGAAAAGAAAGATTTATAGGCAGGGATAAACCATAACATAATGAACAAGTTTGACAGAGTAACAGCAATACTTATTCACTTACAATCAAAAAGATTAGTTACAGCACAGCAACTATCAGAGAGATTTGAAGTTAGTTTAAGAACTATTTACCGAGACATTGAAACACTATTAAATGCAGGTGTTCCAATCATTGGCGAAATAGGTGTGGGTTATTCTATGATGGAAGGCTACCGACTTCCACCTGTAATGTTTACGCAAGAGGAAGCAATTGCATTTCTAATGGCAGAGAAAATAGTAGATAAATATGCAGATACACAAAATAGCAAACATTTTAAGTCGGCATTATTTAAAGTGAAATCCGTTTTACGGAATAACGATAAGAAAATAACGGAAGAAATGGACAATAGTATTAGCATAGTCAAAAATGCTAAGAGTGAATTAGCCGATAAAAATTTGCCTTTTATTATGCGAAGTCTCACTGATAAAGAAGCCTTGCAAATAACTTACACAGCATTTGACCCAAAAAATACTGCTTCACAAATCATTGAGCCGATTGGAATAATAAACGAAAACGGCATTTGGAATACCGTTGCTTACAGCAACGAAACAAAAGATTATCGTCATTTTCGTATTGACAGAATTGCACAAATTAAACTCATTGGCAAACCATTCTTACAAAATCATCTAACACTTAAAGAATATAGTGCCAACCAAAAGATACAAGAAATTATTTACAGACCAATAATAAAAGTGAAAAAAGAAGTGGCTCATTTTATAGAAGAACAAAAATATAAATATGGCTTTGTGAGTGAACAAGAAAATGGGAGCAGTATTAAAATGGAATTTAAAACCAATTGCCTTCAAACTTTTTCAAGATGGTTTTTAACCATTGCAGACAATGCTAAAATTTTAGAACCAAAGGAATTGAAAATACTTTTAAAAGAAGTAGTTGCAGGAATTTCAAAAAATATTTAGGCTTTCATTTTTCTAATTGACAAACAGTTGTCAGTAGGGTTGTACCAACTTTGTATTGTAAATAAAACAATACAAAAATGAAGTCTTTATTTAACGAAGCAGAATATTTAGAAATTCGCAAACGAGTAGAAAATCTACAAAACGACAATGCAAGACAATGGGGCAAAATGACCATTGCACAAATGATGGCACATTGTTCAATTGGTTTTGAGAAAGCCACAGGGATATTGCCGTTTGAGGACAAAAGTAATTTCATAATGCGAACATTGGTGAAACGGATTGTACTTAGTGCCATAAAAAAAGGCGACTTAGGAAAAAATCAAAAGACATTTTCTGATTATGCCATCACAGTGGACAAAGATTTTGATACAGAAAAAAAAAGGTTACTTGAAAATATTGAAAGGTTTTACAAGTATGGAGAGAAAAACGAAATTGGCAGACACCCTTATTTTGGCAAATTTTCAAAAGACAATTGGGGTGCTTTGCAGTATGTTCACACAAACCACCACTTGACACAGTTTTCTGCTTGAAAGACTACACGAAGAAAATGAACGGCTACCAACATTGGGTTTGCTGCAAGTGGGGCTTGACGTTGTAAGCATCAACTTCACTTCTTTGCTGTGCTTCAGTTCCAGCTTGACGGAATTCTATTAGGCTTTTGTACTTATCTTCATCAGCAGTTTTTTAATCAGCAGCGGTTCGGGCAGACGGAATTTTATTTCCCCACCTGCAGCAAGCCTTTTTCGTTGTGCGTCATGCTTGGTGACAGATACTACAACTGAATTGCCTAAAAAAGTTGAATGGTATTACCTAATTAGATAACTTCGCATCTTGGATGATTTTAAAGGGCAAATACGAAGTTTAAAAGTTTACGGATATGATTTTTGGACGTTTTATAACAAGCAGAATAAAAAAGTTCAAGCACGTATATTATGGACAATACGCTTAATCCGTGACATCCCTTTTGTACCTGAAAAGTATCTTAAACATTTGACAGGAACCGATGGGATTTATGAAATTCGGGTAAGTTCAGGTAGTGACATTTTTCGCATATTTTGCTTTTTTGATGAAGGGAAATTGGTTATCTTAATTAATGGGTTTCAAAAGAAAACTCAAAAAACACCAGTTGAAGAAATTGAAAGAGCAAAAAAAAACTAAAAAATAAATATTATGAAGATAAAGCAAAATAAATTGGTTGACCTTGATGAATTCATAGATGACCAATATGGCATTCGTGGTACAAAGGACAGAGAAACCTTTGAAGAGGGTTACGAAACATTCAAGTTGGGTGTAATGTTGCAAGAAATGCGAAAGGAACATAATATGACTCAAGAGCAGCTTGCGGTTAAATGTGGCACAACAAAAACGTATATTTCACGAATTGAAAACAATGCAAGTGACATTCGTCTGTCGACACTTATGCGTATTATTCGTGAAGGGTTTGGCAGACATCTAAAATTGTCGGTTGATATTTAGCAGCCTAATAGCACGAACGCAAAACAAATAGGTTTTCGTTGCGCCCCTTAGGACATGCAATGAAAAACCTGTTGAACGAAACATACGGTAGCCCTTTCAATCCTCTATTTATTTTGGAGTTGTCGTTTGTGTTACTCTTGGTTTAGTAGGCAGTTTTGGCTGCTGCAATCTAGTCTAGGTGTGTCTGAAACTTGGCAACGGACACCGTGTCTTACAAGGATTGGAATTATTATTGGATTCGTCAGTTGAGTGCACCCAATCCTAAATATACTTTAATCAGATAAATCCTGATTCAGATGAATGACCCTTATTAGCCAATAAATGCGTTCTTGTTCATGAATCTCACTAACTAACCTTGCTTTTAATTAGTCACAACCCCTACTGATGGATTCTAAATTTAAACATAAATGGGCAGTTTGAATTGACTAACTAATAGTTATTCGAACATTACAATCAAAACATCTCCTGTTTTATTAAAAAAGTACTGATTAGTTCAATTCAATTACTTTAGTAAGCTGTTTAGAATCAGATTCTTTTATCACTTGCTTTAATCACAAATTGATTACCGTTAGTCATCTCTAAAATCAGTTTCAACTATTAATTTCAGGTTTAATTAGAATACATTGTTGCTTTATCTACTTAATGAACCACTTATCAGCAACAAAAAATATCAATATTGATATTTGTTCTTAATGAAATGTAAAAAATATAATGAATTGCCTATAAATTTGTTCTATTGTTTAATATGAATAAATTCGTTCAACCATTAAGAGACATTACATTGTTTTTAGCCTAAGATTAATTTTATGACAGCAGCCGAATTAATACACAAGATTGAAAAATTTGATGAGCTAATTAAAGCCTTTGGACACGAAAACCCAAATAGCAAGACACTGTGGCAAATGAAAAGTGAAATCACTGAACATTTCAGGGCTACTACCTTTACCGATGCTGAAGAAAAACAAACTACACTTACTCTCTTCGAAACACTTGCCAGTACCTTAAAGGAAAAACAAGACCTCATTACTCATGAAAACGAGGAATTTGCCACTAATGCTGAACAACAAATTAATGAGATTGAAGCGTTGGTGAAGGATGGCTTCTATGCTAACAGCCCAGATAAGGATGCTATCCTTAACCTTAAAACCTTGACAGATAAAACTTTCGAAAATTTTAAACAATCGAGGTGGCCATCTAAAGAAAGAAGAACTGCTGCTTGGGATAAGTTTAATACCCTAAGAGAAAAACTAAGAGCAGAAGAAGATGCCTATTATACAACGCTTCGGGAGAAGAAAAATGAGCGTATTAATTTATCACAACAACTTTCTTCCATTCTAATTGAAGTAATAGAATCTTGTCACCCAGATGCCTCTACTAATTCATTGTACGAATCGCTAAAACAATTGGTTGCTCACTTTGTGTCCAATGGTGCTGAACTGGCTAACGTGGAATGGATTATTGCTACCAAAGAAGCTGAACCGAAGAGTTCGCTTAAAATGAAATCGGAGGGATTGAGGGATGTGAGAAGAGTATTGAATGAAAATCAGGAAGAGATTACTAGAGAAGACAAACAAAAAATATATAGTACGCTTGAAGCAATAGGCAGTGACCTGAACAAAACCTGGGAAACACACCGTGCAGAAATGCAAAAGAAACAGGAAGAATGGGAGGAAAGAAAGAAACAAAATGAATTGAAAAGAGCAGATTGGTTGGTGAAGCAAACCGACTTTTTGAATGTGCTTACTGAAAAATTAGAGAAAAGAACAACTGACAAAATAAACCTTGAGAGAATATTAACTAACAAAAAAGATTTCCAGGGCAGACAACAAGCTAGACTTGCAAACCAAAGAGAGTTCTTGAAGAAGATTAGTGATGATTTGGCTGACATGCAAGATAAATTGAACACTGCATGGACAGATAGCTTTAAAGAGAGGATGGCTGAAAAAGTGAATCAAAAAGAAACTAAAATTGCGGAGGTTAAAAAAGATATTGAAGAAGTGGCATCCAAACTAAAAGAAGTGGACAAAGACATAGTGGATATTTCTGAGAAGGTGGCAAGCATTGAAAAAAGCAACGAAGAACTTAAACTTAAAATAGAAGAAGTTAAAAAGAACCTTGAACAGTAATTTATTGATTTGAATTTTGAGGTTTAAATTTTGAGGTTACTTTATTGTTTAACTATACTACAGTTAAGCAATTACGTCTTTTTATCTTTTCCCGCATTTAAATGATGATTTGCACATGGCACACTTTATTGATTGGTTAATTCAGGCAGACAAAAGTTTATTCGTACTTATAAACAGCACATTTACTAATCCGTTGCTCGATAAAGTGTATCCTGTGTGGCGTGAGGCAAATTCTTGGGTGCCTTTATATGTTTTCCTTTTGGCATTTATGTTTCTAAATTTCGGGAAAAAGACTTGGCCTTGGCTTGCATTTGCCCTATTGAACATTTTAATTTCAGACCAAGTAAGTAGTTCCATCATTAAACCGTATTTCATGCGGTTACGTCCTTGCTCCGACCCTTACATACAGATTAAAGTGAGGCTGTTGCTCGATCATTGTTCGGGTGGGTTTAGCTTTACGTCCTCCCACGCCACTAATCATTTTGGTTTTGCAATGTTCATTACACAATCTGCAAAACCCTATTTTACAAAATTTACATGGTTATTCTTCCTTTGGGCTGCCACCATTTCGTATGGTCAGGTTTATGTGGGCGTTCACTATCCACTGGATGTCCTTTTTGGGGCACTACTAGGTTGTGTTCTTGGCTACATGGTAGCGTCAGTTTACAATAGACGAATTGTTCCTTATTTCCCCCTCACATTACAAGAACATTCTAAATAAATTTAATTGTTTGTAGATGATTACCATAAAACTAGTATCCGAAGAGAGTGAATTGGAAGGAATAAGTCAACTTCAAAAATTAAATCATTATCAATACATAGATAAACCAGAAGCCCTTAGCCAAGGCTACGTTTCAGCAGAATATCCTATCAACTTTTTAAAAGAAATGCATCATGCACATCCTTCTGTCATTGCCAAACACGGAAAAGCAGTCATTGGTTATGCATTAGTTTCTCCAAAATCAATTAGACATAGTCATGCTTTATTAGGGGAATTGTTCGACGCAGTTGATACTGTGAACTTTAAAGGAACATTACTTAAAGACAGCAACTATGTTGCGGTAGGACAGTTATGCGTTGCCAAAGAGTTTAGAGGAAAAGGAATATCTAAGTTGTTATACAATCATTTCAAAGAAAATCTTTCTAACAAATTCGATTATTGCATTACCGATGTGGCAACCAATAATGCACCTTCGTTAAAAGCGCACCTGTCAACTGGGTTTGAGATTGTAGATTCACAAGTATATGGTGGCATTCATTGGCATATTGTTTTGTGGGACTGGAACAAATAAAAGAATCATTATAACAGAACATTTTTCTTAATTCGATGTATATACATTCATTCAATCTCTTATTTTCGCAAAACAATTAATCAACCACAAAATATTATTTAATAAACATTTAAAATTAAAAAAATGAGTTTAATTGATGATTTAAAATGGCGTTATGCCGCAAAGAAATTGAATGGCGAAAAGGTTTCTGAAGAAAAATTGAATGCAATTCTTGATGCTATCCAATTGACACCTTCATCATTTGGTTTGCAGCCTTATACTGTATTGGTAATCTCTGATCCAGAAGTTAAAGCAAAACTTTTACCAGCTTCTTATGGTCAAACACAAATTGTAGATTCTTCTCACCTAATTGTTTTCGCTGCTTGGACAAATGTAACTCAAGAACAAATTGATACTTTTATTGCAGATACTGCAACGAAAAGAAGTTTGCCACTAGAAGCTTTGAATGATTACAAAGCATACCTATCAGGCTCTGTTGCAAGCAAAACCGTTGAAGAAAAAGCATTGTGGGCTGCTAAACAAACTTACATAGCTTTAGGAATTGGTTTGGCAGCAGCTGCTGAACAACAGGTGGATGCAACCCCAATGGAAGGATTTGTTCCAGCACAATATGATGAAATTTTAGGTTTAACAGAACAAGGTCTTACTGCTACTTTGGTTTTACCTCTTGGTTACCGCCACGAAGGGGATTGGTTAGCTGGTTTGGCAAAAGTTCGTAGAGATAAGGATTTATTGTTCAAATTTATCTAAGATGAATAAGTGGCAAAGTGGTAAGTAATAGTTATTAGTACGAGCCTCTATGCCAATTACATAATTGTTCGTAAAATAAGAATCCGTTAGTCATTTGTTTGACTAACGGATTTTTTATATCTATATTGCAATGTCGTTAAGTTAAGAGATTTCATCACATTATTTTATAGTTCATTGATTTAGGTTTTTTCTGTTTATGTTTTCTGGGAAAGGTTCTGTTAGGTCTGATTGCCTCAGTTGTTTTTTTGAGGATATTATCCACTGTTTGCAAGAACTTTCTTATTTTTTTCTTCAAAAAAACTCCCACCATTGATTCCCTAACTAAAGAGAATGCATTGGTTCTGTTCACCATCTTTGTATTTTTCAATTTGGCTTCCTTACTTTCTTCCCTAACCTTTTGTTCAATCGGAAAGCTCATCATTGCACATAAATTCATAGAAAATATGCCTGCATAGAAATCTTGTTTCACTGACAATGCGGTCATTCCAGAAAACGACTCCATTTCTGCCCGCACCTTAAATAGCTTGTAGGCTTCTTCTATTCCCCATCTGATATGATACAGTTGTTTCAAATCCTCCAACGTGTATTTCTTGGTGTCCAGAAGGCTTGTACAAAGGATTTCCCTTTTACCATCCTCTAATTCTATTACTGAAATTCTGACCGTCACCTTATCTGAGTCGCTTTTATAGAACTGCTGCAAATACTTGTCCTTCTTAGGCAGGATAAAGGTGACAATCTTGTCTGTTTCCCCTGCCTTGAGCATCTCATTTACTGCCTTCCACCAATCATCTTTCAAGCGAATACAAAAACCAATTTCTCGATGGTGCAACCCATATATTAAGCTGATGCTTGGGTATCCCCTGTCCATTAAAAGAATATCATTTGGCTTAAAGGAAACCTCTCCCAACTGCTGTTTCATCAAGGTGATTTCTGAAACATTGTATGCGTCAATCTTGGCGTTTAGTGTAATCAGATTCAATGGGTCATATATTAATGAAATGGTTGCCAAAGAACTTTCAACATCCGCATTCGGACCAAAACCTGTGGGCATAAACTTCTCCCTTATATCTTGGCTGTCTGGCAACCTGATGGTGCTCCCATCACAAGCCAATAGCCTATGTTTGTCCCACAACAGATAGGGTGAATTGTCATAAAAAAAATCTACTGAAGAATGGCTTAACTCTATGAATGCCTCATGTTTCAGTTTGGAGCGAGCTTGGGAAAACGCACTTTTCGTTACCTTCTGGATGCTATATTCAGCATTGTACAAACGACCGAAGAAGTCATTTAATTCTCTTTGTAACGAACGTCTCAATAATTGTGAAATGAAAAGAAAAACAATCTTGAAGGTTAAAATACGAGTTCTCACAAATCCTTTACAGCCGTGGGTGTTACGGCGTTTAAAATCTTCGTCATCCAGATTCGTATTTATATGTGTTAATAAATTACCCCTATAATCCTACAACTTTTTTTCAAGT
>CANFLL010000136.1 GCA_947447825.1 Chitinophagaceae bacterium | reverse complement strand
GTAAAGGATGAGTATATGCAGAACTATCTCAATGAATTCTGTTATAAGTTCAACAGGAGATACTTTGGTGAAAAATTATTTGATAGACTTGTGGTTGCTACACTAAAAAATCCATGGTATACTTAATTACCAAATAGCGGATAGTCATTTATTTTTTTTAATATCAATGGAATTCAATTAATGAGGTTTTATTCATGATTATAAAGAAACAGACTTTAAAGAAAAGACAAGTTAGTTATGTTAATTCGTTTAAAAGTACGTCTGAAAAAGTATTAAACTGATTGGTAGGATATTTAAGATTGGTCGTATAAATCCTAACTATTATCCTCAGACTAATATATTATTAATTCAAACAATATCCTTTAGATGAAACTGTTTTCTATGAAGCAGAAAAGGTGGCCACTTTTTGTTTAAGGGAAGCAGGTTTTAAACCAACATTCATACTTCTAAACCTTCCTCTTTCCTTATTAATGGTAAAGGTAACCCTTCAAAAGCTTACAGTTGCCAGTGCGAGGCTTCCGGTTGCCAATGTATGCTAAAAACTTGCCAAGATTGCAGCTATCTTGGCAAGTTTAAGCCAGAAAGTTGCCAAGATGTAAGTAAAAAACACAAACTTTTGTGTTTCACTTACCATTACAGGAGCTATAATGGCAAGTGAAAGGCAAAAGATGGTCACTTTTAGGCATACAATGGCAACTGTAAGCATCGCACTGGCAAGTTGAAGCTTTTAGATCGCTTTCCCCATACATTCTACCTTTAAACTAGCCTATAAAGTTGAAAGTAACAAGGAAAGAAGGTACTGATTTGAAGGGGGCATAAGCTTTTTTGCTATAAAGGTTACATGTTAGTATTATAGACGCATGATAATGCGTCTTGAAAGCAAAAACTTTTATGCACCCTAAATTAAAGTCAATGCAGTTTGTTCAGCATTTCCACAACTCCTTCACGCTTTAAAATCAAATAGCCTAATCGATCATTGCTAACACCGTTTTGTAGTTGATAACTAAATACCAATTGGTCATCATGTACACTTGTTTCAAAAAAGCGGAAATCAATATTGGTGTGTTTACGTAAAGGATCTGCAATCTCATATAAATGAGTAGAAAGAATGAAAAGTGCATTGCTCATCTTATGCAGTCCTTCAATAACGGCAATACTGCACTTCATCGCATCCTGAACATTAGTACCTTTAAACAGTTCATCAATCAGTATTAGCCATCGCTTTCCATCACTTATTTTTTCTACTGTGCGTTTAATTCTTTTCACTTCATTATAAAAATAACTCTCACCTCTAATCAAGTTGTCCTCAACTTGAATGTTGGTCAGCAGTCCTTCAAACAAGCAAAGCTCGATATGTTCTGCTGGTACACTCATGCCTATATGGGCTAAATAAATGCTAGTGCCTACCGATTTAATAAAAGTGCTTTTACCAGCCATGTTTGCGCCCGTAAGGAACATAAAGTTTGTTGACTTGTTTAGTTGTATATCATAGCAAACAGGTACTTTAAGCAAAAGATGATATAGTCCTTTTGCATGAATTAATGGATCGGTTGAGTTATTGAAAACTGGAAATGTTAATGAATGTTTTTTCGATGCAATCGCAAGGCTTGTGTAGGCATCAATTTTATTATATAGCTCTATTAGTTCAAGCGTTTGCTTTTTAAAATGCAGTTTCAAATAAGACCCTAACCATAGGATTTCTCTATAAGTCATCTTTTTATCTTTCGGCCATTTCAAAACAGTTTGAATAACAGGTTCTTCGGTCTTCTTAACAATCAGGTTGCACCATTGTGCAATCAAACTACTTTTTTCATTCTTTGCTAACTTTTCCGCAATACACACTAAGTCTTTGATGAAACCAACAAAGTGGGTAGCTGAATATTTTGTAATAGAAAAGTCTGGGGCACTAATAATTTTATAGACTATACTATTCCAAATGTTAGGATGTTTAGGATAAATGTCTGTAGCTGTTTCAAAAAAACTTTCTATAACCATGATGGTGCCATTGGTTATTGTGGTAGGCAAATCCTGATGCACGCTCATTAAATATTTTATGGTGTTTTGCGTGTCTTCAATTGCAGCAATATTGTTTAAAGGATTAGATAATAAGATACGTAAATATTCTCTACCTCCTTTCGTTGTAGAATGGTTAAGCCAATAAAAAACTGACTGTGTTTCATCGGAATGGAATATTGAAATATCCTGTAAGGTTGTTTTATCTACTTGCATTTGCTAGGTATTCTTTTTAAAAGGTAAAGTAAATGTATTTAAGTGGATGGCTTGAAAGTAAAAATCTATTTTAAAAAAACTTCAATGTTCATCTTTTCTTTTAAAGGTGACTGTTTTTCTAGCCAACTTCTTATCTTTAGCCACTTCAATTAAGTAATAAGAAAGCAATGCACTAAGCTTGCTATCATAAATCAACATCATTTTGCATTTTTCAGAATTTAATTTTCAGCCAACACTCTTAGAAGGTATCGAATCTTCTGGTTACCAAACCGCTACACCTGTGCAAGAACAGGTTATTCCATTAATCATGCAGGGAAAAGACCTCATTGCCTCTGCTCAAACGGGTACTGGTAAAACAGCTGCTTTTTTGCTTCCCGTAATGGATAAAATAATACAAAACAATAATCATAGTAAAGTTAATGCCTTGGTTTTGGTGCCCACTCGCGAACTTGCCATACAAATTGGTCAAGTAATAGAAGGGCTTTCCTACTTCACAAACATCAGCTCTATTGCAATATATGGTGGTAGTGATGGACAGAACTTTGTGGCTGAGAAAAAAGCCTTACAAACTGGTGCCGACATTGTGGTTTGTACGCCAGGAAGGCTTCTTGCTCACTTAAAAATGGGTTATGTTGACTTTGGCGGAATTCAATTTTTAGTACTCGACGAAGCTGATCGTATGCTTGATATGGGTTTTCAAGATGATATCAATAGTATCATAGCACATATATCTACCAAAAGACAAACACTTTTGTTCTCGGCTACCATGCCCGAAAAAATTAGACGACTAGCTAGAAATATTCTTCAAAATCCAGCCGAAATAAACATAGCTATCTCTCGACCACCCGAAAAGATTGTGCAACAAGCTTATGTTGTTTATGAACCTCAAAAACTACCATTGGTCAAACACTTGTTGCAATCAACTCCTCACAGAAGTGCAGTTGTTTTTTGTGGAAGGAAGCAAGATGTGAAACAGTTGGCGCGCGAACTGCAACAAGCTCGTATGAACGTTGCCGAAATTCATAGCGATCTTGAACAAACAAAAAGAGAAGAAGTGCTTCAAGGATTTACCAGTGGAAGGATTCCTATCATTATTGCTACAGATATTTTGAGTAGAGGAATAGATGTTGATACCATCGATTTGGTAATTAATTATGATGTGCCAAATGATGGCGAGGACTACGTTCACCGTATTGGCCGAACAGCCCGGGCCGAAGCTGATGGAATTGCCATTACATTGGTTAGCGAAAAAGAACAAAATAAATTTGCAGACATTGAGGCACTACTCGGCAAAGAAGTAAACAAAATGGTCACACCAGAACAGTTTGGTGCAACCCCAGCCTATCAACCAAATACTAGAAAGCCAAGAAGTGGTGGAGGATTTAATCCTAAAAAACGTAAGTTCGACAATCGAAATGCAGGCAAAAGGAAATAATTAATAGACATAATAGTTTCATTGAGTGTAAATATCAATGAAACAGGTATCTTTTAATGTTCCAGAAGCACCCCTTAAAATGGTGCTTCTGGCAACTTACTTCAAATCACTACTCTGGGTCCTTACCAAAATAAACGCCACTTTTCTAATTCCATCTTTTGTAATAAACATAAATATCCCCACTCATTCCAATATTTTAACCACTAATACTTTATTTCTTCTGATAAATCTATTATTATTAATTTGGCAGAATTATCAAAAAGATACAAATGAGAAAATTATTGACCCTAGTATTGGCAATGAGCCTATTAAACGCAATGGCGCAAAAAGAAGAAGTACCAAAAGAAGAACCATGGATGAAAGTTTATCGTGCCACCGCTACCAAGATTAATGATTTGGTACACACCAAAGTGAAAGCAAAGTTCGATTATGCTAAGTCGTATATGTATGGTAAGGCATGGATAACTTTGAAGCCACATTTTTATCCTACCGATAGTCTTTCGTTGGATGCTCAGGCAATGAACATCAATGCCGTAGAACTGGTTGCCAATGGAAAAAACATTCCTCTAAAATATGTCTATGATAACCTTAGCCTAAATATCAAATTGGGAAGAACATTCAAAAAAGGTGAATCATATACCATATACATAGACTACACTGCCAAACCAAATGATGTTAAATCAAAAGGTAGTGCTGCTATTAATGATGCAAAAGGACTTTACTTTATCAATCCAACAGGTGAGGATAGTACAAAACCTACTGAAATATGGACGCAAGGCGAAACAGAATCTAACTCTGCTTGGGTGCCTACCATTGATAAGCCTAATCAGAAAACTACCAACGAAATTATTATGACGGTGCCAGGCAAATATGTTACGCTAAGTAATGGAGTATTGGTTTCTCAAACAAAGAATTTGGATGGCACTAGAACTGACTACTGGAAAATGGACTTGCCACATGCTCCTTATTTAATGTTTATGGGTGTGGGCAAATTTTCTATCGTAAAAGATAGTTACAAAGGCAAGGAAGTAAATTATTATGTAGAGAAGGAATATGAAAAAGTAGCTCGCAGGATATTCGGATTAACGCCCGAAATGATTAAATTCTACAGTGAAAAAGTTACAGGAATAGATTATCCTTGGGCTAAATATTCGCAAATGGTTGGTAGAGATTATGTGAGTGGTGCAATGGAAAATACTACATCTACACTTCATGGCGAAGGTGCTCAGCAAAATGCAAGACAGTTAGTGGACGGTAATGAATGGGAAGACGTAATTGCACACGAACTTTTTCATCAGTGGTTTGGAGATTTAGTTACTGCCGAAAGTTGGAGCAACATTACGGTTAATGAGTCCTTTGCAGATTATAGTGAGTACTTGTGGAAGGAATATAAATATGGTGGAGACATAGCTTCCGAAGAAAATTATGCAAAAATGCAACGCTACTTAGGTAATCCAGCTAATGCAAAAAAGGATTTAGTACGCTTCTATTATGATGATAAAGAGGATGTTTTCGATAATGTGAGTTATCCTAAGGGAGGTCGTATCTTGAACATGTTGCGCCATTATGTAGGTGACAGTGCTTTCTTTAAATCCTTGAATTTATACCTAAACACCAACAAGTTTGGCAATGGTAGTGCACACAAATTACGCCTTGCTTTTGAACAAGTAACGGGTATGGATTTAAATTGGTACTTCAATCAATGGTATTTTGGTAGTGGTCATCCAAAGGTTGATATCAGTTATGCCTATGATGCTGATAGCAAAAAAGCTTCTGTTTTCATAAAACAAACACAGTCTCAAAACAAAATATTCACACTTCCACTTGATGTAGATGTTTATGCTGGTGGTAAAAATACAAGAACCACTGTTTGGGTACGTAATCTGGCGGATACCTTTACGTTTAATGCAGCTTCAAAACCCGATTGGATAAATGTGGATGCTGATAAGTTTACTTTATGGGAAAAGAAAGACCATAAATCAACGGATGAATTCGTATATCAATACAACAATGCCAAAAATTTTGTGGATAGAAGAGAAGCTATCGATTATGCCACTAAACATAAAAACGAAACGGCTGCGTTCGAGTTGTTAAAGAAAGGGTTAAACGATCCATATTTCAAACTCAGAAATCGTAGTATGTTGGCCTTGCAAGACACTACCCTTGATGCTGCTACTTTGAGCAAAATTGAGCAATTAGCAAATGCCGATCCTCGTCGATATGTACGTGCCTACGCCATTACAGCTTTGTCTAAAACAAAAAATAGTAAATATTTATCTTTATATGTAAAGTCTACTAAAGATAGTTCTTACACCGTGGCCGGTGCGGCTCTCGAAGCTGTTTTATCTGTTGATGAAGAGAAAGCTATTTCATTATTGCCTGAACTTAAAAAAGATAATAAAGGAGCATTGAAAACGGCTGTAAACAAAGTTGATTTTCTTACTAAGGGAGATAAAGATTTCGATGAATTGAACAAGGGTTTTGCTACCGAGAAAAATCTACAACAGAAGTATAATAATTTACCAAACTATATTGATTTTCTTGGCAGGGTAAACAATACGGAAAATTTCAAGAAGGGGTTAGATGAAGTCGTTGCTTTTAAAGAGAAACTTGCGCAATATGGTGTTGCACCTCAAATTAATGATTTGATAAATAAAATGAGCAAAAAGAAAGAAGCCGCAAAGGCCAAAGGTGCAAATGCAGCTGATATTGATGCTCAATTAGCTTACATTAAGGAGAAGACTAAAGAATAAATTAGTCTTTTGATAACTGATTTTCTTCTAACAAATAGATTGAAGATTTTTTATCTCAATTCTTAATTTGGAATCTGTGGCAAACCCATACAGCAAAACATCAGAAAGATGTTCCAAGATTCTGGTAAAAAAAGAAAGAGTGTTTAAAATAATATGCAAGCGGTTACTAGTCTATAAGGATTAGTGACCGCTTTTTGTTTGACTATTTTTTTGTTTGACTATTTTTCTTAGTCTTCACTAATTTTTATCTTAGGAAAAAAAGTCATAATCATGGCACCAAAGGCAAAAATCAATAAAGCAAATAGCCCAATCTTCTTTTCCGGACACTCGCCAAAATAACAAGTAGTAACTAATAGATAGTTTCTTACCGACCAAGCAAAATTGATAGCTCCTATGAATAGATTAGTACGTTTTGCCCATATTTTCTGAATGCAAAATAATAAAATCATGATGCCGCTAAAAAAAATATTCATCAAACCAGGCTTGCCAAAATCTGTTCCTTTCGAACTCATACCGCTTATCAAAAGTTGGTGTTCTGCCACAAAACTCCATGGTAGGAAACAAACACCAATTACTAAAAATGCAATTATGACCCCTGCTATTTGCGAATATTTCAATTTAAACAATTTTAATTTTAAATAATTTTGAAACCCTAATAATACGGTGCAAAAGTAATTGTTCACAGGGTTTAGTAAGAATTGATATAAAAAATATATCAGGTTTCAGTTTTTTATATATCTTCCAAACTTTATTTATTTAACTAATCAAAAGTTTATGGAGCGTTTTCAGGGTTTGTTTGGTATTCTTTTAATATTAGGAATAGCGTATGCTTGTTCTAATAATAAAAAAAGAATCAATTATCGTTTGGTGGCATGTGGCTTGGGTTTGCAAATGACGATAGCACTTTTAGTACTTAAAGTCCCACTTGTAACTAACTTTTTTAAGTGGGTAGGACACCAAATTGGTCATATTGAAGAATTTGCCAAGGAAGGTGCGGCCTTTGTTTATGGCGGAATAGCTGTGCAAGGCAATGGTGGCAATTTTATTACTTATCGCTCTCCCCAAACTTTTATATTTGCTTTTAGTGTTACTGCTACCATCATTTTAGTATGTGCTTTAGTGGCTATTTTTTATCACTGGGGCATCATGCAACGCATCGTTTCAGTAATTGCTAAAGCAATGAACTTTATAATGCGCGTCAGTGGAGCCGAAGCTTTAAGCAATGTTGCCAGTGCTTTTGTGGGTCAGGTGGAAGCACAAGTAATGATTCGTCCTTACTTAAATGGAATGACAATGAGCGAACTTTTAGCAAGTATGAGCGGAAGTTTGGCGTGCATTGCAGGTGGAATATTAATTGTATATGTAAACTTTGGTGCAAAGGCAGAATACTTGTTGACAGCTAGTTTGATGGCTGCTCCTGGTGCATTAGTTATCAGTAAAATAGTGTGGCCAGAAACAGAGGAAAGCGAAACAATGGGCGATGTTAAACTAGAAGTAAAAACGCCTTATCGTAACATTATTGATGCCATTTCCCATGGTGCCGGCGATGGATTTAAGATTGCAATGAATGTGATTGCCATGTTAATCGGATTTATTGCGTTGATTACGATGGTAAACTTTCTGTTAGGAAAAGTAGGTGGTTGGTTTCATCTAGATTTCACTTTGTCATTAGATTATATATTCAGTAAAATATTCTATCCAATGGCATGGGCAATGGGGGTTCCTGCTGCCGATGTTAACAATGTTGCAGCTTTATTAGGACAAAAAATTACCATCAATGAGTTTGTAGCTTTCTCAAATCTTACCGCAAAAGATCCTGTTACCCATCAATTAGTGATGAAACTTAGTGAGAAAGCAACAATGATTGCAAGCTTTGCTATCTGCGGATTTGCCAATTTTAGTAGTGTAGGTATGCAAATTGGCGGCATAGGAGAAATTGCGCCTGAGCGTAGAGGAGACTTAGCCAAACTAGGAATGCGTGCGCTTCTTTGTGGCACTTTGGCTTCTTATTTATCAGCCACTATTGCTGGCATTTTATTAGGATAAATTTTATTTTATTTTATTTTGATTAGAGTTTTATTGCGAAATCTGTGTTTATTCTCTATTACAGCTATCTAAAATACATAGAGCAGGTTTCACTACAATACAATGTTATTTCGATTTGTCATTTTAAACTTCAGATGGCAGTGCTTTTCTTAGGAAGGCACTGCCTTTTTTATGCAAGCTATCAATTAAGGCTGTTCCCTACTAACCTAATCACTAATCACTAATCACTAATCACTAACCACTAACCACTAACCACTAACCACTAACCGAATCCAATCTTTTCACTCATGATTTTCAGGTACAACAGAGTAAATAAATCGCAGGAAAAGGTAAATAAATTCTACTGAACTGACAGGGTAGCATACACACGTTTGCGGGAAGCGTTTTGTGTGACAGGGTAGCATACAATTTGACAAATAAAACCCTGCCAACTTTAAATATACCAGACCT